>CAYHAJ010000309.1:0-43397 GCA_964354535.1 uncultured Pirellulales bacterium
CGATTCGTGCCGGAAGCGTTATTCCTTTTCGACCTTTTTTCCCGAGGGTTATACCATGCGTAGCAAGTTGGCAGTTTTCGTCATTGCCGTCGCGCTAGCGGCGGTCACCGCCCATGCCCAGAACCAAATCCCCAACTGGGAATTCGATCAGCAGGTGACCCTGACCAGCCTCTGGAATCTGTGGGAGAGCCCGAACTTCACCGGCCTGAGTATCGTGCAGGACGCCAAGTTGTCCGGCCGAAATGCGATGAAGATCGACATTGCGGGCACAGATCTCGATCCGCTGCTGGTCTTCCGTTCCTACCTGAAGCTCGAGCAAGGCAAGAAACACTATATCAGCTTCATGGCCAAGGCGGATGCCCCACGGTCGGTCGAGCTCCTGGTCCAGGCCCGCACGCTGTACAACTGGCGGGTGTACTGGTCTGGGACCATCCAACTGACCCCCGAACCCAAGACGTTCAACTTCGAGTACACCCACACGGACGCGACCGTCGGGGGAACGGGGGTCTTCAACAGCGACATCGACTTCCACTTCAACCTTGTCGGCAACGGCACGGATGTGTACGTCGATCGGATCTGGTTTGCCACAGAGCCCCCGCCGCTGCCCGACAAGACGATTCTGGCGCGTCCCGACAACCCCGTTCCCGCCGACAAGGGCGGCAACGTACCCATCGATACGTCGTTGAGTTGGAGCCCGGGCCTGTATGCCAAGACGCACAACGTGTACCTGGGCACCACGTTCGCGGATGTCAACGCGGCCGATCTTTCCAAGGCTGTCAGTCCGGGCCAGGCGGGAACCACCTTCCAGCCGGCCGCCCCGCTGGAGTACGGCAAGACCTACTATTGGCGGGTCGATGAGGTCAACGCGCCGCCGACCAATACGGTCTTCAAGGGCGATGTCTGGAGCTTTACCGTTGAGACTTTTGCCTATCCGATCCCGGCCGCGAGCATCACGGCAACCGCCTCCAGTCAGGATAAGAGCACGACCGGACCGGCCAATACGATCAATGGCTCCGGCCTGGTGAACGATTTGCACTCGACCGTCGGCGATGCCATGTGGCTCAGCAGCATGACCGGTGTGACGCCGGTCTGGATCCGCTATCAGTTCGACAAGGTCTACAAGCTCCAAGAACTGTGGGTCTGGAACCACAACACGGAATTCGAGCCGGTGCTTGGCTATGGCTTCAAAGACGTGATCATCGAGACTTCGACGGATGGGACGAACTGGACGGCCCTGAAAGACGTGCAGTTCGCCAAGTCGACGGCCCTGGCAGGCTACGCCCACAACACCACCGTGGACCTGGGCGGGGTCATGGCCCGGTACGTCCGGCTCACCGCCAAGAACAACTGGAGCATGGTGGGCCTCAAGGCATGTGGTCTGAGCGAAGTGCGGTTCTACTATGTGCCGGTCCAGGCCTCGGCGCCGCAGCCGACGATGAATGCCAAGGATATCAGCGTCGGCGCGGCTCTGGATTGGCGGCCGGGCCGCGATGTGACCTCGCAGAAGGTCTATTTCGGCACGGATAAGATGGCTGTAACCAACGGCACTGTCGCCGCCCAGACGGTGACCCGGCATGGTCTTGTCCCCAGTTCTCTGGAATTCGGCACGACCTACTACTGGAAAGTCGATGAGGTCGGCACCGCCACCTATCCGGGCGACGTCTGGAAGTTCGTCACCGTGGAATACGCACCGGTGGAGGACTTCGAGAGCTACACCGACAAGGCCGGTGAGGAGATCTTCACCGCCTGGGTCGACGGCATGACCAACGGCAACGGCTCACTCGTCGGCTATCTCAATGCCAGCGGCGGCACTTTTGGCGAGAAGACGATCATTCATGGCGGCCAGCAATCGATGCCCTTCGAGTACAACAACGTGAAGGCCCCCTACTACTCCGAGGCCGAGCGGACCTTCGACACGCCGCAGGACTGGACCGGCAACGGGGCCAATAGTGTGGCCTTGTGGCACATCGGATACCCGACGGGCTTTGCCGACAAAGGCAATAACGCCTTCACCGTCAGCAGCACCGGTACCGATATCTGGAACAATGCCGACCAGTTCCGCTTCGTCTACAAGCAGCTTAGCGGCAACGGCTCGATCACCGTCAAGGTCGACAGCCTGACCCGCAGCGATGCCTGGACGAAGGCGGGCGTCATGATCCGGGAGACTCTCGAGGCCGGCTCCAAGCATGCCACCATGGCGGTGACCCCGGACAACAGTTGCTCGTTCCAGTATCGCAATGCCACCGGCGGCGCCAGCGGCAGTGTGAACTGGCCGACCGGCGTCGCCGCCGTCAAGGCCCCCTACTGGGTCCGGGTCACCCGCACGGCCAATACCTTCAAGGCCGAGAGTTCTGCGGATGGCAAAACTTGGACAGCGTTGACCCCCGATCAGACCATCACGATGACGACCAACGTCTACATCGGCGTGGCGGTCACCAGCCATAACGCCACCCTCTACAGCACGGCAGAGTTCTCGAACGTCGCGACGACCGGCACGGTCACCGGTGCCTGGCAGAATGCGTCGATCGGCGTGACTCAGTGGAGCAACGGCGCCGCGCCGTTGTACGTCACGGTCACGGACAAGGCCGGCAAGAGCAAGACGGTCGTGAACCCCAATGCGGGAGCCGTCAGCGCGAGCGTCTGGACGCAATGGCCGATCGCCTTCAGCGATTTGGCGGGTGTGAACCTGGCGGCGGTCAAGAAGTTGACGATCGGCGCCGGTGACCGGGCCAATCCGAAGGCGGGTGGCGCCGGCAAGCTGTTCCTCGATGACATCGGGTTCGGCAAGCCGGCCGTGCGCGACCTGACGAACTACGCGACCAACGGCGACTTTGAAACGGGCGCCCTGGCCCCGTGGTACGCCGGCAGCGGCGGCGGTCAGACGACCACCGCGGCCGTGGTGACTGCCTGTGCGGGGGCCGATGTGCCCGAGGCTCTCATCGATGGGAAGTATTGCCTCAATGTGAAAGTGTCCGGCCCCAGCACCAATTTCTGGGATTGTGCCATCGGTCTGGCACCGGCCCCCACCTTCGTGAAAGGCACCAAGTACACCCTGTCCGCCTTCTTCAAGACCAAGAGCGGCACCGGGAAAGTCAACTTCAAGC
Organism: uncultured Pirellulales bacterium; assembly: GCA_964354535.1. Lineage (GTDB taxonomy): Bacteria > Planctomycetota > Phycisphaerae > Sedimentisphaerales > Anaerobacaceae > PLanc-01. The sequence goes on from CAYHAJ010000309.1 coordinate 3,105, forward strand.
CGGAGCACGCGGGCGGGAACTGGGAAGGGTACGGCGAGAGGCAGATCACGATCACGGACAAGTGGACGGAATACTATGTGACGACTCCGGTCCTCGCGGCCGACGTGACCCCGACGGCTCTGAGATTCCACATCGGCTTCCAGGCGCAGGAGTTCTGGGTCGATACCATCAAGTTCTACGAGGGCGACTACGTCCCCACCAAGTAAAGGGGGAATATTCTGAAGAGGGCACGGCCGCCCTCGGCAGCGAACCAACAGGAGAATCCGGGGCCTGTACCAGGAGTACAGGCCCCGACGTTTGTTCCTTTTGAGCGGGAAGGAGAAAAGGTTATGAGAAATCGTGCAGTCGGTTTGATGGAGGTGTTGAAGATGGTACGCAAAGCAGGATCATGGAGTCTTCTTCTGATGGTGGCCCTCTGTGGGACGGCGGGGGCGGAGCTGATCGCCTACTGGCCGCTCAATGAGGGCCAGGGGACGAAGACCGCCGACGTGACCGGCAAGGGCAACGACGGTACCCTCAGCAGCGGCGTGGAGTGGGTGGCCGGCGTCAAGGGCGGGGCCGCGCGTTTCGACACGGCCGGGGAACGAATCGTGACCACCGGCCTCAACCCCACGGCCACGAACAACGCCATGACGCTGGCGGCCTGGATCAAGTGGGAGGGCCGGGGCGGCAGCATCTCCCAGCAGGGCATCGTCGGCAAACGTCTGGGCTGGAATCCCGGTAGTATCAAATGGTTCTGGCAGACCAACCCCGCGGGCGATCTCCTGTTTCGATGCGATACGGGCGCCGGTGGTACCGGCTTGTGGTGGGGTAATACGAGGCTCGTCCCCTATGCCAATGAATGGACGCATGTGGCCGTGACCTGGGCCAACGGCACCGCCGTGCAATATGTCAATGGCAAGGAAACCGACCGCGGGAGTGTCACCTTGGGAGATGCGACCACCAATGCCACCCCCGTGACGATCGGTTGTGTGGACTCCACGAACACGGAAACCTTTATGGGTAGCATTGACGAGGTGCGGATTTACGACACCGCCCTGCCCGTCAGCGGAATCACCCAGGCCATGACGGGGGACACCCGCTCCGCCAGCGCGACCCAGCCGAGCGCGGGGGCGACCGATGTGCCGCGCGACGTGGTTCTTTCCTGGGCGGCCGGAGACGCCGCGGCCGGTCATAATGTCTACTTTGGCACTACCTTTGCCGAGGTCGACACGGCCGACACCACGAAGCCGCAGTCGGTCAGCAAAGGCCAGACGGGATTGACGTACAAGGTGCCTGCGCCGCTGGAATACGGCCAGACCTACTACTGGCGGGTCGATGAGGTCAACGCCCCGCCGAGCACGGCCGTCGCCAAGGGCGGCGTCTGGAGCTTCACCGTCGAGCCCTACGCCTATTCCATTATGGGTGTGACGGCCACGGCCTCCAGCTCCCAGACCGGCATGGGGCCTGCGAATACCGTCAACGGCTCCGGGATGACCGGGGACCTGCACGGCGCGGAGCCGACCACAATGTGGCTCTCGGGCGCGGGGCTACCCAGTTGGATCCAGTACGATCTGGGCCAGGTCTACAAGGTCTATGAAATGCAGGTCTGGAACTCGAACCAACTGATCGAGGGCTTCCTCGGCTTCGGGGCCAGGAAGGTGACGGTCGAGACCTCCCTCGACGGCGCCACCTGGACGCCGGCGAGCGATGTGCCGGAGTTCGCGCGAGCGCCGGGCGCGCCCGGCTACGCCGCCAACACCACGGTCAAGCTGGGTATGAACGCCCGCTATGTCCGGCTGACGATCAGCTCCACGTGGGGCGGTCTCGCGCCACAGGCCGGCCTCAGCGAGGTCCGCTTCTCCTACGTTCCGGTCCTGGCCCGCGCCCCGCAGCCGGCGCATAACGCCGGGTCCGTGAGTCTGAGCCCAACTCTGGATTGGCGGCCGGGCCGCGAGGCGACGTCGCACAAGGTCTTCTTCGGCGCCGACCGGGCGGCCGTGCTCGGGGGAACCGTAGCGGCCAAGACGGTGGCCGATCATGGCTTCGACCCCGGCGTCCTGAACTTCGGCACTTCCTACTACTGGAAAGTGGACGAGGTGGGCGCCGCCACCTATCCGGGCAGCGTTTGGGCCTTTGCCACCCAGCAGCACCAGCCTATCGACGACTTCGAGAGCTACACGGACAAGGCCGGCGCGGAGATCTTCACCACCTGGGTGGACGGCTTCGCCGACAACTTCAAGTCCAGCGGCTCCACCGTCGGTCTGGATCAGGCCAGGAACGGCACCTTCGGGGAAACGACGATCTTCCGCGGGGGCAAGCAGTCCATGCCGCTGCGGTACGACAACACCAAGGCGCCCAACTTCTCCGAGGCCGAGCGCACCTTCACGCCGACCCAGGACTGGACCGCCAGTGGGGCCCAAGAGCTCGTCGTGTACTTCCGCGGCGTCGCCCCGGGCTTTGTCGAGACGGCTTCCGGCAGCATTCTCATGAACGCCATCGGCACCGACATCTGGAACAACGGCGACCAGTTCCGCTTCGCCTACAAGAGCCTCAGCGGCGACGGCACGATGGTCGCCCGCGTGGACAGCATCTTCAACAGTAACGTCTGGGCCAAGGGCGGCGTGATGATCCGCCAGAGCATCCAGCCCGGGTCGGTCCATGCCTTCATGCCCATCACCCCCGGCGGCGCCAGCGCCGGCAACGGCGCCAGCTTCCAGCGCCGGACCGCCGCCAACGGCGCCCCGGCGAACACCGACAACACGGCGGCAGTGGTCGCAGCGCCCTATTGGGTGAAGATCGAGCGTAAGGGCAACGCCCTCTCGGGCTCCATTTCGCCCGATGGCAAGACCTGGACCCAGTTGGGCGCGGCCGAGACAATCACGATGAACAATCCGGTCCTGATCGGCCTGGCGCTGTGCAGCCACGATGCCGCCATCACGACCAGTGCGACCTTCTCCAATGTCTCGACCACCGGCAACGTGACGGGCGCCTGGCAGGTGGCGGAGATCGGGGCGGCGCAACCGGCGGGCAACTCCGTCGAAGGTGTCTACCTGTCGGTCAAGGACAGTGCCGGCAAGACCAAGGTGGTGCAACACCCAGACACCGCCGCCACCGCGGCCATGTCGTGGCAGCAGTGGATAATTCCGCTGAGCGAGTTTACCTCGGCGGGCGTGAAGATGAGCGCGGTCAAGTCGCTGGCGGTCGGTGTGGGCAACAAGGCCGCCCCGAAGGCCGGCGGCACCGGCACCATGTACGTTGACGACATTCTGTTCGGTGGGCGTCCCGCGCCGGTCGGCCTGGTGGCCTCCTACGCGTTCGAGAACGACCTCAAGGACAGCTCCGCCAATGGCTATGACGGCACGGCCGTCGGCGCCCCGACGTTCGCGCCGGGCAAGACCGGGTCGGCCCTGAAGCTCAACGGCACCACCGATTGCGTGGACCTGGGCAACTGGCCCGGGTTCAATTTCCCGGGCAGCTTCAGCCTCTCGGTGTGGGCCAACATCGGGGCCTGGACGAGCAACTGGAACCACGTGATGGTGGGCAATCGCGGCGAGAGCGGCATCGGCTGGCAACTGCGGCGGCGGGATAGCAGTCGGGTTGTCTTCACGACCCGCGGCGTGGGCCAGGACGACGAGCCCAGATCGTCGAAGGATGCCCCGCTCAATGAGTGGGTCCACATTGCCGCGGTCTATGACAATGCCGCCAACACCAAGACGCTCTATATCAACGGCGTGCAGGATGCCTTCGTGGCCACCACCCCCGGCAAGCTGGCGGCGACGACGCACAACACGTATCTCGGGGCCCGGGCCAACAGCGCCAACACGGGCGTGGAAGGCCGCTTCACCGGGATGCTGGACGAGGTCAAGATCTATGACATCGCCCTGCCCCCGGCGGAGGTGCTCAAGCTGGCCGGCAAGTAGGGCACCGTCCGGCGCGCTCGGTTCGGGATGAGCGTGCCGCCTGCGGCATGGCTGCCCTCGGCGGAGGATCAAGGGGACAATTCGGGGCCTGGACCCGTCGGTACAGGCCCCGTTGTTTTGCGCGCGGTCGTCCGCGGAGGTCGGGGCACCGGATTTGTTCTTGACACCAGGGCCACTGGCCCCTATTATGGGGCGTTACAGGGGCCAATGGTCGGTGATGGATTATATCTGGAGGAGCCTCGCGTCGGGAACTCAATCGGACCGGGGAACGCAACGGGAGAGTGGTCGGCCCAACGGATCCAGATAACAGCACTGTCAACGCGTGTCGCGCTACCTGCCTGATGCATCACGCCATGACGGACAGGTGCCGAGAGGGTGTATGTGTGCGCTTCGCAAAGAGCGTCTCCGGGCGCTGTGGCCCAGCCGATGTCATTCGATGAGCACCAGGTGTCGATAGGACGGGGCAGTGAACCATCAAAAACAGACAGCACAGTCTGGGCCCCCAAACGCCACGGATCGCGTTTGGGGACCCTCTGCCATTCTCGCAGGGCCGAGAGGTGCGCGGGCGTATTGCCACGGACTCCCGGCATCCCATTCTTCTCTGGCGGGGCAGAAGACGAATATGTACGCGTAGCCCATCTTTCGTGCGGTTGCGCTGGACGAGCATAAGTCAACTGAATCAGGTCGCACAGTGACGAGGAAAGAAGGAGTAAGAATCATGAGAAATCGAGTAGTCTGGTTGACGGCTGCCTTGATGATCGGATTCGCGGCATCCGGGGTCAGCCATGCACAACAACCAACGAACCTATTGACCAATGGTAGCTTTGAGAACGGCCAGATGGCCCCGTACGGCATCTACGGCGCCGGGACCGGCACGGTCGTCACGGATCTCGCCGGGGCGACCGTTCCCGAGAAGCCGGTGGACGGTAAGTACTGCCTGCGCGTGGTCGTGGCGGCCGCGGGCGCCAACAACTGGGACGTTGGCATGACGGACGGCAGCCACACCTTCCAGCAAGGCAAGAAATACACCTTCTCCTGCTTCATGAAGACCAAATCGGGCACACTGCAGGTGCGTCTGAAGCCGGAGCGCGGAGCCGACCCGTGGGAGGCGTACAACGAGTTGGTCGCCACCGTCACCGATAAGTGGGTGGAATACCATGTGACGACCCCCGTCGTCGCGGCGAACGTGACCCCCGCCAGCCCCACCTTCCATTTCGCGTTCGCCCCCGGTGACTTCTGGATCGACTGTGTCAGACTGTACGAGGGCGACTACGTCAAGACGGTCATCGGCACGAGGATGGCGGCGGACGAGCCCAGTCCCTCGGACAAGGCGACGGACGTGCCGCGTGATGTGACGGTGGGCTGGAAAGCGACCAAGTACGCCGCGACGCACAACGTGTACCTGGGCACCAGCTTTGCGGATGTCAACACGGCGGATGTCACCAAGGCCGTCAGCAAGGGCCAGGCCGACACCGTTTTCAAGCCGGCCGACCTCCTGGAATACGGCAAGACCTACTACTGGCGCGTGGATGAGGTCAACGCGGCGCCGAGCAACACGGTCTTCAAGGGCGATGTGTGGAGCTTCACGGTCGAGACCTTTGCCTACCCGATCCCGGCCGCGAGCATCACGGCGACCGCCTCCAGTCAGGACAAGAGCACAACCGGACCGGCCAATACCATCAATGGCTCCGGACTGGCGAACGATCTACACTCGACCTCCGCCAACGCCATGTGGCTCAGCAGCATGACCGGTGCGACCCCGGTCTGGATTCAGTATCAATTCGACAAGGTCTACAAGCTGCAGGAACTGTGGGTCTGGAACCAGAACACGGAGTTTGAGCCGGTCCTCGGCTACGGGTTCAAGGACACTACCATCGAGACCTCGACCGATGGAACAAGCTGGACGGCCCTGAAAGACGTGCAGTTCGCCCAAGCGGTGGCCCTGGCGGGCTACGCCCATAACACCACGGTGGATATGGGTGGAGTCATGGCCCGGTACGTCCGGCTGACCGCCAAGGGCAACTGGAGCATGGTGGGCCTCAAGCAGTGTGGTTTGAGCGAAGTGCGGTTCTACTATGTGCCGGTCCAGGCCTCGGCGCCGCAGCCGGCGCTCAACGCCAGCGGCATCAGCGTCAGCACGAGTCTGGATTGGCGGCCGGGCCGCGATGTGACCTCCCAGAAGGTCTATTTCGACACGGATAAGGCGGCCGTGACCAACGGCACCGCCCCCGTCAACACGGTAACCGAGCACGGCTTTACGCCCAGCGCGCTGGAGTTCGGCACCACCTACTACTGGAAAGTCGATGAGGTCGGCACGGCCACCTATCCGGGCAACGTGTGGAAGTTCGTCACGCAGGAATACGCGCCGGTGGAGGACTTCGAGAGCTACACGGATAAGGCCGGTAGCGAGATCTTCACGGCGTGGGTCGACGGCTTCACCAACGGCAACGGCTCGCTCGTCGGCTATATCGATGCCCGCAGCGGCACGTTCGGTGAGACCGGCGTCGTCCATGGCGGCAAACAGTCGATGCCCTTTGAGTACAACAACGTCAAGACCCCCTACTACTCCGAGGCCGAGCGGGCCTTCGACACGACCCAGGACTGGACCGCCAACGGGGCCAACAGCCTGGCGCTCTGGCACAAGGGCTACGCCGTGGCGTTCGCCGACAAGGGCAACAACGCCTTCACGGTCAGCAGCGAAGGCTCCGATATCTGGAACAACACCGACCAGTTCCGCTTCGTCTACAGGCAGCTTGGCGGTAACGGCTCGATCACGGTCAAGGTCGACAGCCTGACGCGCAGCGATGCCTGGTCCAAGGCGGGCGTCATGATCCGCGAGACGCTCGAGGCCAACGCCAAGAACGCGGCGGTCGCGGTGACCCCCGACAACAGTTGCGCGTTCCAGTGGCGTCCCAACGTTGGCGCTGCCAGTGCCAACACGGGCTGGCCGACCGGCACGGCGGCGGTGAAGGCCCCGTATTGGGTCCGGATCACCCGCACGGGCAACAACTTCAAGGCGGAAAGCTCGGCGGACGGCAAGACCTGGACGGCCCTCGGCACCGAGCAAAACATCACGATGGCCGCCAACGCCTACATCGGTCTGTGCGTGACCAGCCATAGCACCGGCAACTACAGCACGGCGGAGTTCTCGAACGTCGCGACGACCGGCACGGTCACCGGCACCTGGCAGAACCAGTCCATCGGCGTGACCCAGGAGAGCAATGCCGCGGCGCCCATGTACGTCACGGTGACGGACAAGGCCGGCAAGAGCAAGACGGTCGTGAACCCGAATGCCGCGGCGGTCAACGCGAGTGCCTGGACGCAGTGGCAGATTGCCTTCACCGACCTGGCGGGCGTGAACCTGGCGGCGGTCAAGAAGCTGACGATCGGCGTCGGCGATCGGGCCAACCCGAAGGCCGGTGGCGCCGGCATGTTGTTCTTCGACGACATCGGGTTCGGCAAGCCGGCCGTGCGCGACCTGACGAATTATGCGGTCAACGGCAGCTTCGAAACGGGTGCCCAGGCACCGTGGGGCGCCTGGGGCGGCGGCGGCGCCACGCTCACCGCGGCCGTGGTGAAGGACCTCACGGGGGCCGCGGTCGCCGAAGGTCCGGTCGACGGCAGCTACGTTCTCAGTCTGAAGGTGTCCGGCCCCAGCACCAACTTCTGGGACTGCGCCTTCAATGTCGCCGCACCCACGTTCGCGAAGGGCGCGAAGTACACCCTGTCCGCCTTCTTCAAGGTCAAGAGTGGCACGGGGAAAGTCAATATGAAGCCGGAGCATTCGGCCCCCAACTGGGAAGGGTACGGCGAGAAGCAGGTCACCGTCACGGACAAGTGGGTGGAATACTATGTGACCACCCCTGTGTTCGCGGCCGACGTGAGCCCGGCGTCCTTGACCTTCCACATCGGTTTCCAGGCGCAAGATCTCTGGGTCGACAACGTGAAGTTCTACGAGGGCGACTACGTCCCGACGAAGTAAGGGAGGAAGGTGCCCGTGCGAGCACGAACGCCCTCCGCCGCAAATTCGGGGCCTGCACCACGAGGTGCGGGCCCCGTTGTTTTTGCGCCCCCTCGTCGCGCCCGAGGCCGGGGGTACGGGCGATGGATTTGTTCTTGACACCGGGGTCAAGGGGGACTATTATGAAGCGTTACAGAGGCCAACGGTCGGTGATGGGTTATATCTGGAGGAGCATGTGGGCGTACTGCTACGGATTCCCGGCACCCAATTCTTCTCCTGCAACTACGCCGCTCGTTTCGCCCTGCGGTGGCGTCGACCGGCACCACCGGACGACACACCCAACGAAGGCGATCCTCGGATTCCCCCATACAATTCCTCGCATGGGGGCCCGTGGCAACCGTAACCGCTCCACGATCGTATCTTGGTAGACGAGTAGAAGTCAACTGAGTTAAGTCGCAGAACGACTGAGTGGGAAGGAGCAAGGATCATGAGAAATCGAGTAACCTGGTTGATGGCAGCCCTGGCACTGGGGTTCGTGGCTTCGGGGCCCAGCCAAGCCCAACAGATCACGAACCTGTTTCAGAATCCCGGCTTTGAGACCGGGGCGCTCACGCCGTGGGGCAGCTATGGCGGCGGGGGTGCTACGGTCACCTCGGCCGTGGTGAAGGACTGCGTTGGTGCTACCGTCCCCGAGGGTCCGATCGAGGGGACCTATTGCCTCAATGTGAAGGTCTCCGGGGCAGGCACCAATTTCTGGGATGGCGCGGTCTCGCCGGTTCTGATCGCCGGACAAGGGACCTTCAAGCAAGGCAAGAAGTACACGCTGTCCCTCTTCTTCAAGTGCAAGAGCGGCACCGCGACGATCAATCTCAAGCCGGAGTTGGCCCAGGATCCGTGGACCGGATATGGCGAGACGCAAGTCACCGCCACCGAAAAGTGGGTGGAATACCACACCACGACGCCCGTGTTCGCCGCCGATGTGACGCCGGCGCATGTCACGTTCCACGTCGAATTCAAGGCGCAGGAGTTCTGGATCGACGACGTGAAGTGGTACGAGGGCGACTATGTCGCCACGCAACCCAAGAGCAAACGGAGCGCGGGCAGTCCCACCCCGGACGACAAGGCCACGGACATCCCGTCGGATCCGACGCTGAGCTGGAAAGCGGGCCCGTTCGCCGCGACCCACAACGTGTATCTCGGCACGAGCTTCGATGATGTCAACACCGCCGATCTGAGCAAGGCCGTCAGCAAAGGCCAAGCCGAGATTTCCTTCAAGCCCACCACGGCGCTGGAGTACGGCAAGACCTACTACTGGCGGGTGGACGAGGTGAACGCGGCACCGACCAACACGGTGTTCAAGGGCGATGTCTGGAGCTTCACTGTCGAGCCGTATGCCTATCCGATCCCCGGGGCGAGCATCACGGCGACCGCCTCCAGTCAGGACAAGAGCACGACCGGACCGGCCAATACCATCAATGGCTCCGGCCTGACAGGGGATCTGCACTCGACGGTCAGTGACGCCATGTGGGTCAGCAGCATGACCGGCGCGGCGCCGGTGTGGATCCGCTATCAGTTCGACAAGGTCTACAAGCTCCAGGAGCTATGGGTCTGGAACCATGATACGGAAATGGAGCCGGTCCTCGGCTACGGGTTCAAGGACGTCACGATCGAGACTTCCACCGATGGCACGACCTGGACGGCCCTGAAGGACCTGCAGTTCGCGCGGGCGATCGCCCTGCCGAGCTATGCCCACAACACTACGGTAGACATGGGCGGCGTCATGGCCCGGTACGTCCGGCTGACCGCCAAGAGCAACTGGAGTATGATCGGCCTCAAGGCCTGCGGTCTGAGCGAAGTGCGGTTCTACTACATTCCGACGGAAGCCCGCGCCCCGCAGCCGGGCCAGTATGCGGAAAACGTCACGCTGGGCGCCGCGCTGGATTGGCGGCCGGGCCGCGATGTGACCTCACACACGGTGGTCTTCGGCAGCGATAAAGCCGCCGGAACCGCCACGAGCAAGAGCGTGACCACCCATGGCTTTACGCCGGGGGCTCTGGACTTCGGCACGACCTACTACTGGAAAGTCGATGAGGTCGGCACGGCCACGTATCCCGGCAGCATCTGGAGCTTCACCACGCAGCAATTTGCGACCGTGGAGGACTTCGAGACCTACACGGACAAGGCCGGGGGCGAGATCTTCACGGCCTGGGTCGATGGCTACACCAACGGCAACGGCTCGCTCGTCGGCTACATCAATGCCAGCAGCGGCACGTTTGGGGAAACCAATATCGTCCATGGCGGCAGGCAGTCGATGCCGTTCGAGTACAACAACGTCAAGACGCCCTTCTACTCCGAGGCCGAGCGGAGCTTCGACACGACCCAGGACTGGACCGTCAGCGGGGCCAATAGCCTGGCCCTGTGGTACCGGGGCTACCCCGCGGGCTTCACGGACAAAGGGAACAACGCCTTTACCGTCAGCAGCGAGGGTACCGATATCGCGAACAATTCCGACCAGTTCCGGTTCGTGTACAAGCCGCTCAGCGGCAATGGTTCGATCACCGTCAAGGTGGACAGCCTGGTCAACACGAACGCCTGGGCCAAGGCGGGCGTGATGATCCGCGAGACCCTGGAGCCCAACTCCAAGTATGCCCTGTGCGTGATGACCCCGGGCAACGGCGCCGCTTTCGAGTGGCGGGCGAACACCGGCGGCACCCACACCAGTCGGAACACCACCGGCTTGACCGTCCCATACTGGGTCCGCATCACGCGTACCGGCAACACGTTCAAGGGCGAGCGCTCGGCCGACGGCAAGACGTGGACCCAGATCGACGTCGATCAGAATATCACGATGGCGCCCAACGCCTATGTCGGTCTGTGTGTGACCAGCCACAACGCCGGTGTGTACACGACGGCAGAGTTTTCCAGTGTCTCCACGACCGGCACGGCCAGCGGCGCCTGGCAGAATGTGTCGATCGGTGTAACCCAGTGGAACAATGGCGCCGCGCCGCTGTACGTGACGGTGACGGACAAGGCCGGCAAGAGCAAGACGGTCGTCAACTCCAACGCGGCGGCGGTCAACGCGAGTGCCTGGACCCAATGGCCGATCGCCTTCAGCGATCTGACGGGCGTGAATCTGGCGGCGGTCAAGAAGCTCACGATTGGCGTTGGCGATCGGGCCAATCCCAAGGCGGGCGCTGCCGGCATGCTGTACTTCGACGACATCGCCTTCGGCAAGCCCATCATACCGGTCGGCCTGGTGGCGGCGTACTCGTTCGAGAACGATGTCAAAGACAGCTCCGGCAACGGCCATGACGGGACCGTGATGGGAAACGTCAGCTACGTGGACGGCCTCGCCGGCAAGGGCAAGGCGATGCTGTTCCCCGGCACGCCGGGCAATTGCGTCAGCCTGGGGACCTTCAACCCCTCGGAGAAGACCGGCATGCTGTCGGTCTCGCTGTGGGCCAAGTGGAACGGCCTGAGCAACCAGTGGCAGGGCCTGATCGGCAAACGCGACACTTGGGCGGCCGATCAAACGATGTGGCAGATCGAGGCGTCCCAGACGACCGGGGCGCTCTCGTTCGCACGCTATGGCCTCACGGCGGGCACCGCCCCGGCTCTGAAGGTGGGCGAATGGGCCCACATCGCCGTGACCTTCGATAAGACGACGGCGCGGTTCTACGTCAATGGCGTCCAGACCGGCTCGGGCGCGTTCTCGTTCGGTCCGGACCGGGAGGCCGCCCTGCAGATGGGCCAGGACAGTGCCGATGGCAACGCCTTCAACGGGGCGCTGGATGAGATCAAGCTGTACGACCTTGCCCTGACCCCGGCGGAGGTTCTCGCTCTGGCAGGTAAGTAGAGACTGCGGTTGCAGCAACACGGTAAGGTACGATTTCGGTCCCCCACGCGGCGCACCGGCGCGGCGTGGGGGATTTTTCTTATCCCGAGGTGACGTTCCCGGTCATCAGCGACCTGACGATGGAGGTGTCCAAGGCCTACGGGATGCTCCAGCCGTCGGCCAGCACGACCCAGGCGGTCCGCGCGGTCTTCATCATCGACCCGAAGACGATCGTCCGCGCGATTCTCTGCTATCCGCTGTCGAACGGCCGCAATATCAACGAGATCCTGCGCCTGCTGATCGCGATGCAGACCAGCGATGAATATAAAGTCGCCACGCCGGCCAACTGGCGGGTCGGCGAGGACGTCATCGTCCCGCCGCGGGGCTCCTGCGGCGGGGCCCAGGAACGCGTCGAAAAGGCCGGCACAGACTACCGCTGCCTCGACTGGTTCCTGTGCCTGAAGAAATACCCCGGCAAGTCCCCCACCTGAGGTCCAGCCTCTACCCCAGACCCATCAAGGACGGTCGAGGCCGATGAAAAAGCGAAAAACAGGACCGATACCTTAATCACTAATCAAGCTCTGACCCCAGGCGGTCTTCTTGTCCGTCAAGGCTCTTCAAGAGGTCAGATCATCCAGGGCGAGCGCAGCGCGCGGGCGAGCAGCCGGTTGGCCTCCTCATCCTCGATGAAGCGTTCCGCCCCGGCGTCCCACCTCACCTTCCGGCCCCGGCGCGCGGAAATCTCCGCCAGATTGCAGGTGGTCGTAGCGTGATGCCCCAGCGCGGCCGAAGCCGCCGCGGGCTGGCGTGTCTTGATGCAGTCCAGGAAATTACGATGGTGCTCGGGGCTGGCATGCAAGTGGAGCTCGCTCGGACCGATCACCGACTTCAGCACATCCGCAGGATCGGCACTCAGGGCGCCGCCACCGGTGATGTGAATCCAACCTTCCGTCCCCACGAAACGGATGCCGTCGGGATGTGGATGACCCTCACTGCTGTAACTCATCCGCACGCCGTTGTCGTAGAGGACCTCCGACCGCCAGGCAATGGCATCGTCCACCAGGCCGTCCGCCGGGATGTCGGCCGAGAGAGTGTGCACTTCCACAGGTGGGACGCTATCGCCGATCCCCCACTGGGCGATGTCCACGAAGTGAACGCCATTGCCACTGATGAAGCCCGCCGTATAGTCCGAGATGTAGTACCAGTAGCACACCTCGTTGCCTCGGGCGACCCGCTGTGGATAGAACGGCGTCACCGGCGCGGGCCCCAACCACAGGTCGTAGTCAAAGCCTTTCGGCACTGGAGCCGCAGGGAAGTTCTGTCCGGCCTGCACTCCTTTGTTGATCCCGATGATGCCAACTTCCACTTGCGTCAGTCGTCCGATCCGACCGTTGCGCACCAACTCACAGGCATAACGGTAGGCCCCCATCGACCGGCGTTGTAGACCCGTCTGAAGGACCCGCCCATAGGTTGCGGCTGTCTCGATCACCCGCCGGCCCTCGACTACCGTGCGCGTGAGGGGTTTCTCCACGTACACGTCCTTGCCGGCCCGCATCGCGGCAATTGCATGCAACGCATGCCAATGGTCCGGCGTTCCGACGCAGACAGCGTCGATATCGGGACGCGCCAGCAGATCGCGGAAGTCGCGATAGTCAGCGCACCCGCTGCCTCCATACGCTTGGTTGATGCGATCCCGTGCCGCTTGGCGCCGGTCCACGGCCGGATCGCATACGGCCACGATCCGTGCATCCTTCTCGGCCAAGAAGGCCTGCCGGTGCTGACTGTTGATGTTGCCGGCGCCGATCAGGCCCAGCGTAATGCGATTGCCGGGCGAAACGCTCCCATCACTGCCGAGCACAGACGAGGGGACAACATAGGGAAAGGCGACGGCGCTTATGACCCCAGCCGCCGTAGTCTGAAGCACCGTACGCCGTGTTATTCTGTGCTGATCCACTGTCGGTTCCTCCCGGTGAGCCGGATGCCAGTGCCACCGTACAGGTTGTTCGCCTTCAGGGCTGGGGCGGATGGCCTGCGACGCCGAACTGCTTGAGCACCCAATCCACCTGATCCTGCGTCACACTCGGACTGCCGGCGGGGTAATCTTCTCGCCGCTTGAGGACAACCTCCAGCCCGAGTGGGTCCGTTTTCTCCTTGAGGAAAGAGCCGAATTTGGGGTGATGGATGTGCCGATTGCCGGGGGAGTTCGCCGGGAGCGGTTCGTTGGCCTGCGGGTAGTACAGATAGAGCGGCGGGTCGTCGCGCGTCGCATGATGGATGGCTGACGCATCCTCGAACCGCTTGGTCAGCTCGGGACGGTTCAGGTCCTTGTCGTCCTTCATGCCGTAGAGCAGGACCAGGGCCTCATGGACCTGATCGGTGCCGAAGAGCTTCTGGATCGTACGCGGGTCATACGAGGTCTGCCCCGCGAGGCTCAGCGCGCAGGTGATCCGGGTGGATTGGCGGGCAATGGGATCGTCGCTCTTCGGGTCGGCCAAGTCGTCGTGGTACAGCAGCCACATCGAGATGCCGGCCCCGGCCGAGCCGCCGCCGCAAGCGATCCGCTGGGGGTCGATGCTGTATTGTTTGGCCCGAGAGCGGATGGTCTGGAGACCGCGGGCGGCATCGAGCATTTGCATCGGATACGGTCCCACGTCGGTGAGCCGGTAGTTCAAGGACGCAAACGAGACGCCATGCTCGTGGAACTGCCGGACCATTTGCGCATCCACGGCGCGCTTGTCGCCACCGCGAAAGCCGCCGCCATGAATCCAGATGAACAACGGCGTGGGCGTTTCGCTCTCGACGAGGTACAGGTCAAAGGCCTGCTTCGCATGATCGCCGTATTTCTCGTCTTCGTGCGTGGGCGGCAACCGCGGAGCCTGCTGCGCCTGTTTCGTCTGCTGGCGGGTCTCACGTTTCTCATTTCGCCGCGCCCCGGCGGCAGATTCCGTACCCTCGCTCGTGCCGACCACAAAGCCCATCGTGACCAGACACACACCTATAGCGCCAAACGTTCTGAATCGACTTGTCATGGTACCAACCTCCAGTATGTAGGGTGGGGCTCGCCCCACCGGAACCCGTTTGGTGGGGCAAGCCCCACCCTACACCTACTCATAGCTGCGCAGACACGCCGCAAGATTCTGCAGGTAGTAAAGATCTCCGGTGAAACGGGTCGTGTCAAGGTATCGGGAAAATTCGTCCCGGCGCTTGCCCAGGACCCAGTATTGCGCCAGGACGTTGCCGCTGTAGTATTGCAGCGGGGTCGTGCGATGCTCGGTCGCCTGTTGTTTGGGAGCCTCGCTGATGTACCAGAAGGGCAACGAGTAATCCAAGTGGTCCAGATATGTCCGGCACTCGGTCTGCGCATATCTACCCAGCAGGCGCCCCACTTCCTCGACGAGATCGTTGAAAGGCGGGGTCTCCTGGTTCTGATGCACACCGACTTCCAGCGGCCCCCGGCCGACCACAGCGCCGCTCGTGTCGATGTGCAGTAACGTCCGGTTGTCCCGGGCGGGTTCTCCTCGGACCAGACCGTAACGGTGCATCTGCGCCACGTAGCGGGCTTGGGCCACGCGGGCCACCGCGAGCTTGGCCAGCAGACACCAGGCACGCTCCTGCTCCCGGGTCCAGCCGTACCGGCCCGCCAGACGGGCAGCACCGATCGCGCCGGCCAGCCAGCGGTTATACGTAGCCGCGCCTTGCAGGTTATAGTAGAACACTGCGTGGCGATCCCGGATGTCACGTATCCGCGCGGGACCCATGATCGCCCAGTCTTGAGCCTGAAGCATCTGTTCCACAACCGTGGACACCTTCGTCCGCAGAGCGGCATCGGGCTGCTCGTCCGTCAGACGCAGGTAGGCATCCACGCCGTAGAGACTGAAGAGATGATCCCACGCCCGATACTCGGCCTCCCGACTCACTGGGTAGGTCGCGTGGCGGTCCATGTCACCCCAGGGCAACTCGTACGACGTGCGCGACCGGCCGGAGAAATAGCGTCTCTGATCGGTCTGGAACGGTGGATTCGCCTTCCATTCGTTCCGGAGATATTCAAGTGCCTTCGCCTGAAGCGATTCGGAGAGATACGGATAGGCCACGGCAATGGCTTGCGCCAATTCCGTGCTGGTCCCCCAATAGCAATGCGAGAACCAGGTTCCGCCGATGCCGCCATAAATGTACAGCAGCGGGGCCAGATGGCCGGCCTCGACCATTTGCTGCACGTGGCCTTCCAGCCTGACCTGCAGGGCCTTCGCGCCGGCGTCCTGAGAGACAGCCGCCGGAGAAGAGACAGCCGTAAGGTCTTTCAGACCGCCGATGGTGTATTCGTATTCATCGACTCCCTCGATACCCATCGCCGACCCAGCCGTATCCATGAGGCCGTAGTCGGTCGGCTGGACCGCCCGGCCACTGCTGGCGAACCGGATGGGCAACCCGCTGCCAACGGCCAACGCCAACATCGGCGGGACGGGTGCGGCCTTGATGGCCTTCGTCCCCCACTGGTCCTGGAACTGCGCCCATTCGAACCGCTGTCGGATCGTGACATTTCCGGCCTCGGTATCCACGGCAGAGGACTCCGTAACCGTCAGTGGGAAATGCCCCAACCGGGCCGCCCACTGCCGGCACTGGGCCACGATCTCCTCCGGCAGACTTGGCGCCCATCTCTCCGTCTCATTGGGCAGGAACAACCTGCCTCCGGCCAGCGGCATCACGGCCACTTTGCCGGCTCGCTCGTCGAACTCGAAAACAAGACCTTTCTTGGCGTCCTCCCGGATCGCGTGCGCTTTATGTTCAAACCGGAGCAGGATGGGCAAATCGACGGAATCGGGACTCCTGTCATAACCATTGGGACCCTTGGTGACTCCTTTCTCGCCTTCCACGTCGTGCGGCAGGACGTGGGACCAGGCAGGCGCTCGCTCGCCGAACCACACGAGAACCCAAGGCTCATCCAGGTCCAGACCTTTTGCGAGGGCGCCGCCCATCTGCGCGACGGGATGAACGCGCGGCCGGCCGCCGGAGACAAAGGCGAGGTATTTCACCGCGGCAGCGCCGTGAAGACCCACGACGCGGGACGGGGTCTCGAACAGGACGGCCGGGGACAGGCGGTTGACCGTCACCGTAGCCATGTCCGACCCCGAACCGTACGTGGCTTCCACACAGCCCCCGGCGCGCTGGCCGATCTGCGGCTTGGCCGCCGGGTCCGGCCCCAGCGCTACGGTCAGGATATTGTCCCGGACTCGCCGGTAGGTATCCAACGGCAGATGCCCGTGGATGCGCGACAGGACCGGCCAGCCGTCGTTCAGGTCCACGATCCAGGACAGGCCGTCAAGAACATTGGCGTTGTCTCGGCCCGGTTTACGGGGAATCTCTGCCCGTTGCCCTCCATCTTCGGTTTTCTGCTGTGCATCTTCCGTCCTGCGTCTCGCTCTCTCACGTGCCTGGGTTGGCCCCACGGAGTTGTCCGGCGCGGCCCCTGCGAAAGCGAAGATCACGGACCGGCTGGTCTTGTGGAACAGGCAATTGCCGGAGATGGCAGCGGGTGAGCAGGTGCTGTGCATAGCCCCGCCGCCGACGGTGCCCAGGTTGAGCTCGCCCAATACTCGCTCCTGCGAGTTCCAGTTGCTTAGCAGATAGGAGTCTTTGCGTGTGGAGATCTTGAAGTAATTGTGGAAGGGAGGATTGTCCGGCCAGCCGGGATCGCGCACGGGAAAGGCCATGTCGCCGCCGATGCTCACGCCCCAGGACTGATCGATCACGGAGAAGCCGCCGTCCCAGGTGCTCGTTCGGCCGAACGTCGTGCCGGTCTTGGGCTGCCAGTGCCACTGGCTGGGATTCTGAAGCTTGGGGGCGTACCGGTCTGTGATCAGCGGCTCCATTACGCCTGTCTTGAGGTTGTAGCGACCGAAGAAGGCCCAGCCGGAGGCCGCCAACTGGATGTTCCCATAGACAGTGTAGGCCCAGCCGTCGGGGTCCACGGCGGGCACAGGGCCGATACATGAGCCACCGTTGACGGTGATGATCGGGGCGACGAATTTCTCTTGACCCGTCTTGGCGTCCAGAACGAGCAGTGTCTTGTGATGAGGATGAGCTGTGAGCCACTCCTGCAACGGCCCGAAGGTCTCATGGTCCCGGAGGACCGGATCGTCCTTGTGCGCTTGGTTGTACGGGACCATGATCGCATTCTGGATCGCATGTTGGGTGGGGTGACAGGCATAGGCAAGCTGCGATGTCAGCACGATGGTCCCGTGCGAGGCGACGAGCCAATATTCACGGACGGCCGCCCCTGGTATCTGGGGCGATTTCCAGATTTGCCGGCCGTCGTTCGCATCGTACGCGTACACGTGCATGTCCCCGGCCGCCACATAGAGTGTCCCATCCGCATACGCCGGCGTGCACATGACAAGACCTCCAACCGGAGAACGCCAAAGCTGCGTTCCCTTCCGAGCGTCAACCGCATAGACAAGACCATCACGGCCCCCGATGAACACCTTGCCCTCGGCGATCACGGGAGCCGCCCAGAGACCTTCGCCGGTGCCGAACTTCCACAGTCCTTTGCCGGTTTGAGCGTCCACGGCGTGGCAATGATGGTCCATCGAGTTGACGTAGACTCTGCCTTCCGCATAGGAGGCGGAACCAAAAATGGGCCGCAGGGCCTTGTATACCCACGCCGTGTCCCCCGTGCGACGGTCCAGCGCATACAGGTTGCCATACCCCGTGGCGACGAATACCTTTCCCTCCGCCACGATGACCTGGCTCGCGGTGGCCGTCGGCTCCTTCAGATCGCGGTGCCAAAGCAGTTGAAAAGGCGGCTGGGGCTGGTCGGTCGTGTACCCGGTATGAGCAGCGTCATGCTGCACCTGAGGCCAATCGTCGCCCCGAGCGACCTGCCCGCACGCCAAAGAAACCACGATGAACGCCGTCAACGCCCTTGAGGAACGTGTAGGGTGGGACTTGCCCCACCAACCAGGTTCCGGTGGGGCAAGCCCCACCCTACAGATTCGCGTCAGATCTACCGTCCTATGCGTGACAGATCCCATGTCGATTCTCCTCTGATGCCTGCCTCAGCGAGCGGCGGTCACTTCCGCCATCCAGCGTTCGTATTCGGCCTTGAGACGCTCCGCTATGTCGGGCTTTGTGACACGGAGGTCTGTCGATTCACGGAGGTCTGTCTGGAGATCGAACAACTGCCAATCCTGCTTGGGGGTGTCCTGTTCGCGGATCAGCTTGTAGCGTCCCCTGCGAATCGCGAACCCGGTTTTGCCCCATTGCCAGCAGAGATGCGTGTGGGGTGAGCCGGAGCGACCGGCGAGAGCGTCCGTTGGGTCCTTCCCATCGAGCCTGCGATCGGTGGGGAGAGCGAGTCCCGCCGCCCGGAGGGCCAGGGGCACAAAGTCCATGCTCCAGAGCGGTTGCCGACAGATCGTCCCCGGTTTAATCCGCCCCGGCCAGCGAACCATGCACGGCACGCGGATGCCACCTTCCCAAACGGTGACCCCGCCGCTGCGCAGCGGTGCGTTGGAGGCACATTCCAACCCGCGTTTGGGCAGGAGAAAAGCCCCGTTGTCGGAAAGGGCAATGACGATGGTCCTCTCTCTCAGCTTCAAGCGGTCAAGCTGATCGAGCACCCGGCCCACACCGTCATCCAACGCCGTGAGCACAGCCCGGTAGCGGCTGGGCTCGTCGAGCGTCTGCGGCGAATAGCCATAGCGCGCGAATGCCTCGTCGGGGGCCTGCCAGAGGCACGGCGTGTCGGGCGGCTGGTTCTTCGGATTGGGGTAATGGGCGGCGTTGAAGGGGATGTAGCAGAAGAATGGCCGGTCCTTGTTTCGCTCGATAAAGTCACACGCCGCATCGGCAAAGACGAACGTGCTGTAGCCCTCGGCCTTGGCGGGCTCGGTATTGCGATAGAGGTCGTTGCGGCCGTTGTAGACGTAGGTGTAGTAGTCGCAATTGCCGGAGATGTTGCCAAAGTACTCGTCGAAGCCACGCTCCGTGGGCCGGCTGCCGGGCGCGAAGCCGAGGTTCCATTTGCCGAAGCAGCCGCTGACGTATCCGGCTTTCGCCAAGTAGCGCGGTAAGATGACTTCACTGCGGGATAGTCCGACCTGCTCATGCTCATCGACCTTCCAGATCTGTTCGTTCAGGCCGTTGCGGAGCGGATGGCGGCCCGTGAGCAAGGCCCCGCGGGAGGGCATGCAGGACGGCGACGCGATATAGAAATCCGTGCAGCGGGCCCCTTTGGCGGCGAGGCGGTCGATGCGCGGCGTCTTCACCAGCCGGCTGCCATAGCAGCCCAGATCGCCGTAGCCGACATTATCGAACAGCATCAGGACGATATTCGGCTGCCCGGGACCGGTTCCTTCACCCCGCCCGAACTGAGGCAACGTCATGGCTGTCACGCCGACGCTCATCACTCTCAGAAAGCCTCTTCTGGTTATGACACCACGATTAGGCAAGGATGTCGGGATCATGTACGAACCTCCGATTCTTGGCTGCCCCCTGCATCCTATCCTCCAGCCCGCAGGTATTCAAGCGGCGCTCATGACCCGAGATGAGTCCTTTAAGCGAAATCAGGTTGACACCCTGGGGACAACCCAGTATCATGGTGTGAATTGATTGATTTCCGTCCCGGCGAGCGGGACATGGAGTTGGGTAGTACGCAGCATGGTGAGGAGAGTTTTGGGGTAGTCACACGCTTCACTCCCGTCCAGAGAAAGTCTGAAGGCATCCGTCCCCATGAATATCACACGTAGAGCGTTTCTTCAATACTGCGCCGCTTGCGCCGGAGCGATCGGTCTGGCCCCGGCGGGGCTCCAACGTCTGGAAGCCGCCCTCGCGAGCCAAGGGGCACCGACGATTCTGTGGCTACATGGGAGCGGCTGCCAGGGGGATTCGGTCTCGTTCCTGAATCGAATCGATCTGACGGCCGGCACCGGCCTGCAAACGGTGGACGATCTCTTGATCCATTCGGTCAACCTCGCTTTCCACACCGTCGTCATGTCCTCCGCGGGTGAGACCGCCGTCGGGATGATCAAAGAAGCCCAACAGAAAGGTGGATACGTCCTGGCCCTCGAAGGCGGCGTGCCGAGGGCGTTCGGTGGATATGCCTGTCGGGTCTGGTCCCAGAATGGCCAAAGGGTCACCTACGAGCAGGCCGTCACCGACCTCGCCACCAATGCTCAAGCCATATTGGGCATCGGGACATGTGCCGCCTTCGGCGGCATTCCGCGCGCCGGCTCGAATCCCACGGACGTGGTCAGCGTCAAAGAGGCTACCGGCAAGAGCGTCATCAACATCCCCGGCTGCCCTACGCATCCGGATTGGATCGCGTGGGCCGTGGTGCAACTGATCCTGGGTAACCCGATTCCACTGGATGTCTACCACCGCCCCACCGCCCTCTACGGCCGCAATGTGCACGAACATTGTCCCCGCCTCAACAAGGGTATGGCCACGAGTTTTGGGCAGGACAATCTGTGTGTGCTGGACCTCGGCTGCCGAGGCAAGACCACCTCCAGCGATTGCCCCAGCCGCAAGTGGAACAACGGCGTAAACTGGTGCGTGGACGGTAATGGCCTGTGCGTTGGCTGCACCGACCCGGCGTTCCCGGGCGGGGCTTTCTATTTGTGAGGATTGAGCCGGCATGAAGATCGCAGCATCGTTCGACCCCGTGACCCGGATCGAAGGCCATCTTGGCGTCGAGTTGGAGTTCGACACCGTCGGCGGCGTACAACAGGTGGTCAACGTCCAAGCCAGCGGCCTGCTGTTCCGGGGCTTCGAGAACATCCTCATCGGCCGCGACCCCAGGGACGCCCCATTGATCACCCAGCGGATTTGCGGCGTTTGCCCCGTGGCGCACGGCATGGCCGCGGTCACGGCGCTGGACAAGGCCTGCGGCGTCACGGTCCCGGCGAACGCCCGCATCCTGCGCAACCTGGTCAATGCCGCCAATTTCGTTGAATCGCACATTCTGCACTTCTACCTGCTGGCCTTGCCCGACTTCATCGCGGGGCCGGCCATGGCGCCCTGGCAAGCCGACTGGAATATCGACCGGCGTTTCGACTCCAAGGCCACGGAAGCCCTTATGGGCGGCTATCTCAAAGCCATCGAGATCCGGCGCAAGGCCCACGAGATGGGCGCCCTTTTCGGAGGCAAGCTGCCCCATCCCGCGACCTATGTCGCCGGCGGGTTCACGGCTAATCCGCGACCGGAACGCATCGCCTCGTTCAAGGTCTATCTGAACGAGCTGATTGGCTTTATCCAGAGCCGGTACCTGCCCGATGCGGAGCTGCTGGCAGCACGCTACAGCGACTACCTCGCCTTCGGAAGAGGCCACGCAAATCTCCTGTCCTATGGGGTGTTCGACCTCGACGACACGGGGACTCACAAGCTATTGACCGGCGGTTATGTTCTGGGCGGCGTGCCGGCGCCCCAGGCGATGGACGCCGCCGCAATCACCGAGCATGTGACGTACTCCTGGTATCAGAGCAAGACGACCGGCCTCAATCCGGCGGCGGGCAAGACCACTGCCGTGGACCCGGCCTCGAAGAGCGCGGCCTACTCGTGGCTCAAGGCGCCCCGCTACGGCGGCAAGCCTTGCGAAGTGGGTCCGCTGGCTCGAATGTGGATCAACGGCGAATACACCAACGGGATTTCGGTCATGGACCGTCACCTGGCCCGGTCGAAAGAGGCCCTGAAGATCGCCCAGGCCGCACTGGGTTGGCTCGAGGAGCTAGCGCCGGAAGGCTCCGTATACACGGAGCCCACGATCCCGGTCTTGGCGACGAGCATGGGTCTGACCGAGGCGCCGCGCGGCGCATTGGGGCACTGGCTCGGCATCTCCGGGGGCATGATCTCGCATTACCAGGTCATCACCCCCACGACATGGAATGCCTCGCCGCGTGACAACAAGGGGGTCCTCGGCCCCATGGAAGAGGCCCTGCTTGGCATACCGGTCGAGAACCCGGAGAAACCCGTGGAGGTGATGCGGGTGATTCACTCGTTCGATCCGTGCCTGGATTGTGCCGTACACTAATAGGAGGAGTGCGACCGTGAAGAGAGGCGGCTCGTTCAGAGATAAGCTCTCAGCGATTCTGTGCTTGGTCTTGCCGTGCCTGTGTGGGGCTCAAGCCTACGGCGGCTGGCAGTTGGCGGTGACCTTTACGACGACCTCGCCGGGAGGCGACCTGCGTTTCGATCCCCAGCACGTCCACGCCGTCTGGGCCGAGACCGCCACGGGCGCGTTCGTCAAGACCATCGGCCGTTGGGGTGTGGTGGAGCATCGCCACCTGACCCAATGGGCCGCGGCTGACGGCACCCACCTGGACGGCTGGACCGGCGCGACACCGAAAGCCTATCAGCAGCATACCGCCTTGTGGGACCTCAAGGGCCGTAATGGCATGGAAGTCCCCAATGGCGTTTACTACCTCCGGTTCGAACTGACGAATCACAATGCCGCGCAGAACCAGTTCTGTCGAGCCACGGTTGCGTTTGTCAAAGACGGCGTGCCGAGGTCCCAATTCCTGGGGTCCCAGGGCGGATACCTCAACATCACCCTGGAGTACACCTTCACGCCCACGGTCCCGCCGGAAGTGACCACAAAACCGGCCACGTACATCATGAGCGGTTCCGCCCGGCTCGGCGGCCAGGTCACCAGCACGGGGGGCGAAGACCCCAACGTCTATCTGTATTGGGGCGACGGCGACGGCGGCAAGGATCCCAAGAGATGGGGCCATGTCGCAAACTTGAGGCGGCGCGCCGGCGGCCCGGTGCGCGTGGACGTTGCGGACCTCGACGCCGACACGCAGTACTACTATCGACTGTATGCGGCGAACTCGGCCGGCGGACAGTGGACCGACAAGACGGAGAGCTTCTCCACCTACGGCAAAAGTGGTTTTTATACCGGATACCGCACGCAATCCGGCCGGGTGAAGGTGGCGAGCACGCGCGTCGATATCGACATCCTGCCCGTTAACGACACCTGCCGGGCTTTCGCCCTGCTCAGCTATGGCACCGGCTGGCAGCCTGAGGCGGGCAATACCAATGAAGTCATGGTCCGGGGTTATCTGCTCGACAAGGGCACTGTTCGCATCGAGCGAAACTCGCCTGCCAATGCCACGTGGGTCAGTTGGCAGGTCATTGAGTGCCTGGGCCAGGAGTTCCAGGTCTACCGGGGCAGTGGCTCGCTCGGCAACGATCAGATGGTCGCCGATGCGCCTTTGAATGGCGCGCCGGCGCCAGGAGCGCGACGGAGCAGCGGCCCGGTCCTGCCCGATGTCAAGGTCGATCCCGCCCGGTGCCTCACCTACGTGACCGCCGATTCGTCCGCGGCCAATCGCACCTACTACCACGAGGCTCTCCTGACGGCTTACGTCAACGCGCTGACCACGGTGCGGATCGAAAGAGCCGCCGCCGGTCACTCCACGATCAACTACCACTGGGTCGTCGTGGAGTTCGCGCTGGGCGCCGTCGCCAGCGTCCAGCATGGCAGCCTCAATTTCATCGCTCCGACCGATACCGCTCCCGCCTCCCGCAAGATTGTGCCTGTCAATCGCAACTCCTCGATTCTCCTGTGTCAGACCCGGTCCACTGTAAACGGCCTGGCCTACTCCGCCGTCGCCGGCCGTCTAACCGCGAACAATACCGTCGAGTTCTACCAGTACACCGGAAACACCGGGACGCGGTACGTCGAGTACCACGTGATCGACTTCGGCCCTGCGGCCCTGGCGCAGCGCGGCAAGATCGATCTGTCCGGCGATACCGGCTGGTTCTATGCCGATACCCATCTGAGCCGGCCCGTCGATATCACCCGCGCCCTGGTCTTCCACAGTCAAACCTGCAACGGCACAGGGGACCTCTATCCACGGCCGTTCTCCACCGCCGAATTCACCAGTGAGGACAACCTCCGCCTGGAGCGGCAGTACCCCGGCCAGCAGAGCCATTTGGAATGGCAGGTGCTGGAGTTGCCTCCGGTGACGTTCCTGGCCCAAGAGCCTGGTATCGACCTGGCGCCGTCTGCCCTATCGTTTCCAACCACGGCCGTGGGCGACCATGTGGACCTTGCCGTCAACCTCCGCAACACTGGTACCGCCGACCTGCATGTGGACTCTCTCGAGTTCGTGGGTCTCCACAAGTCCGCCTACAGCCTGGTGTCGGCGCCTTCGGTTCCCTTCACCGTGGCGGCTCTGACGGGCAGCAAAACGATAACCGTGCGCTTTACGCCCACCGCGTCGCAGAGCTACAATTATGCGAGCCTGGTGATCGGCAGCGACGATCCGGCCGAACCGGTAGTCGAGCTCGCCCTCACCGGCGCCGGTCGGTGAGACGTCGACGGTTCTCTGCCGAAAAGAGCCACGCGGCCGCAACTGATTCACGATCCTGGTGGCAATAGCGCCCGTGCCCGTGGCGTCCTATCTATGGTTCAAAGTGGATTGGCACAGTAGAGAGGGGTGGTCTATGAAACCAAAACCGATGCTGAAGCTGCTGGTCCTTGCCCTCACGGTGTGCTGCTGGATCGGGTCGCCGCAGGCTGTGGCACAGCCACGGAATCCGATGGACCCTTCGCTGACGCAGTTGGGCTATATTCCCTTGCCGGACTTGGGACCAGGGACATACACGCGGGACGGCCACACAGAGTCCGGTGGGTTGTATCCGGAGGGCTGGCCGACCCGCCCACCGGAGTTCGAGACCACCGCCCTGGAGATCGCCAAAAACCGGATCCGGCCGCTCGACGGCCAGGGCAATCCGGACTCCCAAAATGGCAAGATCGTCCTGATGTCGGCGGGCATGTCCAATACAGTCATCTACTTTGAAGGCCATGCGGGGGACGACTACGCCTGCTTCCGTGAGCGTGCTCAGCAAGACCCGGCCCGCAATCGGCAACTGGTGGTGGTCAACGGCGCCCAGGGCACGCGGGCGGCCATGGACTGGGAGCCCGCCGATTCGACGACCTACTCGACGATGAAGAAGCTCTTAGACAAGGCGAAAGTCACCCCGGCCCAGGTCCAGGTGGTATGGGTTCTTCACGCCTTGCGCGAGACGGGGCCGTGGACGAGGATTCGCGTCCAGCGGACGTTTTCTCCTTTCGCCCCGTGCTTTGGCAAGAGGAATGCTTGTATAGTTCGAGGGGCGGAATATCATAAGGGGGTTGGGACCGGCTGCGTGAGTCGGTCAGGACGCAGGACGAGGGCGGGAATTCCATGTGGCCCCATGGGCAGCCGTTGTCAGAGGAGGGCCGATGAATCCAGCCATGAAACGCCGACAGCTTCCGTTTCTTAGGGAATCCCTGGTGCTGGCCGCCCGTCCGCCTTTCGCCCTCGCACTCACGGCCCTCCTGCTCAATCTCACGACCGGCATGGCTGCAGAACCGCTGGGGGTGGATCAATATGGCGGTATCAAGGCGTTGCGCGGCAAGGCAACCGGGGCGTTTCATTTGGAGAAGGTGGGGAACCGCGATTGCCTCGTCACGCCGGACGGGTATGGGTTCCTTTCCCTCGGAGTGGTTCACATTGGGGCCATCAGAGAACCGTCGAAGATCGATCTCTTCCAGGATCAATACGGTGGCGACTGGAAACGCGTAAGCGAAGCGGCGGCGCAGAATCTCAAATCATGGGGGTTCAATACCGCTGGATATCATTGTCCCACGCCGATCCGGGACTTGCTGCCGTTCATGGCGGATGCGTTCCTGGTGAAGAACTCGTTATTCCTGCCGGAGGCGGCCTTCCGCTACTCGGACGTGTTCGACCCCACCGTTCAGGAACAGCAGCGCCAGATCATCCGCCGCATGTGCGACAGCGCCAAAACAAATCCCCGTCTCCTCGGCTACTACTGGACCGACACGCCGCAGTGGGACCTGCGCCAGGCGCGCAGGCGGCGCGGCATCGACTGGGTCTCCGCTATCCGCCAGCTCGGCGTCGCGGCTCCGGGAAAGCGGCGTTATGTCGAGTTCCTCAAAGAACGATGCGGCGGGAGGATTGCAGCCATCAATGCAAAATACGGCCTTGCCGTCACATCGTTCACTGACCTTCTCGATCATCCCTTCGATCGCCTCGATCTATCCAATCCCGAGATCTACGCGGACGATCAGGAGTTCCTGCGCCTCATCGCGCGCGAACACTATCGTGTCATCGGCGAGGAGACACGGCACTGCGACCCGAAGCATCTCGTTTTCGGCGAGCGTTACCTGATGGGCGACCACCCGGATGCGGTAATCCAGGAGGCGCTGCCGCATATCGACGTTCTTTCCGTTCAGCCCTTGGGGAAAGAGTTCAACGGGGAGCTATTCGACCGGCTCCATCGGCTGGCTGGAAAGCCAATCCTGCTCTGCGACCATCAATGCAGTTTCGCCACCCCCGACTATCCGAAGACCATGTGGCAGCAGTTGGAGAGCGAAGAGGCGGTCGGTCAAGCCTATGCCCGTTTCCTTGAAGGCGCTTTCGCCAAGCCCTACATCCTGGGCTTTCACCGTTGCCAATACATCGACCGGTTTGTGCCGTACCAGGGCGTTCTCAAGCAAGGCCTGCTGCGCGAAAACGGCAGGCCCTACGAGGTGCTGGTCAACCATGTCAGGGACGCCAATCGGGAGCAGATGAAGCGATTTGCCCAAGGGCCGGCCCCCGAGGGGACAAGGGGCGATATAGGTGCATCGTCCCATTAGAAGGAAGGACCAACGATGGAGACCGTCATTCGTCATGCCAACTGGAGCCGCAGCACCCATTGGTTCGCATGGACGATGGCCGTGCTGCTGCCCGTGAGTTGGGCTGTGCCGGCTTTGGGCAAGAACCAGGTCGATTCACCGAACTCATCGGCGGTTGCCGCAGGGAATCGAGTCGCCGTGGCGCGCGTCGCTGGGCCTGAAGTCTGGCTCTGTGCGGGGGAGCGGGTGGCGGACCTATTGCGCCCCGAGGCCCAGTGGCCCTTCGTGAAGCAGCACCTCGCCGGGATCAAGCTTTACGTAGACCAAATCAACCAGGCCCAACCAGAACAACTCGCCGCTCTGGTGCGGCTGGTGCAGGAAAACAGCTACCAAGTCGCCGTCGAACTCGGCGGCTGCCTCGACTTTGCACCCATGGACTACACCGCTGGCGAATGGTCGGCGCGGCATGAGTTGGCGAAGATCGCCAAGTTCTACGCGGCGGGCGGCCAAGTAGACTTTCTCGACCTTGACGGGCCCATCCGAAGGTTGATGTATCCCGAGAAGCGGCCGGATGGACGGCACTTCGATGCGATCGAGAAAGCCGCCGATGAGCTCGTGGACGCCCTGCGTCTGCATACGCAGGCCCATCCCCAGACGCGATTCTGGCTGCTGTCCAACTTCCCCAACTGGGGCTGGCGTGGCGACGTTTCCTACCATGCGCGCGGCCCGCAGCGCCAGGACTATGGCGATGACGATACCGCCGTCCGGATGGTCTTGCGTAAACTCGGCGCGGCCGGGATTCCTCTGGCCGGCATCACGGTGGACAACCCCTACGACTATCTGGTGGGTGAGCATCGGTCGGTCAACCTGAGGGACCCGAAGTCGGTGGATTGGTTGAAACGGGTTCGAAGTTACGAGGACTTTGCCCGGGAACAGGGCCTCGAGTTCAACCTGATCGTGAACTCGGAGCGCGGCGGCCAGGAGTCGGACGAGCGGTTCTGCCGCGAGACGCTCCAGATGGTGGACCTCTACCGCCAGGCCGGCGGGCAACCCACGCGGTGGTTCGTGCAGAGTTGGTATTCGCATCCCGAGCAGATGGTGCCGGAAACCGCGCCCCATAGCATGACCGCATTGGTGAAGGCTGTGCTTGAGCAGGTGGGGCCCGGCGCGGCCACACCATCCCGCGGTCGGATCGTGTTACAGCCCCAGCCCGGTGCGATGCAAGTCACCGCGAGGGTGCCCGGCCTCGACAACCAAGCGTTCGCACTGGGTATCCCGGAGACCATCGGCTGCCGCGAGGCCATGCTTGTCAACTTCCCCGAGGCGAAGATTGAGTGGCAGGGGCCGGACGCGGACGGTGCCGTTTCCTGCTCTTGGGGCCCGGGCGGGCGGATCTCCTACTCCCTGCGGCTGACACCGGCCGCCGACTACGTGGACGTGGAAATGACCGTCCGCAACCACACCGAGTTCTTCTGGCACGATGTCTTCGCCTTCGACTGCCTCAATCCGACCGGGGCGCCGGATTTCAAGGACTGGACGCTCGAACGCACGTACATGTCATCCCAGGGTCGGCCTTTGTGCCTGGCCCGGACGCAGCGGGTCCGGGGGCACATGCCGACGGTCGGCTTCTACCTCCCCGACAGGGTCGAGACCGGCCGGGAATCCGTCTTTGTGCGCGGCTTCGGCGCCACCAGCCCCAACCGGACCGACGGCTCGTGGATCGTGACCTTGTCGCAGCCCGAGGGCTCGTACATGGCCGCCGCGGTGGTCGATACCGCCTTTCTGTTCGACAATCTGGATCGCTGCTGCATCCACGCAGCGCCCGGGTTTGGGGACATCGGTCCCGGGCAGACAGGCACGGCGGTCAGTCGATTCTACCTCGCCAAGGGGTCTCTGGAGGACTTCCTCAAACGGTACGGCGCGGACCGGCCCGATCTGGCCTCTCGGCAAAAGGCCGCCTCCCTCCCAACCGCCCGCGAACAGCGGATCGCAGCGGCACGCGAGCGAGGCAATTCCCGCCCAACGACCAGGCAACAGGGCGACTCGAATGCCCCCGGCCGTGAAGCCTCACGCTACAGTCTCAATGCGAAGTTTGAACCTCCCGCCGGGCGAGTGGTCCACGCGATGGGACAGTGGGAGCAGTACAATGCCAAGCTGCTGCCCCTCTTGCCGGCGGAGTTGCGGCCGATGTCCAAGCTGATCTTCATCGAGATCGGCGACACCCCACGCGGCTGGCGGCCGGAGGGCATCCGCGCCACGATGCAGCGTTACGATCAGGAGGGATTCATTCCGTCCATCGACATCGCCCCGCGGGGGAACCAACCGGGCCAAGCTGCGCTCGCCACCCGGGCCGATCCGCTCTTCGGCATTGACCATGAAGTGGCCTCCACGTCCCGATTCGACGGGAGAATCCGGGACCTGGTCCGGATCGTCAAGGAGTACGGCAAGCCGGTCATCGTCCGCATCGGCGGAGAGTTCAATGGGCGGTGGAACGGCTATCACCCCTATGCCTATCCCAAGGCCTTCCGCAAGATCGTCGAGATGTTCCGGGCAGCCCAGGTGGACAACGCCGCCTTCGTCTGGTGCTACGAGCCGGCAGCAGCCGGTGACTTTGATGAGCGCAACGCGGCGGGCGAGTACAAGTGGTTCCCCGGCGACGATGTGATCGACTGGTTTTCCATCGACTGGTTCAACAAGGAGGATTTCACCGGGCCGCTGTCCGGCAGCCGTCAGGGCGAGAGTGTGATGACGGCGCACGGACGCAGCCGCAGGTTCCTGGATATGGCGGTCGTGCACCAGAAGCCCGTGATGATCGCGGAAAGCGCCCCCTGCCGGTATGACCTGGCGGACCCCGCTCAGGCCGAGGCCGCCTGGCAGGAATGGTTCGAGCCTTACTTTGCGATTATCGCAGAACGCCCGGAGATCAAGTGGTTCCACCTCATCAGCTATGACTGGTCGCGTGCCTCGTACTTCGCCCAGACCGGCTGGAAGAACAACGACTTCACGGTCAGCGACGCTCTCCTGCAGCGCTTGGCCGCCGAGCTTCGCAAGCCCAAATACCTCCACGCCGGCGATAAAACCCTGTTGAAGGACTATAGTCGCTTCACCTCACCGGCGCCCACACCGTCGTCCAGTGACGCAGAACGACCGGCACGGAGTCCGACGCCGCCTGTGCGTCCCACAGTCGCAGAGGCGGCTCGCTCCCCCAGTGACAAACGCGCGGAATTGGCGAAGTTCGACGAGCCGGCGGCCCATCTTCCTGCCCAGGGGCCGGGGGGAACCGAGTGGGACGCGCAGTATCGCTCGTTCATCCAATCCGATCAAAACGCCCTGTCCAAGGGCTTTCCCGGCCATACCGAAGCAGCCCGGCAGATCCAGGCGGATGCCGCCAAGGACCCTGCCCATCTGCACAAGCACAAAGGGTGGGTCCTTTTCATCAAGCACTACTCCCAGGCCTACCGTCCCCCGGAGGCGACCGAGGCCCTCCGCAAGCTATATCAGGACTTGGTCGAGATGGAGTTCACAGGTTCCGCGGCCACCGCGGATCTCCCCTTTGCCGGCGGCGCGCGCCTGACGATCCACCGCGATGTCCTCTATGGCAAGACGCACCCGGATGTGCAGCGGCTGGACGCCTATCTGGTGAAGTCCACCCAGCCGACACCGGTCCTGATCGAGATTCACGGCGGCGGCTGGCGTCGCGGCTCCAAGAGCCAGTTCGTGTACCAAGGCAACCTCATGGAAGCAGTCCTCGCGGCCGGCATCTCCGTGGTCAGTATTGACTATCGTCTCACCCCGGAACACAGACTTCCCGCCCAGATGGAGGATGTTGTCCGCGCGGCGCAGTTTGTTCGTTCGCGTGCCAAGGACTGGAATATCGATCCCAACCGCATTGCCGCGACGGGCGGGTCGGCCGGCGCCCATCTGGCCGCCTGGGTTGGACTGCACGACGATCTGGCCAAGCCGGACAGCGCCGATCCCATTGAGCGGCTCTCCAGTCGGTTAACCTGTTTCGTGGCCTTGTCCGGCCCGATGGATCTGTTGCGGGTCGATCCTCGGACGCTGGCAAGGGCCGGCGTGCGGGGGGAGTCCTTCGCCGATGCTTTCGTGGCCGCGGTGGGCGCGACGCCGGAGCAGTTCATGACGGACCCGGATATTCGTCGTCGGCTCAAGGAGGCGTCGCCGCTGTTCCTGGTGTCCTCGGATGACCCGCCGGCCCTGGTGGTGGGAGCCGGTCCCGCCGAGACCGCCCTGGTTCCGCCGACGGTCCCTGCCACGATCAATGACCCGCACTCTGCCTGGCACGGGGCTCTCCTGGCGGACGCCCTGCGCCGGGCGGGCGTGAAAGTCATCACTCGGCTGGGCCCGGACATGGGCAAGGACCCGCAAGCTGATGCGTCGGCCATCGTGGACTTCCTCAAAGAACACCTCGGAAGAGCTGATCTCCAAAGTGGACGTTGATCCGTATTGTCTGCAGGAGAACCATCGTGAAGAAGACATTGCCTCAATCGCTCGCCGTCGTCACCCTTTTGCTGGCAATCCCCTTGCATTCCCAAGCCCAGCCGTACGGCCCAAACGGCTTTCAGGGACGGATTGGGCTCAGCCACGACGGCAATTTCAACGATGAGGATGATTGGGGGGCCTTCCCGGTCATGATCGCCATTCTGGACGCCGCCGGCGTCAAGGACGAGCTGGTACACATCGAGTTCAACAACATCATCCAGGCGAACGACGATCGGTTCGAGCGGGAAATGACCGCCAGCGTTCTGGGGGCCGCCGAGAAATACGGCATCCCGCCGGCGATTCTGCACAACTGCCGCACGGACCTTGACGGCGCGATCGCAAGCATCAGGAACGCGGTCAACGCCTCGTCCCGCGAGAATCCCTTCTACTACATTGTGGCCGGCCCTATGGATGTGCCCTATCGCGGCATTCTCGCCGCCGAGCCTGTCAAAAGGCAATATGTCTACTGCATCTCGCACAGTTCCTGGAACGACGGCTATGGGAAACGCCGAATTGAGGGCCGGAACAAACGAGATTTGATCGCGCTGGGAATCAAGTGGATCCAGACCGGACATGGCGGTCTGCTGGCGTATTCCGGCTCACCCGGGACGAAATCGACGCCCGCCCAGTGGGCTTTGTTCTATTGGATGCGGAATTCCCGTGACGAACGGCTCCGCTGGCTGTTCACGCGGCTGGAGGCGGAGGAACGCTGCGATGTCTCCGATGCCACGATGGGGTATTTCTTGGTGACCGGAGACGAGAAGTGCGACCCGAAGAAACTGGCCGCCCTGTTGGACCAAAAGCAAAAGCCCAGCGTGATCGCGATTCGTCCGACGATCCGGCTGGAGGCGGAGAACTTCAGCCTGCTGGAGAATTGCGCGCCCGTGGCGGTGGGCAGGCAGGCCTCGCAGAATGTGACCGTGCGGACCTCCGATGCCTCGAAAGGCATCCTGCGAACGGAATTCCACGAGATCCATGCAGCCCAATCTGGACGTTATGAAGTGGGTATCCAGTACCGGGATGCAGGCAACGGTGCGGCGGCCTATGTGCTGCGGATCAATGGCGTTCCACAGGGCGAGGCGTGGAAGGCCTCCGCCGATGACAACGCCTGGAAGAGCCACACCATAAAGGAGGTATTCCTCTCCCAGGGCGACGTGATCGAAGTCGAACTCCGGGCCAACGGCAAGGACCGCGGCGAGCTCGATTTCGTGCAACTGACCTATCTGGGACTGGACGATCCGGCCGCCACGCCTGGGCAGATCATCGTCGATCCGGCCCATCCCCAGTGGCTCAAGTACAACGGCGGCAAGCGGTGTTTCCTGTTCGGGGCAGGCAACCCGGAGGACTTCTTTTTCTTCGGCAAACGCCAGGCTGATGGCACGCGAACGGGTGGCAAGCAGAGCGACATGATCCAGCGACTCGCCGGCACGGGCGCCAACACCTTCCATGTCCTGGCGCTGCGCGATTCCCGCTACAATATCGAACCCGGCAACGGGGCTCCCGACTGCAATCCGTTCGTGGACAGCGACATCTCCGGTAAGCTGGATGAGGACATCCTGAGTCAATGGGAAGGCTGGTTGGGTGAAATGGAGGCCGCCGGACTGAATGTCCTTTTCAACTTCTACAATGACTTCGACGACTATGAAGACAAGGCCGGCTGGAAGCTGGATGCCCAGGGCAACCTGCACCCGCAGGAGAAGTACTTCATCGAGATGCTGGTCAACAAGTTCAAGCATCACAAGAATCTCATCTGGGCCATCGAGGAAAGCTGCAACAAGCTCTCGCGCGCAAAACAGCAGCGACTAAAGAAGATCGCCGAGTTGGTCGCCCGAACCGACAACTACCATCATCCCATCGCGCAGATGTTCCAGATTCTCTACTACGATGAAGTCACGCCCGACAAAGTGAGCCCGGAAGACTACGTGAACGATCCTCATGTGAAGATGATGACGTGGGGACACTACTCGACCAAAGCCAAGGGCCTGCCCGCCGTCGAGCAGTACTACCAGGAGCTTGTCACACACGGGCAGGAGGCCGCCGGCCGCTACGTGCTGCTGAATACCGAGGTGGACAAGCACCCGACCGCCGGCGCGATCAATCGCCTCTATTGCTGGACCTCCGCGATGGCCAATCGCTATACAGCCATGTCATCACACAGGTCCGACAAGACCAATGTGCCGCGGGAGACCAATCAGGACGACGGCCGAATCCGAACCTTCATGGAAGGGACCGATTTCCATCGGATGACTCCCCGGAGCGATCTGAAGAACGGCAGCACACGGTACGTCCTTGCCGGCGAGGCCGGCAGCTACATCGCCTACAGCAACAACGCTGGACAAGGTATGGGCGTCCGCAACATGCAGGCAGGAGCCTATCTGCTGCGGTGGTTCGATACGGTGGACGGCGACACCGTCGAGCAGGTGATCGCGGTCACCGCCGGCGATCAAACATGGCCCAGACCACCCGAAATTGGCTCTGAGGCAGCCCTGTATGTCAAGCGCCTGGACGGAGTCGTGCCGCCGGGATCGAAATAGCGGTCACGAGTCCCCTCCGACAATTCGGGCTCCCAGATGATACCAGGGCTCCAGATGAGGGTATCTCCGGGCCACGAGTCTGGAGAAGTACGTATTCTGTTTGGGCATCGTCCGTTTCGCATAGAGGATCGTCTCCTGACGACCGGCCGACACGACGCGACAAGCCGAGTACTGCGAGAAGACTTCGACCTTGCCCGTGGGCGTCTTTCTATGCCCGTTGAAGTCCTCCCAGATGGCGCTATTCCCGTTTGCCTGAGCGCTCGGCCGGTCGAG
This sequence comes from uncultured Pirellulales bacterium, assembly GCA_964354535.1. Lineage (GTDB taxonomy): Bacteria > Planctomycetota > Phycisphaerae > Sedimentisphaerales > Anaerobacaceae > PLanc-01. The sequence goes on from CAYHAJ010000309.1 coordinate 37,732, forward strand.
GCCCTGGGGATCCGCTGCGTTCACGGTGGCGCTGAAGGTGCAAAAGGAGGCGAATTGGACCCAGAATTGTGTCCGCCGCAATGTGGCCGCCTCAGACACCTCTTGGTCATAAGAGAGGTTGAAGAGCAACTGCGCACCACGCACCGCCGCCAGCTCTCCGATCTCATTCCATCGGGCATCCGACCCGAGGGTAACAATGGCCGGCACGCCTTTGACTTTGAACCACATGGTCCTGGCATCCGAGCCTTCCTCGAACAGGTCCCGGCGGTCCACCACCATCTGGTCGTAGCGTGTGAGCAGGGTCCCATCCGGTCCCACCACGAAGGCAGAGTTCCTCCGCTTGGCCCCGTCAACATGAGGCACTCCAAAGACCACGGTGATCCGATGTCGTTGAACCTCCGATTGAATTCTTGTCAGCGTCTCGTGCAGGAGCGCCGCATCCGCACCAATGATATCATCGGTCATCGCGCCCGTGACCGCCAATTCTGGGAAGACCACGATATCCACACGATTGCCGGCGGCCTCGCCGATGAGCCGCATCATGCGTTCGAGGTTCGCCTGTACGTCGCGGGAGCAGGCCATCTGCGCGGCGGCGATCGTGATCTCGACCTGGGGGGAGACCAACGGTTCCGGCAGGGACACCTTGGCCGTTTCTCCCGACAGGAGCCGCTGTCCCAAGTCCCAGTAGGGCTTGAGCACCGGGTGGTTGTGCCTGCGCCGGGCCTCGGCGCCGTGCGCCTTAGGCAAGTCGAGAGTGGTAACCAGCATCTGGTCCCCCGCGTCATCGGCTGCGGCGGCAAAAGTGCCGTCCGGCTGGATGATCGCAGAATGGCCGTGACGCCGCTCATCCATCCCCTGCGGATGCTCTCCCATGTTGCAGAAGATCGAGAAGACATTGTTCCGCAAGGCGCGGGTGACGGGCAGGTACCAGGCAAACTCGGGAATCCACTCCTTGCGGGCATTCGCCGAGCAATCGATCAGGATCTTCGCTCCCAAGGCGACCGGCAACTCCTCGAAGCCCCGCAGCCAGCGATCGGCACAGATCATGGCGCAGCACGGAATGCCGTCCACGTGGAAAACACCCGGCGCCCGGCGCGGGTCCGAGGGCGGCAGGTTGCAGATCAGCTTGTTGAAGCGCAGGAGGAGGCGACCGTCCGGGCCCACCACGCGGAGACAGTGTCCCCGCTTATCCGGGGCAAAGGCGGGGATCGCGAAGGACGAACAGAAGATCGCGTAGACGTCGCTGGCGCGGGCCGCGTCCCGGATCGTATCCACCGCCTTCTCAATATCCTCGTTCGAGGTCCCCACGGGAGAGCCCAGGGCATCTTCGGGAAAGATCACCAGGCGACATCCGCGAGCCTTGGCTTGGCGGATGAAGCGCACGATCTTATCGCGATTCGCCGCCAGTTCCGGCTCCCGCGCCTGCTGCACAACGCCCACCGGGAGGGACCGGCGACCCGCCTGTGTCGCGAGCGCGCCGCGTTCCTCAGCACCAACACGTGCGGCAAGCCCCCATCCGGCGGTAGCCACCACCGAGTCTGTGAGAAAACGACGGCGAGTCATAGAGCCCATAGCAACTCCTCAGACCATCAGCGTCCGCAGAATCAGGATGAAAGATCGTTTCTTCACGCTCCATTCCGGCGGCTGACTTTCACTTGCCTACGACCTTCTGTACAATTGTCGCCCCTGCCGAGGGGTGCGTTACGCCGCTGTTCAGGTCCATCCCATCCGTGACCCACAGCACCCAGTCCCCGTCGGTATCCGGCGGCGTGAACGTACCCGTACCCGCCCTCACGTCGAACGGCGGGCCGAGCGAACCGTTGACATCCCGGGGATTGAACCAGTGACCCTCGAGCCTCGTCCCACGCGCGGTCAGCTTGAACGATCCCGACGTGCTGTAGACCACGTAGTGGTGCCATGCCTCGGCCAGGCAGAACCGCGTCACCGAGCCTCCTTCGACCGAAGCGTTCGCAGGAGCCATCCGCTGGAAAGGAACGCGGCTCTGGGCCAGGAACCGTTGGAAGGCCGTGAGATGGTGCCCGGTTCCCACACCCGCTGCCCCGGAGCAGAAGGCCACCCACATCTTGCCCCTCATGAGGTCCGTTTCCTCGTAGCCGAACTCGTCGGCCAGCACAGGAACGGAGTGACTCCGCAAGCTCGTCACGTAGTCGTGGAGCTTGCCCAGGTCCTTCTCCTCGTTGCCACACTGGGCGGGGATGTAGGTCATCCAGGATTGGTCGGCAAACGCCCAAGGCTCGAACGCCCAGTCGTGAACGCTGATCAGCCGCTTCCAGGGATTGTGGGCTTGCAGATACGTCCCCGCGCGGTTCACCTCGTCCCGCGTCCACGCTTCCTGCCATTCGAAGCACAGGACATACCACAGGTGCGAGTACGCCGAAGTTCGGGCCATCACGTAACGCAGCAAGCGATTCCGGTCGGACTCGGGCAGGTCGCCGTAGTTGCCGCGTTTTCCATCCTCAAAGATGCTCATGAATGCCAGCAGGCCATTGTCTTTCATCCGCCGCAGATGCTCGTCATAGAGCCGCCAGCGCGCCAGGTCCATCCGTGTCTTGTCACTGCTCGCATGGTCGCCGATCCAGGGCGTGACATACTCCTTGAAGTCCCAGGAGGCATCCGAGTGGTTGCTCAGGTAAAACATGTACTTGTTGGCGTCCTGGAAGTCCCGCTGGCGAGCGAGGATTGCGTCCCGCTGTGCGTCGGTGGTTTCCTCGCCCAGATAGGACCAGAGAGGCAGCTTGCCGGGCGCATCCAGGAAATGCCCCACCGGGTAGAAATAGTCGCCATCCTGGAGCTTGAAATGGCGGCCCTGAGCCATCAGGCCGCCCGGGTCGCCGCTTTCGACGCACGTGAACTGTCCGCGGTGCCCGGCCAGACCGCGATCGGGCGCGTCGGCGACCACCGTCTTCCACTCCCATGTCCCCGTCCTGCAGGGACAGAGCCGCACCTTCCAGACCTGCCCCGTCTGTCCTCCGTGGCCGTCCCCATCATAGAACCCCTCCACAGTGAACCTCTCGCCCGCGGGGTCCGTCACCTCCATCTTGAGCAGATAGGTGTCGAAGGAGTTGGCCGGCGCCGACGACGCTGTGAATACCAACTCCAACGTCTTGTGCTTTCCCACTCGCGACCTCACCTGCACCGCTGAGTTTGCCGCCACTGCGGATTCCGATCCATAGGCCCTGCTTCCGCCGGAGGCGGCGGCCCAGTCGCTGAATATGCCGGTCGCCAGATACAACATCACTGTGAAAACCCGCATTGCGTTCACCTTGACAAACCTCCAAGCAAGGCCTGCTTACCTAGCACGAATCGGATCGACTCCGGCTGATCCTACTCGGGTCAAAAGCCGGCCGGCACTCTGTATTGTTTCGTACTCGTTCCGCCTTCGCCACGCAAGCGAATTCGGGATGACCGCCAAGGAACGGGCCAGCAGCCTGCAGGCAGGCCAAAACATGTAGGTCAGCCGCCTCCGGCTGACGGTTCTTGAGTACGTCCGTTGCTCAAGAACTCTGGCTCAAGAACGACCCCCGGGGGCGGGGGTCCTACCTGATCCGTCCGGTATTGCGGGACGGGCAAGGGGGTCTTGTGAACCTGGTTACAAGCAGGCGGCACCGGGGACACAACGCAGGCCACCCCCGAATGCCGGCCGCACCATCAGGGCAAACGCAAAGTGGCACGACGCGGTGGGGTGGCAGCGTCAAGCGAAGTCTTCGGAGCTTGGCGATGGCCGGCTTCCCCATCTGCCAGACCATCGCCAAGGCCTTCCGGCCTTGACGCTGCCACCCGGATGATGCTTCCTATGCCTCTCTTCAGAACTTGGCGTTCGCCCTGGCCGCACCCTCCGTGTGTGTTGCCGCCGGTTCACTTCCCCGGCTATAATCGCAGAGTATAACGAACTGGAGGAATGAGCATGCAAAGGCAACAGCCGATCCTGTGGTCGCCCACGTGGGCACGGAGGATCGTCGCGGGAGCCCTGCTGGCTGCGGGCGTTTTCTTGAGGCCGGCTGCCGGTGCGGAAACGTATTATCCCCCAGCCGAATCCAAAGGGGGGTGGCGAACGCTCGTCACGAAGAACGCCGCACCTACGGCGGAGCAAAAAGCGGCGGTCTTGGATACCGCCGGCCTCAATACAGACCATCTTGTCAACGCCTGGAATTATGTCGCAGGCCTGGGGCAACGGCAGAGCCTGCTCGTCATCCGCCACGGCTGGATCGTCGGCGAGTGGGACTACGTCGGCATCGGCCCCGTCAACTCGGCCACCAAATCGCTGACCGGCCTGGCGCTGGCCAAACTGTTCGAGTTAAGCGACGCCGGCCGGCTCCCCAGGAAGATCGGCTACGATGATTTGGCGTACCACTATCTGACCGACGCCTGGGGCGATTCCGATCCGCGCAAGAAGCTCATTAAGGTGAGAGATCTGCCCACCATGTGTTCCGGGCTGCAAGCGATGGACCGGGGGATCCGAGATGTCAATATGGCGCTGGGGCTGCCGGTGATCCATCCGCCGGAAACGGTCGATCAGTACTCGTCCGCCAGCGTGATGTTGGAGGGCATGGTCATTGAGAACGCCTCCGGTCAAAGCCTCAAGAGCTTCTTTCGCCAATATCTCAGCGAGCCTATCGGGACGGAGTCGGTCCGGTTGTGGGACGCCCACGGCGCTGCCGGCTACGCCTTCATGCACACACGCGATTTTGCCCGGTTCGGATACCTCATGCTCCAGAACGGGGCCTGGGACAGCGGCAGCGGCGTCCAGCAGCTTGTCCGGCCGGATCTGATTGCCAAGTGCAGGCAATGGCCGATGTTCCTGAGGGACGTGACCGACGGACCCGGCAACAATACCCAGTGGTTGACCCCGAACGATCCGCCGAGCCACTTTCTCCACACTTGGCACGGCTGGTGGGTGAACTGGTCGCCCGACTGGCCGGCGTCTCAGCAACCAGTCTGGCCCTTCGTTCCCAAAGACGCTTTTTGGATGAGCGGCTACGGCAAGGACATTTGCGTCGTGATTCCCAGCCTCGACATGATTGTCACTCATCAGACGGCGCGAGCAGGCGGCCTCGAGCAAGTGCTCAGCGATTGCCCGGAATTCTTTTCCACGTTGCTTGCGAAAGTGATGGCCGCGGTGGTGAGCCCGGCCACGAGTCCATCGGACCAGACGACCGCAACCGTCGAGCGATGGGACACCTACGAACGCTCGTTGAACGCGGTCGGCTCTTATGCCAATCCCTTCCAGGACGTCCAAGTTACCGCGACGTTCACCCACACGACCGGCAAGACCATCCGCGTGGACGGATTCCACGACGGCGGATCGGTCTGGAAGATCCGGTTCCTGCCGACGGACGTCGGGAAATGGACATACGTGACAAGTTCGCCCGACGCGGGCTTGCATGGAAGGACGGGTACGCTGGACTGTGTGGCTCCGGCGAGACCCTACCTGCACGGGCCGCTCACAGTCGCCGGATATCACTTCGTGCACGCCGACGGCACGCCGCGATTCCTGATCAGCACGCGGCTTAGTGATCGCGCATAAATAACTTGCACAAATTACTATTGATCGATTTGAGGGATTGTGTGATAACACCTGCATGCAGGATGCACAGATGATCGCACGGATTCAGAGCAAGTACCAGTCGTTGGAGCCGGAGATGGAT
>CAYHAJ010000310.1:0-20776 GCA_964354535.1 uncultured Pirellulales bacterium
AACCGGCCAACAACGCTACACGCGTCAAGGTGGATACTAGCCTTGATTGGCGACCCGGGCGCGATGTCACCTCGCACAAGGTGTATTTCAGCATCGACAAGACGGCGGTGACCAGTGGCACCGCGACCGCCAAGGCCGTCACCGATCACGCCTATGATCCGGGCGATCTGAACTTCGGCACGACCTACTACTGGAGGGTCGATGAGGTCAACGCCGCTGTCACCTATCCGGGCGAGGTCTGGAGCTTCACGACCCAGGAACTCATCGTTGTGGACGACTTCGAGAGCTATACAGACGAGGAAGGCAGCCGTATCTATCAGACCTGGAGTGACGGCGAGACCAATAAGACCGGCTCCCAGGTTGGCAACCTGCAGTCACCATTTGCCGAGCAGACGGTGATCCACGGTGGTGAGCAGTCCATGCCCCTGGACTACAACGACGTCAAGTCGCCATTCTATAGCGAGGCTGAACGGACCTTCTCGCCGGCCCAAAACTGGACGGTCCACGGGGCTGATACCTTGACGCTGTACTTCCGGGGTAATCCGATTGATTTCCTGCAGCGTGCCGACGGCAGCATCCAGGTGAACGCCGCCGGCCGAGATATCTGGGACACCTCGGACCAGTTCCGCTTTGTCTTCAAGCAGATCAACGGCAACGCCTCAATCACCATGAGAGTGGATAGCCTGGTCGATACCAGTACGTGGGCGAAGGCGGGCGTCATGGTCCGCCAGACCCTCGATGCCGGCTCCAGCAACGCCATGATGGCGGTGACTCCGGGCTGCGGCGTGTCCTTCCAGTGGCGCGACACGACCAACGGCTTTACATCCTATAACAACAACGGCACAACCGGCATGGTGGCTCCGTACTGGGTCCGGATCACGCGCACCGGCAACGTCTTTAGGGCCGAGCGTTCGGCGGACGGCAAGGCCTGGACCCAGCAGGGCACGGACACGACCGTTCCGATGCCCGCCGCCGCCTACATCGGCATAGCTGTGACCAGCCATGATGCGACACTGGTCACCACGGCGGAGGTCTCGAATGTCTCCACTACCGGCTCGGTCACCGGAAACTGGCAGGCGCTTGCCATTGGCATGACCATGCCGAGTAACGATGCCGCACCATTGTACATCGCCGTCGAGGATAACGCCGGGCATCTCAAGAGGTTGACGCATCCTAATCCGGCAGCCGTGCAGGGCAGCGCTTGGCAAAAGTGGGCGATTCCCCTCAGCGAGTTCACCTCGGCGGGTGTGAACCTCGCCGGCGTCAAGAGGATGACCATTGGAGTCGGCGACCGGACCAATCCGAAAGCCGGCGGCAAGGGCGTGATCTATATCGACGACATCGGGGTCGGCCATCCGCTTGCCTCGCAGTGAGTCGTGCCGCCGTGGTGGGCGAGAGATTGCTTCGCTACGCTCGCAATGACATTCTTGGCAGGTAGACAAGGGCCGGCCTGGCTCAAGCGCCGCGGTGCGGCGTGGCGGAGTCACCGGCCCTTTCTCTGAAGGGCACCCGGACGCTACCCTGGTCACGGAAGGAACCAATCCAGGTGGCGAGCAGCCGACAACAGGAGAGTCTCCTTACCGCTCAGCTCCGGCGTTGCTCAGGGCGGCGTCTGCGATTCCCAACCCTTCTGTGGTGGGAAAGAGCCCCGGCGATGGAATTCCCCCTGGCGCGGCAGGGAAAGCCGGATCTCAATATTCTTGAGATTTCACTTGAAATGGAACTCGTACTTTGATATCATATTTGGTTAACTATCTCAATGGAGTCAGGTCGAATAGCGAGTCGTAGACAGAGTAAGACAGGATGGCCAATTGGGAGGGTCAGACCGATGGGCGGCACACCCCATCCGACCAGACAAAGTCAAAAGGCAGTAGCCGGTAGTCGGCGGGAAAACCGGTATGGAAACAAAGCCAGTCTGGTGGCGTGGGCTATCGTGCGAAACAAGACGCCCACGACAAAAGTCCTCGAATCGGGCATCGACCCGCGTTTCTGAGCGAATACCAAGGATCGATTCGGCTGATTCCGACTTTTGTCGGGCGCGTCAAACAAAGCCAATTTCCGTGGGAGCAGAATTGGAACTAAGCCATTTTCAGGAAAAGAGTAAAGCCAATTCCCCCACGGGCAGGCAGGGCCGTCACGGGGGCAATCGTGCAAAACAAAGCCAATTTCCCCGCACGGACAAGAGTGGGCCCGGGTCGGCAGGGCCGGGAGGAAGCCCCCGGCCGGAGGGTCAATTGTGCGAAACAAAGCCAATGTCCGCCAGTGGAACCCTTGGGCCAAGGCGGAGACCCCTGCCGTGCAACACAAAGCCAATTCCCACCACTATGCCGATCCGGAGATCGGCGTTCCCGGGGGGGCCAAGCGTGCGAAACAAAGCCAATTTCTGCCGGTGGGAGCCTTAGGCCGAGGCGGGGACCCCTGCCGTGCAAAACAAAGCCAATTGGCGCTGAGCGAGGGCAACGGCAAGTACTTTTTGGGAGAAACGTTATGGCAAATTCGACCCTCACAAGGGCCTCGACAAAACAAAGCCAATTCTCTGGGCCGACTCCGGCACGACAGGTCTGGAGCATGTCATGGCGAGCGGAGCACGGCAATCGGTCAGCGTGCGCCGACCACAGCCACCGCTTCGCCCCGTGTGGATTTGGCTTTACGCGACACGCCCGACAATGTAGTCTGACGCCGAAGTCCATCTGAGGGGTTACGACTGTGAGAGAAACCTCGGCAACTATTCTGGCAATCGCAGCGCTGCTGGTCGGTCTGGCGGCCGGGTGCAGCTCGTTCAATAAGGGTATCACGGAGAGCGTCCTGGCCAGGAAGAAGCCGCGCGAGTGGGGGATTCACTACGCCGGGCGGCTCCAGTATACGCTTACCAACAAGACCTTGCCCGACGTGGAGTTCGAAGGCTCGCGGAACGCAGGCGACACCGTGGTCCGCTACCAGTGGGGACTCGGGGACTCGGCGCAGTGCCTCGCCGACAAGACCGCCACTCTGCTGGAGGCGGTAGAGCGGCGGACCGGCGTGGTCCTCTCGACGCGCAGCACCATGTACCTGATCCGCCTGGACCACCAGCCGCAGGACTTCGTGATCAGCCTTACCTCCGAGCCGAACGAGTTCCTGCTACCCCTGTTCGTCCAAGCGGGCCGGGAATCGTGCGAAGAGATTGTGGCCCAGAGCCGCAGTTATCCCTATCTGCTGGTGCACGAGATCGTCGAGACCTCCCTGATCGGCAAGGCAGGCGGCGCCGTCCTGCCGGACCTGGCTTGGGGCGGGCCCGGCGTGAGGCTGAATCTCAACAATTACACCCGCTGGTTCCGCGACGGCCTGGCCAACTACGCGGGCTTCATCGCCTATGAAACCACCGTCGCGGAGGTTCCGAGCGACAAGAGGCTCTCCCAGCAGGAGCCGCTCGTCCACACGGAACCGTTTTCGAGTCTCGCGCAGGTGGGCGATCGGTTGTTCTCGTGGCCCCAGTCCTCCAAGATGGCGATGGAACGGGCCTACTACAACGCCGCTCTCGGCCTTTTCCTGCTCATCGCGGATACCTCCGGCGAGCAGGCGATCCGCGACATCCTCCGCGAGATCGCCCAGCGGCGGGCGGTGAACGGACGCGATCTGATCGAGATCACCAACCGCGTGCTCCAAGCCGACGTCCGGCAACTGGCAGCGGACTTCGAGTTCCCGCAAATTGGGGCCGAGGTGGAGCAGATGACCCTGGCCCTGGCTCTGAACAAGGGCGTGAGGCCGCACGCGGGTCTGCTCGTCAAAGCTGTGCCGGCCGGCGGCCCCGCCCAGCACGCGGGCCTCAGGGAGAAGGACGTGATCATCGCCGTCGGCGGCACGCCCGTAGCCAATCGCTTGGATTTCGAGCTGGGCCTGTTCAAGGTGCGCAGGAACAAGAACGTCCCCATGGTCGTTCAGCGAGTGGACGCGGGCACGTTGACCCTCGATCTGACGCTCCAATAGCTGCAAAGCCCGCGGGAAGAATCCCCCAAAAAAAACCTGCAAAAATAGTAATAAGTGCTTGACATAATGTAAGGTATAGCATACATTATGTTCTGTGTAGTATACACAGACGAGTCTGCGAGGTCTGGTACCGGAAAGGAGAGACGGCATGAACAGGACACAGAAAAGCGCGTGGATGATGCTCTTCTTCTCCCTGCTGGGGGCCGTCATGTTTGCGTACGTCGGGTCGATTTTCGTCTTCGGGCGCACGCTGCCGAACCCCTTCGGGTGGACCGGGCCGGTCTCCGCGGCCCTCATCCCCCTTCTGGTCGTCGGAGGGGTTCTCCTCTTCATGAGAAGGCGACAGAGCCCGGGCGAGCCCGAGGCGGATGAGCGCGACAAGACGATCGTGAGGAGAGCCGTCGCCGTAAGCTTCGTCACGCTTTCGCTGCTGCTGGCGGTGGTCGTCCTGATCCTGGGTGTCACCCTGGGTCAGACGGGCTCGATACCCGTGTACGGATTGACCATCATTCTCTACGGCGTGTTCCTGGTGGTAGGACTCGTCTATTCGGTGGCGATTCTGGCCCAGTACGGCCGGACAGAAAAGGAGAGCAACCATGAATAGAGCACAAGAAGCTTCCTTGGCCCTCATGATCCTGACGCCGCTGGGTGCCCTGATTACAGGCTCCGTAGCCGTGCTGCTGGTGTACACCCAGGGTACTCATCTCATTCCGTTGTTCATGTTCACCCTGGCCATCGTTCTGGGGAGTCTCTTTTGGCTGCTACCCCCTATTGTGCAGAAGATCCGCAAGAGCAAGAAGGTCCAGTCCGATGAGCGGGACGTGCTGATCTACAAGAACGGGGCCGTGGCCGCCCATATCGTGCTGTGGCTGTACTTCGCGGTCGCCTGCCTTGCCGCGTGGTGGCTGGTGGGACCGGAAGGCATGGTCTCGGTGAACGTGATGCCCCTGGTGCTCATCGGCGCTGTGGCCCTCTTTCTATTGGTGGAGTACCTGGCCGCTTTCATCCAGTACGGCCGAGGAGGAAATGACGATGAATAGAACACAGAAAGGCGCGCTGCTCAACCTGTCGGGATTCCTGGTGAGTATCGGATTCTTTGCCTACCTGTTCATCACGATCTTCGGCTTCAGGGCCTTGCCCAATCGGGCGGCGGCCATAGGGGGGCTGCTCGTGTTCGCCACGCAGGCCGGCTGGTGGATATTCCTCTTCCGAAGGAAGCAGAGTCCGGTCGAGCCCCAGGCGGATGAACGGGACAAGACGATCATGAAGAACGCAGTCTTCGTGAGTTTCGTCTCGACCTGGCTGCTGCTGGCGGCGGCGACCTTGATTCCAGCGCTGGTCCTCGGGCAGGCGGGTTCGCTGCCCGTGTTCCTGCTGCCGTTCATCAACTTCGGCGTATTTGTCCTGGCAGAGGTAGTCTACTTCGTGGCGGTTCTGGTTCAGTACGGCCGGGAGGTCAAAGATGAACAATGACCATATCAGCAACCAGATCCGCCGGATGCGCTTCGACCACGGCGAGATGACCCAACAGCAGTTGGCCGATAAGGTCGGCGTGACGCGCCAGACGATCCTCGCCATCGAAGCCGGCAAGTACGCCCCCTCCCTGCCGCTGGCCTTTCGCATCGCCCGTGCTTTCAATACCTCTGTCGAGGACGTGTTCCAGTACCCAGACGGCCAAGCGACTCTTAGTGCCAACCAGCCGTTGCCGTAACCGCCCAGCGGATGGCCTTGGCGCGTACAACCTGGCCTGTGGGCGTCTCCGGCTCTCAGGTCATGCCGGACAGATGCTCCCCGATTCCATCGACTCCGTCAGTCTTAACTTGTCTGAGAGCGAGAATCCAGCGTCGAGGTGTGCTTATGCGAACTCCTGGAGCAGGGCCAGGAGCTTACGGTCGAGCTTGTGGCCGTGGAAGTCCTCGTATTGGACGTCGGTCCGGCCGGAGTCGAGGATGCCGAACGAACCGCGGAAATTCCACAAGGCCAAGCCGATGCCATGACCCGTGAGGATCTCCAGGACATCCCGCAGCCAGGCGAGCACCACGCCGTGCGGCGTCTTATTGAACGCCCCGCCCTCGCCGCAGTGGACGCCGACGCCCATGCGGGCGAGATCCGCCCACTTCTGGTAATGCTCCTCCAGGCGCTTGCGGTCCCAGCCGTTGCCCGGCCAGGCCGGCTGGGGGTAGTTGGCGCTATTGACCCACGAGGCCCCATAATGACTGATGAACATCGGCTGATACGCCCGCGTACTCTGGCCGATCTTGAGGTCGGCCAACTCCGGGGCGGTCTCATTGCCATAGCTGATGCCGTCGGCGACAACGAGCCGGTCGGGACTGACCGCACGAATCGCAGCCACCGTCGTGCGGACAACCCGCTCATGGTCCGCCCGGCTCATGACGTTGCCGAGCGACGGCGGCTCATTGACCAGATCGAAGCTGAGCTTATCGCGCCCGATGCCCTTGTACCGCTTGGCCATCAATTGCCAATGGAAGCAGAAGGCGTCCAGAGGCTCCTTGTCCTTCCAGAGGTTCTTCGGCTCCTTGAACTCCGCGTTGACCGAGTACCCCGGCGCCCGATGGAAGTTCAGGCTCACGTGCAGGCCGGACTGGTTGGCCAGCTCGATCCCCCGATCCAGCTTGGCCAGCATGGACTCTCTGATCTTGTAGTCGTCGCCCTCCTCGATCCAGAGCCGGTAGACGGTGGGGAACCGTACGAAGTCGAACCCCCAGTCCCGCATCCACTTGAAGTCCTCCTCGACGAAGTCCCCCCGGCTGCGCATCGTGAACATCTCCAGCAGATTGAACCCCCGCCACCGAGGAATAGCGGTCTGCGCCCCGGCCTGACCGGATTGGCTTTGTTTCTTCTGTCCCAACGCAGGCACTGCCATCGCCGCCGACCCGACGACCACCTGCCTGAGAAACTCCCGACGACTCCTATTCATACCGGCACCTCCAGCAAATTGGCTTTGTTTTGCACGACGCACAACTCGCATTCTCCCGTCTAATCCTTTGCTTGACAAGCAGTTAGCCTAGATCCGGCTCCCACCAAATTGGGTTTGTTTGTACAGCGGTCTTCCCACCGCCTACTGACTACCGACTACCGGCTACTGCCTCTTGGCTTTGTTTTGCACGATACGCTGGGGCCTGGAATACTGGAATGATGGAATAGTGGAATGGTGGGGTATCTTGCCCCCAAGAATTGGGTTTGTTTTGCATAACCAGCCCCGAGCCACCCGCCGCCGGAACCTCCAGATTGGGTTTGTTTGTACAACGGACCGGGAGGAAGGCCGGAGGCCGCAGGGGCGAGAGGCGGTGAGGAACCCCCACGGCCTGCGTTCCCCAGGCCCCCTCCCGCCCGGCCCCGCCGGAAATTGGCTTTGTTTTGCAGTGCCGCTGAGGCAGATAGATACAACATAACTCTTTTCCTACAAACGGCTTAGTTTCGATTCTGCTCCCATGAGAATTGGGTTTGTTTCGCACGATAGCCCCCGACCAGTTTGAAGTTTCAAGGTGGAAGTGGGAAGACCCCACGAACGGCTCTCTCCGCCTGAAACTTGACACTACACACTTGAGACTCCTCTTCCGATTGGGTTTGTTTGTACGGCGGTTTTCCAACCGACTACTGCCTACCGACTACCGGCTACTGCCTTTTGGCTTTGTTTTGTATTCTCGCCTGTGTGGGAATCATGGTCTTCCCGGCGTTGAGCCGACTGGCGAGGGATTGCGATCAATCGGCCATGACCGATCCCTCCAAACCTACTGCTTCTGTGTGATCAGCTCTCATGGGGCCGGTGCGCCCTTTATGTCATTGCGAGCACAGCGAAGCAATCTCCTACGCCCCGGATCAATGCGAAACGACACTCGTCTTGTCGTGCCCGGATGCGTATCCCACGAAACGCCGGCGCACACTACTGTATCTACGATCCGCTATTCAGTTTCTTAGACAAAATACATGTGTAAAAATTGTGTGTCAAGAAGATTCTGTGCAACATAGCAAAGATTGCTCCCGCCCATGGATGAACCCCGGCTCTCTGCCGACAATCGTGAATTGGCACCTGATGACCCTTTTTGACACGGGACCCTATGACAAAGGGGTCAGGGCCCGTCACCTCCCTCAGGCATCAAGTCCGCCAGCGCGGACGGGTCGGCCAGGCCGGCGAGAATGGCATCGATGATCAGCGAGTCCTCGGGGTCGAGGTTGGCGCACAGGGCGTCCGCGTCGCGTTCGCCGGCGAGGATGCGCCGGATGGCGGCAACAAGGTCCGTCCAGCCGCGCCGCTCAAGACCAAGCAAGGCTTCCTCCAACTCCTGATGGTGCCCCGGCTCCTGCACAGCCACGATCGTGGCGAGGATTACTCCGAGGTGCTGTTTGAGTTCATGCCGGGTGCCGGCAAAGTTGCGTCGTGCTTCGCGGGCAAGGCGGCGGTATTCACGGGCCTTTGTTTGCAGTTCCGCCTTCAGGCGGTCATCGGAGGTTGCCGCTGCTTCCTTCTCCCCGATCTCGGCGAGGAGGTTGTAACTCCTCCAAATCTCCACAGCGCCCGGGTCGAGGGTCTTGTGAATGGCCAGCGTCTCCTCCGCCAGTTGCCGCGCCTCGGCCAAGCGTCCGGGCTGGGTTTGCAGAAGGGTGGCGAGGTTGCCGAGACACTTGGAGCGACTGACTTTGTCACCGACAGCCCGGAAGCCCTCAGTCGCCTTCCGGTACCACATCTCCGCCGCGTCCGGCTTGCCGGCCAGCAAGCTGACATTGGCCAACTGGTTCCAAGTCTGGGCCGCACCGCACATGTTGCCGTGCTCCTCCTCGATTCGCGCTGACTCTCGATAGTGACGCTCGGCCTCATCCCACTCCTGCGCTTTCTCGAAGACCAGGCCAAGCTGATGCCAAGCTGCGGCCTCCGTTGCCGGTTCGCGCAACTGGCGGAACAAGGCGAGGGCGGTGCGATAGCGGTCGGCAGCCTCCGGGAGATCACCCTCTAGCATAGCCAACATGCCCATTTGGGCGAGTGTCGCGCCTTGAGAGCGCAGGTCACTCAGTTTCTCGGCGATCTTCAGCCCATCCCCATACGCCTTCCTTGCCTCGCCATACTTGCCCTGCTCCGCAAGGGCCCAGCCTAGGTCGGTCAGCATCCCACCCCGATGACACTTCACGCTGTCAGTTTGCCCCAGCTCCTGACAGAGGGCGATAGCCTCCTCGGCCCTTTGTGCGGCCAAATCCGGCCGTCCGCCCGCACGGAAGCACCGGCCCAGGTAGCCCAGGGTCACCGCCCGGTCGTAGGTCGGCTTCTCGCCCAGTTGCTTGAGGATGGCTTGGAAGACCTGCGTTGCCTCGGCCACCCGGCCCGCTCCGCGCAATTGCTCGCCCCGACTGGACTGCGCCAAGAACCACGCCTGCGAGCCGGCCTCGCCCGCCGCTTCCTGTGCCTTGGCCGTCAGACGCTCCGCCTCCCGCTTGAAGCCGAAAAAGCTGAGGAACTTGTTCACACATTCGGCGAAAGTTCCCGCATCCGGGTCGTCAGCGTCGAGGGCGCCGTGGACGGCGTGGAGCAGGTTGGGCAGTTCCCGCCAGGCAATAGCCCGCGTTTGGCGCGGACTGCGGCGGTCCTGTTCGTAGAGGTAGACCGAGAGGGCATGATAGCGTTGGCGGTGGGCGGTGCTCAGGCGCGTCCGCTCCGTTTCGTCCAGTCGCGCCCAGAGCATCGGTGCCAACGTGGGATGAAATCGAAGGAACGGTACGGCCACGTCCGGTATATCCTCCACCTCGATCAGCGCCGCAGCCTCCAACTGCCGGCGCAAGCCGGGCCAAATGTTGGCGGCGGGAGAGGGGAGTTGGGCGAGTTGTTCACGCAAACCACCCACCAGCTCTCGCAGTTGAGCATCATCCGGCACCTCTTGGCCCATTGCTTGGAAGATCTCCTTCGTCTTGCCGGCTTCAATGGCGGCAAGGATCACTTGGAGTTGTTTGCGTTGCCCGCTCTCGCCCAAGCCGGTGATGATGAGTAAATCCTCTTCCATTGCTCCACCCTGGAAGACACCCAGGCGCGGCAGCACTTGGCGGGCGGCGGTGTCCAGCTTGTCAAGCGAGAGCTCAAGCGAGGCAATCAGCCCGGCGGGGGTGTCCTCGTCGGCAACGGCCGCCCGCGGCATGCCTGCGGCAGGAGCCGACAACAACTCCTCCAATCGCCCACCGACGTCGGCGGGACCCCGCGTCTTGAGCTGCTGGGCCAGCACGCGAATCGAGAGCGGATGGAACCTCACCCGGTCGAACAGCTCGATCAGTGCCTCGCGCTTGGGCGCGGGCACGCTGGGCCTGTCCCCGAGCTTCATCAGGGCGGCGCACCATTCCAAAGCATCGTCGGGCGATTGTTTGCTGCCCAAGCCATCGAGCACAATCCGCCGGTGAACGTTCGTGCCTTCGACACGATAGGCCGCGTGGTTGAAGTCGGGCTTGCGGGTGGTACACAGGACGCGCGAGCCGCCCGCCTCGGACCACGGTACGGCGGCGTCCAGCAACGCCCGCAATGAGTCCAGCGCGACGGCTTCCAGGTTGTCCAGGATGACGAGCGTGGGCGTCTTCTTCAGGGCCTCGGTCACGGCATCGGCATCAATCAGGCTCTCGCCCAGGACAGAGCCGACGTTGCTCACCGCCACGCCCAGGGCATCAGTGCTCGGGATCTGGTTGTAGCGGAGAACCACCGCGGCCTTGAACATCCCCGTGCGGGTAAGCCAGCGTCCGGCTTCGAGGGCCAGGGCGGTCTTGCCCTGTCCGCCAAAGCCGGTGATAGTGATCCGGTGGGTCTCGTTCGCAAACCACCGTTCGATTTGCCAAAGGTCGCGCTTACGGCCGAAGAAGCCGCCCTCCGGGGCCACAGGCAGGTTGGTGAGTGCCTCGGGTGCTTGTGCCTGCGTCTTATTACCCTTTTTCTCTTTCTTCAAGAGCGGGCCGTCCACGCCGGGCTGATAGAGCGCGGGGAGGAACCAGTCGTAGAGCTTGAGCGGGACGCGCTCGGACCCGCGCTGGACGTCGTACTTCTCCGGGTGATTGAACAGGTAGCGACGGGCGTTATCGAGCGCCTCGCCGATACCCTTCTGCCGAGCCAACTCCTTATAGAATTCGCCGAACAGTGCCCGCGTGGTGTGGACAAGCACGGAATGCGTCATCGCCAGGACGGATGGGATACCGGTGGCGGTCAGCCGCGCCGCCACGCTGCCCATCGGGCGTTTGTCGGCGGCCTTAGCCTTGCTCTTGGCCAAGCCAGTTTTGTCCTTGCCTTCTTGCTCCATAGCGGCTGATTGGCAGGCCGAGAGGATGACCAGCGAGACCCTATGGCGATGCAGATTGGCGCCGAGCTTCTCCGCGGAGACGAAATCAGGTTTACCGTCCGGCTTCTCGAAAAGAAGATATCCGGTATTGGGCGGAGATTTTGGCGGCGTGTCGCTCTTCTTGTCCCTAACGATCACGCCCGTGAGCAGTTGCAGGAGCAGGAGTCCCTCCTTCTTGGCTGCTAACTCCGGGAGGCCCCCGTCGCGGTCGAAGACACCGTGACCATCGAAGTGAAGGATGTCCACGGGCGGTTTGGTCTTGTCTTCCAGCCGTTCCAGCAAAGCGTCGAGCGTAGCAGGACGCAGGAACTCGCACGTGACGCGGCCAGGGGCGTGGTCATCAATGGCATCGAGGACGGGCTGCGAATCCGCACGCGGATCCAGAAAGCCGGCATCGTCGGGCCGGCTGACGACGAAGAGCAAACGAAGCGTATCCTTGGCGGCGGTCTTGAACGGCTTACGTCCCCCGGTAATGCCGGCCACGCGCCGACGAATGCTGATCCGCGGAGTCTCCATGAAGAGGAACCCGCCACCGGCGGCGGAATCGTGCAGCAGTTCCCACGGCAGCGCCAGGATATCCGGATGCTCGGCGGTGATCGTCAACAGGCGAGTGTCGTTGGTCGCGTCCTGGAATTCATTGAGCAATCGTTGGGCAGCCCGGTCACCGAATACGGCATCGAACATCGCCTTGCCCCAGATTGGCAGTTGCTCGGAGATACGGCGGGCCTCCTGGTCATCCGGATCGCCCAGGGAGTGCGCACCATAGACCTCGACGTACCAGCGGATGTCCTCGGTGTCCTTGACGCCGAGCGGGATTGCGAAGGGCAGTTCGCCCGATTCCACGCCATCGAGACTGACAATGACATGTTTGGGGTTTGGGAATCTCAGGTTGAGTTCTACGGTCATAGGGCCCTCCCCTTCAGTCGCGGCCGCCGGCCAGGGTTTTCCGAAACCGGAGACTCACTCGCTTTTCGGTTTCTTGCCGGAAGTCCTCTTCTGTGTTTCATCCGGGGTCTCTCCCTCTGGCTTGCAACCCTCGCACACCACGTCGATTCCGACCTTGAGCGCGACATTCAGCAGAAACACCGTAGCGGCTACCGCGACCGGTGCCAAGGAGGCCGTAGGAATACCCATGGCCGCCAGCCACGCGTAGGACACGCGCACAGCAGACTTGCTTTCGAGATCCTTCCATTTGTGCCACTGTTCATACAGCAGGCCACCGGGCAGGCATAGGTCCTTGCGGAGGTAGCGGAGATACTTCTGCCAGAAGGTCTCGAACGGCTGGCCGGTGACCTTTTCGATAAGGGCCTGCTGGTCGGGTGCGGCGGGGAGGCCCTCCGGGCCGCTGCGGCCACCTTTGACGCCGCGAAAGGCCGTGGTGGGTCCCGCTTGAAGGGTCCTGAGTTGCTCAATCACCTCCAAGGCCAAGGCGTCCAGTTCCACATCACTTGGAAGATTCGCTGCCATAGTCACAAGCATAGGGACAAATGCAGTGCTTGGCCACAGAAATCCCGCTGCTTTCGCACTCAATAGCGGACTCTCGCAAGGCGAGTAGTCACTCCCAACCGGAGATCTGAGGATCGTCTCGTGTCCGGCGGAGGCTATAGTAATGGAGGGCAGGATCGCGATAGCAGAGACGAGGGCAACATATCGCGGCTCCACCGCCTAGAAAGGAGAAGAGATAGGAAAGACCGCTTGGGCCACATCAGTGGTTGGATGGCTCCTTGCCCCGGGTAGTGTCGCGCCGGCTGGTGCCATGAGGTGATTGGCGGGAATTAGCGCTCCGGGTATCGCGCTATCGCGGGAGGGTTGCCCGTGGCTCCAGGACATTCATACGCCGGCCCTGGCGGAAGTCGCCGGCCGGTTCGGAGACGCGATTCTGGAAGACGAGCAGGCCGAAGCATTTCTGGGCCGCCAGCCGCTGCTATTTGAGCTGGATATCGCTCTCAACCTCCATGTGCTCAGGTGTCAGGAGCGCGTCAGGCTCAGGGTGTCATCGTGGACGTCCGAGGACTCCCCACTCAATGCAAGGGCGGAATGAGCGGAGGCTGCTGGAATTGTGACTGGCGCGGGGGAGTGTTTTCTTGTCCTGTTTCTGAGAAAGGACCGCCAGAGGAGAACATGCGCACCGGCGTACACGAGCGTCCACCCCGTCAAGAACCACGGGACTTCATGCCACGTGTCGTTCAGGCATTGCCAGTCCTCGGCCGTCATCAGGACGATCACCATCCCCCCAACGAGGTAATGGGAGAGAACCGTGCCCACGAACAGACACGTCCTTCTTCGGGTCCGCGATGACGTGGCCAGCGCTATCATCGCGCCCCACACGATGGGCATGCCAAACAGGAGCACGAATACATCCAGAGGTTCCAGGAGGTTCAACACCGACCCGGGCGTGGACACGGAGCCCGCGACGACCGCGCCCAGGCGGACCAGCGCGAGCAACGCGGAGAGCGGTGCCGACGACAGGACGATCGGCAAGTACGTGCCACGAACAGAGCCAGTGCACCCCTTGACAAAAGTTGCGACGACAACGAATCCTACGACGAAAGACAGACCCAGCAAGAGAGTTCGTACTCTCCTGGCCATTCTCCGTTGTTCGAGGGCCTCCCACCGCAAAATGACGATCCACAGCGAGGCCACGAGCGATACACTGGCGATCGAAAGGAGTAGCTCTTCCCTGGCCGGGTCAGGCTCTGCACCGAGTTTCGTCAGGCCATAGATCAGCCCGGGGATGAAACCGACCAGAAGCCACATGTAGATCCCGGCCTTCTTTCTCAGGACACCGCCCAAATTCGTGAAGCATGGCATGAATATTCCTCCGACCACGGCACGGTTCAGCTTCAGGGGATTGCGCCGAACGGCGATCCCCTGCCTTTGTGAGTATATCGGCCCAGGAGCAGCACTACTGTAACCAGGTTTCATCGGGAGCCGGCCCGCGCGCTCCCTTCCAGCGCGGGTCCGAGAACCAGGTAGACGTCGTGGGCCGTCCTCCAGAGAGTATACGAACGAAAGGCGGCGGGAACGACGCCGAGAGCGAGAGGGAGAGAGTGTGCCCGGCACACCCTCCAGAAGGGGGTGCATGACCGTTCTTGCGATCCGCGCGGGTCAGATGCCGTCGCGCAGGCCCGTGGCGCGGGCATCCTGCCCGCGATTCGAGGGCGGGACGCCCTCGAGACAAAGGAACAAGGGCAGGATGCCCTCGCCACGAGGCCGCGCAAGAACGGTCATGCACCCTACAGAAAGACCGAGCTTTCCAATTGTCGGAGGTTCTGATAGAATCATGTTTTTGCGTACAGAAGCTGGAAGGCAATCATGGGATTACCGGTCGTTGCGATCATTGGTCGGCCGAATGTGGGCAAGAGCAGCCTGCTGAACGCGCTGGCCGGCGAGATGATCAGTATCGTCGAGCCGACGGCGGGCGTGACGCGGGACCGCGTCAGCACGTTCGTGGGGCGCGACGACCATTATTTCGAGCTGATCGACACCGGCGGTTACGGCATTGTCGATTCCGACCAGCTCAGCGACCACATCGAAGGACAGATTCTCCAGGCGATCCAGTCGGCCAACCTCGTGCTCTTCGTGGTCGATGTCCGGGAAGGCATCGCGCCGTTGGATCAGAAGATCGCCGAGCTGCTCCGCAAGTACAAGCTGGATGTCATGGGCGTGGCCAACAAGGCCGATACGGCCAGGCTGTTCCCCGCCGCCGGGGAGTTTCTCAAGCTCGGCTTCGGCGAGTTCTTCTGCATCTCGGCGCAGAACAGTCTCAATATCTCCGTCCTGCGCGAGCGGATTTTCGAGCGGCTCAAACCCCTGGAAACGACCGGCGCCCCACCCGAGCCGGTGATGAGAATCGCCATCATCGGTAAGCGCAATGCCGGCAAGAGCAGCATCGTCAACGCCATCGCGGGCACCGAGCGGGTGATCGTCAGCGAGGTCCCCGGCACGACCCGCGACGCCATCGACGTGCGGATCGAGAAAGACGGCAAGACCCTCGTCGTTATCGACACCGCCGGCGTCCGCAAGAAGGCCAAGATGGCCAAGACGGACAACAGCATCGAGTTCTACAGCTACGTCCGCGCGACCCGCTCGATCAGCCGGGCCGATATCGTATGGCTGCTGATCGACGCCACCGAGCCGGTCGGGCAGGTCGATAAGAGCCTGGCCCACCTGATCGCGGAGGAATCCAAGACCTGCATCGTGGTGGTCAACAAGTGGGACCTGGCCAAGGACCGGGCCGCCACGGGCGACTACGAGGACTACCTGACCAAGATGCTGCCCGGCCTGAAGTACACCCCGATCGCCTTCACTACCGCCACGGAGGCCAAGAACGTCCAGAGTGTGCTGGACCTGTCGGCGGAGCTGTTCAAGCAGGCGAACACCTGGATCACGACGGGCCGGCTGAACAAGGCCTTCGAGATCATCCGGTCGGAGCCGTCGACGCCGCACAGGCGTAGCGCGAAGTGGCCGAAGATCTATTACGTGACGCAGGTCGCGGTCAATCCGGTGACGATCATGATGTTCGTGAACGATCCCGGACTGTTTGATGAGAACTACCGCCGCTTCGTCGCCGGCCGGTTGCGGGAGTTGCTGCCTATCGCCGAAGTCCCCATCCGCCTTTTAGCCCGCCCCAGAACCTCCCGCGCGCCGGCAAAGGGATAGCACAGGGATCGCCCGCGCAGACGCTTTCGCAGCGTCATTCGCGACTGGATAACCGGTGCAGGCGATCAACGATCTCCGAGTTTCCCTTGAGTTGGCACAAAGGCTCCAGTTGCCCGAAGATGTAAGGCCAATCCAATTGCGCCTGCTGACGAGCAATGATCGTCTCGATATCGGCCCAGTCTCGGGGCCGGTCGGCAAACGCTTTCAGGATGACGAGGTCTTCCGCCGAGCACGTCAGAAGAGAGACACCAGGCAGGAATTCATAGCGGGTGGCGCGCGACACGACCTGCTCCTCAAAGTCGATTCCCCCTAGCGCTACGTCAATCGGAATTCCCTCTTGGGACTGGAGTAAAAGCACCCGGTGTTCCAGAGCAAACGCGCGGCCGCCGGGAATCCGTACGCGGTAGTGCTGCAACAAAACATCGACGTAGGCAGCCTCATTCCCAAAGCCGGTGAGGAGTGTCAGATCGACGTCATTGGTCAGTCGCGGCTGGCCCCACCGTTGCAGCGCGATCCCACCGATGAAGCAATACCGCCAGCCCTGCTGGACCAGGAGAGCCTCCAATTCCGCGGCCGCGAGGAAGAGCGATTTCATCGGCGCAGTCTCGCAAACCAACGCTGTTGTTCCACGAGGCCGGAGGTGGCGGGCGGCGACCAGTGACGACGGGCGGATTCAAAGGCGTCGGAGAGTTGCTCGATGGCCGCGGCGGTGTCGCTGTGGCGGATTGCCTCCGCCCGGAGTTCCTCCAGCACGGGTGCTACCGCTTCCCAATTCCGGACCCACTGCCGGACACGTTCTTTTTCCAACTCGTCCATAGTTACATTCTACCACGAGTCGGGTTTCTGGCGTAGGACAAACCCTCAGAGAAGCCGGAGTTGGACTTCGGACGGGCCCTCCAGGGTAATCACCAACAGGTGCTGAGGCGGCTGGAAATCCATGCGAGCAAAGTCTTCAATGACCGGGGCGCGAGCCCCCTCGGCCGGCGGGCGGATCGTGAGGGACGCCGGTCTTCGTTCGATGCCGGAGAGCAGGACATAGAATCGCTTCCGGCCCCAGCCGTCTACGGTAAAGGCGATGGAATCATTGGTTTCCCGCAGATCGCGGATCGAGCATGGAGCGTGCAGAAACCAGTTTCTCTTGGACAGTCTCCTCACGTCATACAGCGTACCTTTGCCGAAGAGTTCCGGTACGTGGGCCTGGACGGTGCCGGGGTTGATGGCCGGACCGTCTCTCAGTTGGGCCGTCAGCTCGAATACGTCCGGAAGAAGACCCTGACGTTTGGTATCGGCGACCGGCCAGGTCATCTGCAGACCGGCAACGGTAATGCCCTTGGCGATCGTCTCCCACGGGCCTTCTTTGTCGTATTGACTCAGCAGGTGCAGGGCGGAACAGTAGACCAAGCCGCACCATTGTACCGGCCGGCCGAACCATACCGGGGCACGCCAGTTTGTCGCGCCGAGCACGGCGATGGTCGCATAAGGCCCGATCGCGCCGGCGGTGGGGTTGACGAGGTAGACGAACGGCACGCCCGTCCACGCCCAGTAGCGGGCCTGGTCCAGATGTTCTTGCTTGCCCGAGAGAAGGTAGCCCAGCGTGTACGCCTTGACCAAGTGGGCCGAGGCGAGGATGTCCGGCGTGTGCAGCGGGACCTCCCACGTCTGGGCGCCGCGCGGCACCGTGTTCGCATAGAGGGCGGTCTGCTGGTCGAGCAGCGCGAGGCCCTGCTCGATCAGTTGCGGATCGGCGGATAGCGTCGCGGCTTCCAGGATGCGGACGACATCGACACCCGCCAGGCCGTTGGCGTGCCGGGCGAAATGGGTCTTGCCGTAATCGACCTTGCCGGGCTGATAGAGCTTGATGCCCTGCTCGTCGAAATGCTTCAGGAGATTCTGTGCCTCCGCTTTTCGTTGCTCGACGTAAGCATGGACTTGGCCAAAGATGAAGGGCGCCGTGGGCGTTCGCGTGTGGGAAACCGCACTGCTGTACGGCTGAACCGGCGGCAGCCGCCTGAGAGCCAGATCGCACCCCTCGCCGAGCCGGCCCGCGAGGCTGTGTTCCTGCACATGGTTGGCCAACCAGTCCATGTACATGACAGCATCCGCGGCGGGACCGGCGCGGAAGTTGTCCCCCCAGAGGGCGTGCCGGAACAGGCCGCCCTCGTTAATCGCGGAATCGAGCCAGCCGTGGGCCAGCAAGCTGACAGCGGCATCGAATCCGCCCTTGAGCTCGGGCACTTCGGGCGACGCGTGTAATTCTACGTACTTTTGTACGGCCGGCACAATGGTTCTGCCGCTGCCCCCGATGATCGTGGCTCGGGTCTTGAGCGGCTGGTTTGCCTGGAGCGTAAAGGACGTGTGGGCTGCCAAGCTGTTCTCGAAGCGACGCTCCCCTACTGCCGGCGCAGTCAGGGCCATCACGTGGGCCCCGGAGTTGAAGATCCGGTCGGGCGAATCAAAGACCGGCGCGACCATGTCCGACGGCTCCCAGATTAGGCCGACGTACCGATCGTCCTGGGCCACAGCCATTAGGGGGAATGTGATCTTGACCGGATCGGGCGCCCGGCGGACGTGCTCGGGTGTCGTGATGTCCGCCGCGCTGCTGCTCGGCTCCTCGTCGAGATACTCCAGGCCGGCGAGAAGCCCCTGCGTCTTTCGCTCGCCGAACGTCCCCAAGCCGGGGAACAGGGTCAGCCAAGGCAGGCAAATGATCTCTCGATCCTTATCGACGGTGAACTCGATCTCCACAGACAGGGTACCCGCCCGTGTCCCGGCTCGGAAACGCCGCGTCACTTGCCATCGTGCCCCGGCGGTATCCTTCAGGACCGCCCGGCAGATGATTTCGCCGTCTAACCCCCGCGCGCAAGCGAAGTCCGCCTGCCGCAGAGGGAGCCATTGCGGCTGGTCGTTAAGGATCACACCGATCAGTTCCGCCTGGTACCCCGCGGCCATTTCCGTGCCGTTTACCTTGACGATGAAGTTGCCCCAACCGCCTCGGTAGTGCTCCAACGTCAATTCCCCCGTACGTGCGGATAGCGCTTCCGCCGCTGTGCTACTGGGCCTCTGGGGGCGCTCGAATGAGGGGGGCTGGATCGACGCTAAGGTCTCCACCTCGATCGAGGCGATCCCGATGTGCCCTACGCCGGCGGCGGGGTCCAGTCGAAACCGCGTCCCCGGCCCGAGCGGGTCCGGAATCAGCAGCGAATAGTCGTGCCATTGACCGTCGCTCTTTACGGGGAATCGAACGGAACGGCCGGCCTGAAAGACGCGGCCGTAGAAGAGCTCTCCGCCCGGGTCGACGTCCGATTTCATCCGCACGCTCACGCGGGTCATCCCCGCACCGGGCAGGTCCACCGCCGGTCCCTCGACCCAGGGGTCGTTGCCGATCGATTCGAACGCGAGGCCCTCCCCTGTAACGGCCAAGCCTTTCACGTGCTGGTTGCCCTGCCAGCCGTGCGTGCCCTTCGTGAAATCCCACGTCACGGCCAGCTTTGCCCTCCCGGGTGTTGAGAGCGAGGCCACAATTGCCAGCAGCGCGATTGTCAGACGACTGTTCCTTGGGAGAAGCGTGCGGTTGAGGTTGCCAACGTTGCTCATGGGAAATCTCCAATCACCGTCCGACCAGTTCGAACCCGAGTCGTGCCACAGTATAATGATGTACATGAGCGTGGAACAGGACATCAAGAATAGAGCTCTGGCGCTGGGCTTTGATGCAGCAGGTATTACCGACGCCGCGCCGCTTGGTCGGGAGCACGTGGCGCACTTGGAGGCGTGGCTGCGGGCCGGCTACGCCGGTCGTATGGGCTACATGCACCGCCATCTCGAAAAGCGAGTCGACCCGGCCCAGCTCCTCGACGGCGCAAAATCCGTGATCGTCGTGGCGCTCAACTACAAACTCAGGGAACCGCTTGCGGATTGCGGCCCCGGATCGAAGTCCGGGATGACAACCTGGCGGATTGCGGATTCGACTCGCGACGGCTCTCCCGTCGGCAGGGTGGCACAATACGCCCAGTATGAGGATTACCATCCCTTCCTCAAGTTACACCTGCGCGAGTTGGCCGGTTTCATCCGCGCGCGGACCGAGGGAGCACAACGGTTCAAGATCTGCGTCGATTCCGCTCCCTTGGCGGAAAAGGTCTTGGCCGTGCGTGCGGGCCTGGGCTTTATCGGCAGGAATCATCTGCTGATCCATCCACAGCTCGGCCCCCAGATTCTGCTCGGCGAAATCCTCACGACGGTGGCCCTTCGACC
Source organism: uncultured Pirellulales bacterium (assembly GCA_964354535.1). Lineage (GTDB taxonomy): Bacteria > Planctomycetota > Phycisphaerae > Sedimentisphaerales > Anaerobacaceae > PLanc-01. The sequence continues at coordinate 20,190 of CAYHAJ010000310.1, forward strand.
CGATGATCCCGCCGGGGGTTCCTGCGAAGAATGTGACCGCTGTCTCAAGGCGTGCCCCACCGGCGCTTTGCGGCCCGATGGTTTCCTGGACGCGGGTCGCTGCGTCAGTTGCCTGACCCAATATGAAGCGCCGGACGAACCGGCCCAGCGAACCCACGGCTGGCTCTTCGGCTGCGATGAATGCCTGTTGGCCTGTCCCTTCCAGCACAAGGCCTCAGCCCGCGCCAATCCTCAGTTCCGATGGTACCGCGAGCGAGTCACCCTGAGTCCGCGGGAGGTACTCGAATGGACGAGCGAGGAATTCGAGGCCAGATTCCACGATTCACCGATCCGGCGGCTCGGCTTGGAGGGACTCAAACACAATGCGCGGCTCTGCCTCGCGGATCGCGCCCGTCAAGAAGATCCGTAGTACGGCTCTTGTCACGCATTCATCATCTTGCCGTCGGCGTAGCCGTTCACGGGATGCCGGAAAAAAAATCTTCTTGCGTAAGAATTTTGGACTGGCGCGAAGCTGGGTAAGCCGGTATATCCTCGTCTATGGCAGACAAGGATGTCCCCATATCCCAGTTGGTTTTGCAGATCGATCT
>CAYHAJ010000311.1:0-4279 GCA_964354535.1 uncultured Pirellulales bacterium
TCGTGATGAAGTCCCTGGAGAAGGACCGCTCCCGTCGCTATGACACCGCCAGCAGCTTCGGCGAGGACATCCGCCGGCATCTGGAGCATGAGCCGGTTCTTGCCCGAGGTCCCACCGCCGCGTATCGTCTGGGCAAGTTCCTCCGCCGGCATCGCTCCCAGGTTCTGGCCACTGTCGTACTAGTGGCTTTCGCTGTGACGGCGGGCGTCATTCTGTCCTTGTGGAACCGGGCTCGGCTCCAACTGGCGGAGGCAGAAGGCCCCCGGGACGAGGCTATTCTCTCCCGTGCCCAGGGACAGTATGCCGGCGGCGACCGCGAAGGTGCCCTGATAACGATCGAAGGTATTCTCTCCAGCCGGCACGTGGGAGGGAAAGCCCAACTTCTTCGTGCCGGCATTCTCGTGGACAACCGCCGTCCGGATGAGGCGGTGACTCTATTGAAAGGGCTGCTGAGTGAACCGCCGGAAGTTGCCGGAGCAGCCTATGCGCTGTGGGCCCGCATTCTGTCGGAAAGTGAATCGCTCGATGCCGGGAAGCTCAAGGAAATCGAGGAGCACCGGCAACACGCGGCGGAACGGCTGCCGAAGACCGCTGAAGCGTACTTCCAGCGGGCCATGATGGCTCCCACGATCAAGGAGCAGTTGGCTGCCCTCGACGAGGCGCGGCGGCTGGAGCGGAGCCACTACGAGTCTCTCCGGCTGCGAACGTTCATCTACTATGCCTCGCGAAAATACGAGAAGATGAGGGATGACGCCTTGGGCATGACCTACCTGCGGCCGGCGGACCCGCTGGGATACTCCCTGCGTGCGATGGCCCTCCGGGAGTTGGGCCGGTATGGGGACGCGCTGACGGAGTATGACAGCGCGATGAGATGGACCGGGAAGGACAGTCCGCAGTACGTCGATGTGGCCACCCAGCGCTGCGAGACCCTTCTGCGGATGGGCGAATATCAACGTATCGTTGCGGATGCCCAAGAGTGCCTCAAGATTTCGCCTGATACGCCTGTCTTTCAATACTACATCTTCTCTGCCCTGACGGCGCTGGGCGAATACGCCAAGGCCGATACCCTGTTTCGCAAAACTGTTGAACGTACCCCCACGTCTCGCAGCGAATTCCGGGACTGGTGCGACAAATACGTGTTCGATGCCTTGGAGGCCGGACGGTCTTGGCATCCAGCGGACCGTGAGCCTGCGGGACCGGCTTTTTTGCCCATGGTGGAGGCCGAGGAGAACTATCGCAGCCTCTCGGCCAAGGCTCGTTGTGTGATCAAGGACTGTCATAGCGGCCGATGGTCGCCGGACGGGAGGAAGCTGGCCTTCAGCATGGGGGCGCGAGGCTATAGCGGCGTGGCCCTCTATGATCCCGCAACGAAAGAGACCGAACTGCTGATCATCCCTGGCAAGGACCCGCAGTGGTCGCCGGATGGCAGATTCATCGCCTTCGTGCGCGATTGCCAGGTCCTGGACGTGGAGAAGTTTGCCACCGCCGAGCGCTCCGGTGAGGACGCCCCGATGCCCGACGAAGAGGTCTGGATCATGAACTCGGATGGGAGCGAACCCAGACGATTGGCGGCCGGCGGTTATCCGTCTTGGGGACAGGATTCCACGTGTGTCTACTACCAGTCGCGGGTTGACCAGACATTCAATTCCATCTCCATCGTAGATCGGGACGCCAAGCCCAGACAGATTACGGCATGTTCCTATAGCTTCCCGTCTGTGTCACCGGACGGCCGGCGTGTGGCGTACCTGGAAGGCCAGTCTTTGCGAGTCAAAGACCTGGATTCGCAGAGAGTAGTCGCCGAGTGGCGGCAGCCGAGCGCGACGGCTATGCCGGGATGGTCTCCGACGGGCGATGAGTTGTGCGTGGGCGTGTGCGGTGCGTGGTACACGAGCGGATTATGGATCTACCGCTTCGACAGACGCGAGCCCGTGAAGGTGCTGGGTGGTCCGATGCGGATCAGGGGAAGCACTTGGTCGCCGGATAGATCAAAGCTCGTCTTCCATCTGGGCCCGCCGTACTGTCAGTTCTGGACCGCCGACCTCGACCCCAATGTCTCAACCATCGACGCGCTGACGCCGGCGCAGACGCTGGAAGAGCACTGGCGCCAGATGGTGCGTCTGTGCACGCGCAGAATCGAGACCGACCCGCTGGATGCCGTCGCCTATTCCGACCGGGCCCTATGGTACGACCGGCTGCACGAGCGGGCCAAGGCGGATGCCGATATGAAGCGGTGGTCCGCCGTCATGAGCGGCCGGCCGCCGTCGGGTCTGGACGCGCCGCCGGCGCGGCCCGATTTCACCTTCAGCGAGCCGGTGAACCTGGATGCGATCACGCAGTTTTTCCCCACCTCCCCCGCCGCCCCTGTCTTTGTGGCCGTGAACTCCTTGTCCTCGGACAACCGGGAGATGTTCGTGCACTCAACCCGCGCCGGGGGACAGGGCGGCCACGACATCTGGGTGCTCAGACGGGCCGCGCCACAAGAGGCTTGGGGGCCTCCCGAGAATCTCGGGCCGATTGTCAATAGTGCGAGCATTGAGTCCACCGCGTCTATCTCAGGCGACGGTCTGGAGCTCTATTTCGGCTCCGACCGGCCCGGAGGACAGGGTCGCGACGACTTCTGGGTCACCAAACGCGTGAGCACAGAAGATTCCTGGGGTCCACCGACGAATCTGGGCCCCGCCGTGAACAGCAAGTATCGCGAGTTTGGGGTTTGGGTGTCGTCGGATCGCTTGGAACTCTACTTCAGCTCAGACCGCCCGGGAGGCCTGGACGCCTTCGATATCTACGTCAGCAAACGTGCGACGCCCCAGGATCCCTGGGGTGACCCGGTGAATCTCGGCGCGGCAGTGAATAGTCCTTTCCACGAGCAGGCTCCCTGCCTCTCGCCGGATGGGCTTTTGCTGGTGTTCCAAGGCACTCGGCCGGGAGGATTTGGCGGCGGGGACCTCTGGATGACGAGACGGGCCAACCGCTCTGCTCCTTGGGAACCGGTGGTGAATCTCGGACCCATGATCAACGGACTGAGTGACGAGTACAGGGGGTGCCTGGCTCCGGATGGCTCCGCCCTGTACTTCCTCATGGACTATGCCGGCCGCGCCCCTATACCTTTGAAAGCTCCCATCCTTCCTATGGTTGACTTTGATAGAGATGGAAAGGTCGGGTCAGGCGATCGGATGCTTATGGATGCGTCCTGGGGCACCGATGATGCGCTCTGTGACGTCGGCCCCATGGCCTGGGGCGACGGCGTGGTGGATGAAGCCGACATAGAGGTCTTGATGGCTCACTGGGGCCAGGAGGTGACCATTTCCGATCCCAGGCAAGCCGCTGCACCCACGCCATCGGACCAGTCGATTTCAGACGTGGAACAGGCTTCGCCATTGCGCTGGATGTCGGGAAGATGCAGTGCTGAGCACCACGTCTATCTTGGCACCGATCCCGTACGTGTCGCAGAGGCTGACCTATCCGATACCACAGGCATTTATCGGGGCTCACAAGAGGATAGTGAGTACACCCTGTCCGACTCCTGGTTGCCTGGCCAGACCCTCTACTGGCGCATCGACGAGTTCAACACGGACACTCGCCTCACGAAAGGGCAGGTTTGGAGCTTCTCCGTGGCGGACTATCTCATCGTAGAGGACATGGAGCCCTACGAACCGGTCTGGCGAAGGTGGACGGATGGTTGGGACAATCCGAACAACGGTTCTCAGGTGGACGACAATTCCACGATCGTCCACACGGGCAAAAAGTCCATGTCGCTGCTCTATGACAACCGCAAAGCAGCGATCTCGAAGGTAGATCGTTTTTGGGGGACTCCCCAGGACTGGACTCGAAAGGGTGTTGACACCTTGATCCTGTGGCTTCATGGAAGCCCTGACAATATCGCAGAGCCTCTGCGAGTCCGTCTGGCGGACAGTGGGGGCAGCGCGGCCGTCATCGTCCATCCGGACCCGGCGGTGCTGTTGTCAGAGGGCTGGCAACAGTGGTCTATCCCTTTAGCAGACGTCACGAAGGTGAATCTGACTGCGGTCCATTACCTGGCGATTGAGATCGGTGACGCTACAACAAAAGAAGGCGGCACGGGAAAGGTATACATTGATGACATTTGCCTGTCTCCGGTATCCAAGTAGGACATGCCTTTCGATAGTGAACTCGTCTTTTCTGCAGAAAGACTCGTGAATGAAACTCCAATGCTCAATGTTGCCTTCGGGCAGAAGGGAAGGTATCACATGAAGTCGTTTCAAATTCCAATGTTGTCGATGTCACTGCTGGGGCTTTGTCT
>CAYHAJ010000312.1:0-15888 GCA_964354535.1 uncultured Pirellulales bacterium
CGTACAATACCTTCGGTGGGATCACCAACATAGCTTCCAGGGCCATCCATGACCGTATCTCCAAGAACTCTCTTTCTCGGAGATATCGTCCAATCTGGGTTCCGAAGGCGAGAAAATTGTCTGTAACGATGCTACAGTCTCAGATTGAAACGCCAATTCATGCTCGGGCCGCCCCGGCCGGAGATGATCGCGCGCAGCGGAATGGTGGTTCCGTTCTTCTCGTCGGCGTCAAGGTCGCCCGACACCTCCATCGAGTCAATCCACCACACGGGATACGTGTTGGTGTCGATGTCGCCCAGGCAGAGAGCGTTGTCCACGAGCCGGCTCGTGCTGACATAGCAGGCGAGGCCCTCCTCCAGCCATTGGGCCAGTCGCAGGCGCGCCGCCGCATCGTTGAGCTGGTGGGTCGCTTCGTGCATCATCCAATGATACGGGTGGACCTCCCCGGCGGAGTAGTACTGATAGCAGTAGGGCGGCCGATAGAAGGCCTCCACCCAGTTGTACACACCGTTGCACCGCCGGAACTCCGGACGATCCTTGAACAACTTGATCCCCAGCTTCGCGTGCGGCTGAAGTGTCCGCTGCAGATTCTCGGTCAACTGCCAATATCCCGAATAGACAATTTCGGCGACCTGGCCGATCTCGCGCGTTTGCTCCTCAGTGGCGGAAGAGAGGATCTGGTAGTGGTCTGTCTCCACGACAATCTCGGGCGACCATCGCTTCGCTACCACCCTCGGCCACCAATGCCAAGGCGCACAGAGCCACACCGCGATGGCGGTGATTGCGAAGAGGACAAGCAACCGTCTCTCTCGACCCGTCAACCTTCTCATCTTTGCCCGAATCCACGTCACCATGTAAGATGAGCTTCCGCCCATGCGACTTCTAGAGCCATCGGCGGACTCTCGCCTTGTAGCGAATGTAGGCCTGCCCAAATTTCTCTTCCAGATGTTGTTCTTCGCGGGGGATGGCGCACCGGTCCATGACGAGCACCGGCACGATCGCCAGCAAGGGAATCCACATGGTATTGAGGACCAGTCCCAGCCCGAGATACCAGAGCGTCAGGGCCACGTACGCAGGGTTGCGAGAGAGCCGGTAGGGCCCATCGGTGATCAAGGCCGATGCCGGCCTGTGGGGGTCGAACGCGGTCCCGGCCCGCCGAAACCGCGAAAGTACAGGCGGCATAATCGCTGCTCCCAAAGCGATCACGATAACGCCAAGGGCAACTCCCCACCATCTGGGCAAAAGCCAGATGGGCCACAAGAAATTCAGTCCAACAGCAACCAGCAGCGCCAACAGGTACACCACCGGCGGATGAATGCGTAGCCCAGGTCCCTCGTATGTCTTGTGACTCATCATTCCGCTTTCCTCTCAGACGGTGTGGGAAAAGCCGGTTCGGCGTGGCATGGGCTTCCAGCCCATGAATCATCGGCAGGATGCCGATGCCACAAACCCCACGGGCAGGATGCCCGTGCCGCTTCACACATCCCCCCCAAGGCCCGGGCTCGCTGCGGCCGCCAAGGAGAAACAAGATCCGGCGTCTCCCGCGCATTCTCGGCGTAGCGTCAGCGGCTGACCAGCGTCAGGGTTGCGGACTTTAGACCCGGTGCGCTGGCCTTCAAGGTGATCGATCCGGGAGTCGCGGTCGATTGAAGGATGGCCAGGCCTCGGCCGCGGTAGGCCTTGTGCACCGGGTCCTTGTAGCTGTCGGGGCTGTTCAGGTCGGCGTTGCCGATGCCGAGGATTACAGCCGGACCGCCAATCTCGAAAGTCACCTCGTGGCCCGCGTCCGGGACCAGTCTACCCTTGTCGTCCACGATGCAAAACTCAACGTGGCAAATGTCTTTGCCGTTCGGGCCGACCTGGGTGACATCGGGCCGCAGTTCAATTCGGCGCGCCGGACCGGCCGTGGTGAGGGAAAACTCACTTGACGCCTTGCCCTCCTGGAGACCGATCGCGTTGAGGACCCCCGGCGCGTAGGGGACCTGCCAGGTCAAAACGCCGTTGATCGCGTCGGCCAAAAGCTTGGTCCCGATCTCCTTGTCGTTGAGCGTCAGACGGACCTCGGCGCAATTGGTGTAACACAGGGCCGTCACGCTCGCGCCCGCGGGCCAGTTCCAGTGTTCCTCGCCTCGGGCCCCGCGCGGTCCCCGGCCGCCCCCACCTGCGGCACAGAGATAGACCATGGGCTTATCGCTCCACAGACTCTGGCGGAACCAGGCATTTGGTTTCTTGAACCCGCATACGTCCAGCAGGCCGGCGCTGCTGCCGCGGTTGGGCCAACGGTTCGCCTCGCCCAGGTAGTCGATGCCCGTCCAGAGAAACTGGCCGGCCACGTAGTCGTTGTCCCGCACCACGGTCCAGTTGGCGAGCTGATGACCGTTCTCACTGCCGAAGAGGCAGCGCTGCGGATACCGGCGGTGGTCCGCCGGGTAGCGGGCCTCCTGGTAGTTGTAGCCCACGACGTCCAGCAACCGTCCCAATCCCACGGCGTCGGACATGGCCACGTTGGCCAGGCCTGCGGTCACAGGCCGGGTGGCGTCCAGTTTCTCGATGGCCTCGACCAAGGGCCGGGCGTGCCGCACAAGGTCCTGGGCGGGTGGATTCGCGGGCCGATATTGGTTGCCCAGCACGGGGTGGGAGAACGGATCGTTGGCGTAGTCGATCTCATTGCCAATGCTCCACAGAATCACGCAGGGGTGGTTCCGGTCGCGCCGCACCATGTCCTGCACATCGACAACCGACCACTGGTCAAACAACTCCGCATAGCCAAACCGACTGGGCTGGCCCACGTTGCGCCCGCTGACCCATTTGTTCTTGGCCGGCGTGAACTCGTCGAAAGCCTCATCCTTGACCAGCAGTCCGAGTCGATCGCACAGGTCCAGCAGTTCCGGGGCGGGCGGATTGTGGCTGGTCCGGATGGCGTTGACACCCAGATCCTTCAGGAGCCGCAGGCGTCGCTCCAGCACCTGATCGGGGACCGCGGCACCCAGGCACCCGGCGTCATGATGGATACAGACGCCCTTGATCTTCATCGATTTGCCGTTGAGGAAGAAGCCTTGGTCCGGATCGAACCGCAGGGTGCGAATGCCGAACAGCGCGGTGGTCTCGTCGGCCGTTGCCGCGTCCGCGGTCAGGCGGCTCTGGAGGGTATAGAGGATCGGTGATGACGGCGACCACAACTGCGGATGAGCGACGGGGATCGACTGGACCATCGTCACGTCCTTGCCCGCTTCCACGGTCGCTGTCTGGGCCGCGCTGCCTGCCACGTGGCCCTCCGGACCGAGGACGTCCAGTTGCAGGGAGAAAGCCTTGGGTTGATCGGAGCCGTTTCTCACCACGGTCTCCACACGCACCAGGGCCGAGCCCTCCTTCACCTCTGGAGTCGTGACATAGGTGCCCCAATGCCCGATGTGGAGCTTGTCGGTGATCCGCAGGCGGACGTGACGATAGATGCCGGAGCCGGTGTACCAGCGGGAATCGGCAAAGCGGGAGTGGTCCACCCGCACGGCCACCACATTCTCCTGGCTGCCGAATCTCAACAGGGGCGTCAGGTCGTACTGGAAGCTCGAGTACCCATACGGCCGACCACCTACGAAGTGGCCGTTCATCCAGACTTCGGAGTGATCGTACACGCCGTCGAACTCGATCCCCACGAGCTTGTCTTTGTGGGCCACGTCCAACGTGAAGTGCTTGCGATACCAGCCAATGCCACCCGGGGCATATCCATTGCCGCTGCCGTACTCCGGGCTGAACGGTCCTTCGATGCTCCAGTCGTGGGGCAGGTTGACCATGCGCCAGCCCGAATCGTCGAATGCCGTAGCGGTCGCGGTGGCGAAGTCCCCCTTGCTGAAGCGCCAATCCGCATCCAAGTCCACACAGGTCCGCGCGGTTGGCGCCACCGGCACCTGGGCCGCGGCCAAGCTCTCAGCCCACACGAGAGCCACGACCCATACCCACCACGATCCACGTCTCCAATTCATAGGCGACCCCATGAGAAGATGACTGCTATCCGGCCCACGGGGGCTCTGGGGTGCACCCCAAGCGTCCCAAGGCCTGTACGACAAGCAGACGCTCGCCTATTTCAGGTCGGTCAGGTAGATGTTTCGGAAGCGGTGCTGGCCGCCTCCCGGGACCTCAGCCTGCAACGCAACGTATCCCTCGGTGGGCTCGCCCAGGCCGTCCGCCTCCCAAGCGGGTGTGCCGTTGATCGCCAAGGCGGCCTTCGTGCCGCGCACGGTGAGCTTGAACTGGTTCCACTGGCCGGCCTTGATCAATCCCTCGCTGTGGGCCCCTGGCAGTTCGCTGACGTTGCCCTCCAAGCCCTGCATGAGATTGGCCTGGTAACGGGCGGGCCAGGGCCGGCCCTGTGGCACCGTGTCGTAACGGAAATACACGCCGCTGTCCCATTTCTTCTCCCGCAGCGGCTTCCACTCGAACTCCAGGATGAAATCGCCATACTTCTTCTCGGTCTGGACCAGGCCGTTGCCCGCGGCGATGAGGATGTCTCCGTTGTCCGCGGTCGCCTCGCATTTGAGGACCGTCCAGCCGTCGAGGGTCTTGCCGTCGAACAACGCCACCCGGGCATTATTGCTCCCTTGCTCTGCCTTCTGGGACTTGCAGGCGGTACAGGAGGTGGTGGCGAGTGCCAATGCCATTACGAGGACGCCCAACACGTGCCATGTCTTCATAGAACCTCTCACAGTGACCTGGATCGTAAAACCATTTCCATCCGCATCGTCGCTGAGGACGATGAACTCCGAACTCCGTGTTAAAGTAGCCACCTGCCGCCGCGAAGTCAAGACGTGCATCTGACAAAAAGGAATAGCCTGCTTTCTTTGTCTTTCCTCGGTTCGCCTTTGAGACCGTCTTGTGGCAGAACAAGTAACATATCTTCTTTCTTCGCCCAAATTACGTAGGGATACGTACTTAAGAATGGTCCGCAGCATCCGATAAGTAGTATAGTGAGGCCGGGACGGCTCTCGGTCTGATAATGTGGAGCTACGGAAGATGCCTGGTTGCTGGAGCAGAAGGGGCCCTGCCTTCAGCCTGCTGGAACTGCTGCTTGTGATGGCGATCATCGCCCTCCTTGCCGCGATCGCCACTCCGCGCCTGAGTCGAGGAACCAGAGGTGCCGCTGACTCGGCGCTGGCCGAGAGTCTCCGAATGCTCCGCGGCGCCATTGACCACTATGCCACCGAGCACGGAGGCAGCTTGCCCGACTCGAAAGACTTTGCGGAGCAACTGACGACGTACACGGACAGCGAAGGCGATCCCCAGGCCGGCAGGGATGCCACTCACATCTGGGGTCCTTATCTGCGCGCCATTCCCCTCCTTCCCGTGGGGGCGAAAGAGGGCGCGACTCGTGTCAAGGACGTCGATGCCGCCAAAATCGGCTGGATCTACGACCCGGCCACAGGCACGATCCGGGCCAACTGTCCGGACACTGAGGTAGACGACACGGGCAAGAAATGCAAGGACTACTGACAGACGGCGGGGCTGACTTCGCCATCGGCAGACGCCGCGACCGTCGGGCCAGAAATGAGACGCGACCAACTACACCGTCGACCTCCTCGGACGCCTGCGCGGTTGGCTGCCGGGCTCGGAGCCGAGTTACCCTGTCCGTCGGCCAGAGCGACCTACTTGCGGATCTCGATCTTTCGGGCGGCGGTCACGGTCCCGTAGAGCTTCTGGGTCTCGTAGGTTACCGTCACGGTCAGTGCTTCGGCATCGCCGCTAATGGTCAGGTCGTTCGGTACACGCCACGTGTACCCACAGGTACCTGCTCAGCCAAAGGGCATGACGCCCTGGGCTACCACCGTGCCATCCGCCCGCGTGATCACGATCTTCGGATCGAGCGACTTGGACCGCTTGTATTTCTGGCCGTTGGACAGCTCCTGCTCGACCTGGACCGCAGTGTCATCGAGCCCGCGGATCATGATGTCCAGCTTCGGATCGACCAGGACCGCCGCGAACTTGATTTCCTCGCCGCGTGAGAAGACGGTCTTGTTCCTGGCCGGCTCGTCGAACACGACCACAGGATCGTTCGAAAAATCCAGGACGTAGGGCTGGTCGGCCCGAACCGCCATCCCATAGACCGGTTCCCGGCCCCGGGGCTGGCCCTGGGCGTTGGTGTGGTAGTTGTTGGAGATGTCGATCTTCAGATTGTCGTACGTGACGCTCATGAGGTAGGCCGTGTAGTCCCCCACGGGGATCTGGCACTCGACCACCGCGCCGGTCCAGTACTCCTTGACTGTCCCGATCGGCGCCGAGACGGATCCCTTTCCATGTACGGAACCGTTGAACTCGATCTTGTCCAGCACGCGGTTTCCTTTCCCGACCTTGATCGTGCCCAGCGGTCCCTGATACGGTCGGGCGGCGATTTTGGCGCCGTCCTCCAGCAACACGAACTCATAGAACTTCTCGTCGATCTTGTGGTACGAGTTGAGGCTCCAGGAGCCCCACCAGTAGGGAGCGAACCGCTTCTCGACATCATACAGGCCGAATTCCTGCACGGGTCTTTCTCCCAGGAAAACCCGGAAGGGACGCTGGGCGAGCGTGATCTGACCTTGCTTGATGGTTTCCTTCTTTTGTTGTCGCAGCCGGCTGATGACGGACGGCACCCGGTTGCCCGGGAGATCGAGCTTGGAAATCTCCGTTGTCGCCAGCGTGCCGGTCGCAACATTCGGATCGGAAAGGAACTCCTTCACCCGCGCCGCCTGCTCCTGCCCCGGTGTGGCGGCAGGGGCGGCAGGTCCGGGCAGCACCCATCCCACGGCGAAAAGGAGAAACCACAGAAGGCGACTCGCCTTGTACCGAAATGTGCCATTTGCTCTCATATTTGATACCTCCGCAAAAATGGTAACCTCATCGTATCGACGCCCTATGCTTAGTGCAATGGGTATTGCCCTGAATTTGGGGCCGATTATTGCGCTGCTTCCGGGGTCAGCCCGTCAAACCAAGTTTCAAGGGGGAACAAGTCACAATCAGCTCCTGTGATGGTGGAGATCGAGCATCACGCGCATTTGAAAGTCCCTGCCGCTCTCGGTCCTCTGTCATCCGTCCTCTGCTCTTGGCGTCTTGGCGAGAGCACCTTCTGCGTACGGCCGGGGACCCCGCTGGGCCATCCAATTATGCCGATAGTGTCCTGGGGACAAGCACGGCGCGCAAAACGATTGAAATCGGGTGGGCAGGCAGGCTATCATAGGACACAGTGCTCCAAGTGCAACCGGAACCTTTGATCGAGGAGAAGAACATGAGGCACGTCATCGAGCAGCCCACCGTCAATCGCCGGCAATTCCTGAAACACAGTGGCTCCCTCGCCGCAGGGGCGGCCATCCTGGGAAGTCTGTCGCCGAAGCTCTTTGCCGGCGAGGACAACACGATTCGCCTGGCCTTGATCGGCTGCGGCGGACGCGGCACCGGCGCTGTCGGTGACGCTCTCTCTGTACGGGACAGCGGGCCGGTCAAGCTGTATGTCATGGCCGATCTCGACGAGAAGCGGATGGAGGCCCAGCGCAAGGCCCTCCAGGAAAAGTTTCGGGACAAAGTCGATGTCCCCGAGGACCGCAAGTTTGTCGGGTTCCGCGCCTATCGTCAAGCCATCGACGCTCTCCGGCCGGGCGATGTCGCCATGTGCACCACGCGGGCCTATATCCGGCCGGTGCACGTCGAATACGCCATTCGCAAGGGCATCAACGTGTTTATGGAGAAGCCCTTCGCGTCCGATCCGGGCGGCCTGCACCGGCTGCTCCGCGCGGGCGAGGAGGCGGAGAAGAAAGGTGTCAAAGTCGCCGCGGGACTCCAGTGCCGGCACTCGCCGGCCCGCCAGGCGCTGATCGAGAAGATTCGCGACGGGGCCATGGGCGAGATCCCGCTGATTCGCGCCAACCGGTTCGGGGGTGGCGGGGGGCTCGGCAACCAGGGCGAGAACGCCAATAAGCTGCTGAGCCAACTCCAGTTCGGCAAGATCCACCTGCTCTGGGTCGGCTCCGGCCACATGGTCGATAATCTGATCCACCAGATCGACGAGTGCTGCTGGATCAAGAACGCCTGGCCGGTCGCGGCCGATGGCTTGGGCGGCAGCCTGCCGCGCGGCAAGGATTGCGGGCAGAACATCGATGTCTACTCCATCGAGTATACCTTCCCCGATGGGAGCAAGGCGTTCTGCGGGTTCCGCCGGATGAACAAGACTCGCAATGAATTCGCCACGTACATCCACGGCGCACGGTGCGCCGCGCAGTTCTCCGGCCAAACGCACGCCGCCACCGTCCATCTGTTCAAGGACCAGCGAATCGAAAAGGACAACATTGCGTGGACGCCCACCAAAGACGCGTATAGCCCCTGGCAGTACGAGTGGAACGACTTCATCGCCAATATCCGCCGGGACCGGCCCCACAACGAACTGAAACGCGCGGTCTACTCGGATCTCACCTCGCTCATGGGTCGCGCCGCCTGCCATGTCGGACAGACAGTCACCTGGGACCAGATGATGAAGTCGCGGTTCCAGTTCTGCGACTACCTGGACGACCTGAACGCGGAGAGCCCCGTTCCGGTTAAGGCCGATCAGAATGGCCAGTTCCCCATGCCCATCCCCGGGCAATGGACGGAAGTCTAAGGAGCCCAACGATGGCAACAGGAGAGATGAATCGCCGCCGCTTTCTCAAATGGACAGGCGCCGGCGCCCTGGCCGTTTGCAGTGCGCCCGTAAGGGCATCAGAAGTCAAGAGAACGCCTGACGGCGTCACTACGAACGCGCCCAATATCCTCTTCATTCTCGCCGACGATATCGGCTATGGGGACTTCGGCTGCTACGGTGCGACCAAGGTGAAGACACCGAACGTGGACCGTCTGGCGCGCCAAGGATTGCGGTTCACCGATGCGCACTCGCCCTCGGCTGTCTGTACGCCCACCCGTTACGCCTTCATGACCGGTGAGTACGCTTGGCGCAAGAAGGGGACCGGCATTTTGCCCGGTATCGCCGCTCTGATCGTCGAGCCGGGGCGCGTCACGGTGCCCTCCCTGCTTAAGCAGGCCGGCTACACGACGGGCGTCGTCGGCAAATGGCACCTGGGCCTTGGCCCGAAGGAGCCCACGGACTACAACGGCGAGATCAAGCCCGGCCCGCTCGAAGTCGGCTTCGACTATTGTTTCATCATTCCCGCTACGGGGGATCGCACGCCCTGTGTCTACGTGGAGAACTATCGCGTCGTCGGCCTCGACCCGAAGGATCCGATCCAGCTTGACTACTCCGTCAAGCGTGGCGAGCCGAGGTCATTTGTCAACGGCATCCCGCGCATCGGCAGCCAGACCGGCGGTAAAGCCGCGCTGTGGAAAGACGAGAAGATCGCCGAGACGCTGGCCGCCAAGGCCGACGTGTTCCTGGAACGCAACAAGGACAAGCGGTTCTTCCTCTTCCTCTCCACGCACGACATCCACGTGCCGCGTGTGCCGCACCCCCGTTTCAAAGGCACGAGCCAGGCGGGCGTGCGCGGCGATACGATCCATTCGTTCGACTGGACCGTGGGCCAGGTGCTCGCCTCACTCGAGCGGCTGAAGCTTGCGGACAACACACTGGTGATCGTGACCAGTGACAACGGCGGCGTGCTGGACCCCAATGGCCCGGACACCGAGCACGGCGGCACGGTGGAGACCAACAACGGCCATCTGCACAACGGGCCGCTGCGGGCCGGCAAGGGCAGCCCGTACGAAGGCGGCACCCGGGTACCATTCCTCGTTCGCTGGCCCGGCCGGATCAAGCCGGGGGTATCGGATGCGCTGATTTGCCACGTGGATATGCTGGCCTCCATGGCAGCGATGACGGGGCAGAGACTCGTCGAGGCGGCCGGCCCGGACAGCTTCAACGTCCTGCCCGCGCTGCTCGGTGAGAAACTCGGCAAACCATGCCGCGATCACCTGGTCGAGCACGGCAACAGGTTGGCGATTCGAAAAGGGCCATGGAAGCTGATCCCGGGTGATACTGCCGTTGCCGCCGCCAAGAAAAAGAAGAAAAGCGCTGGCGCCAACGAACTCTACAACCTGGCTGAGGACATCGGGGAAACGAACAACGTGGCCGCAACCCATCCCGAGCTTGTGAAAGAAATGACCGCGCTGCTCCAGCGCATCCGCGAAAACGGAAGGAGTCGTCCCTCATGACAAGAATGGCTGTGCCAATCCGCGCTGTCGGGACGATGCTGGCAGCCGTCGTCTTGCTGATCGTTAGCCCGCTTCGGGCCGGTCAGTCTCCGGCGAAAGCTCTACCCGTCGGGCCACCCAATATCCTCATCATCCTCGCCGACGATCTCGGCTATGGTGATGTGCAGTGCTACAATCCGCAGCGTGGGAAGATTCCCACGCCGAACATGGATCGTCTCGCCCGCGAGGGGATGCGCTTCACGGATGCCCACTCCAGTTCCGGCGTGTGCTCGCCGTCGCGTTACGCGCTGCTGACGGGCAGGTACCACTGGCGGTCGCGGTTGCAGCAAGGGATCGTGAACGTGTGGGGGACGCCGCTGATCGCGCCGGACCGGCTCACGGTGGCCGGCCTCGCGAAGAAGCACGGCTACCGCACCGCGTGCATCGGCAAGTGGCATCTCGGCCGCGACTGGCCGATTACCGAGCAACAGCGAAAGTACTTCACCGGCTTCGGCGGCCAGGCCGGTGGGGGTGGGCAAGTCTCCACGATTGCCACCGAGGCGCACCGTGCCGTATGGCGAGAGGTCTTCTCCCAGCCTATTCCCGGTGGGCCGACGACACGTGGCTTCGACGAGTACTTCGGCACCGATGTGCCCAATTGGCCGCCTTATTGCTTCATCGAAAACGACCGTACCATCGGCATCCCGAGCGAGCTGCTGCCGGCGGACAAGCTGAGGACGAACCAGGCCAGTCTGCAGGGGCCGGCCCTGCGAGACTGGCAGCTCGAAGCCATTCTCCCCGCGCTCGGCGACCGCGCGGTGGCTTTCCTCCGTCGCGCGGCTGCGGCAAAGCAGCCGTTTCTGCTCTATTTGCCGCTCACGTCTCCGCATACGCCCTTGGCCGTGAACCGGCAATGGCTCGGCAAGAGCGGCTTGAACCTCTATGCCGATCTCGTGATGGAAACCGACGCGGTGGTGGGGCGCGTGCTGGAGGCGCTGCGTGAAACCGGTGCAGCCGAGAACACCTTCGTCCTGTTCACCAGCGACAACGGCTGTGCTCCGTACATCGGGGCGAAGGAACTCGAAGCGAAGGGCCACTTCCCCAGCGGTCCGCTGCGCGGCTACAAGGGGGACGTGTTCGAGGGCGGGCATCGCGTGCCGTTTATCGTCCGCTGGCCCGGTGTGGTGAAACCAGGCAGGGTCTGCGGCCAGCTCGTCCATGGGGCCGACCTCATCGCCACGGTGGCCGACATCCTTGGCACGAAGCTGCCGGACGATGCGGGCGAAGACAGTTTCAGCCTGCTGCCGCTGCTCAAAGGCGAGGACAAGGCGGTTCGTGAGCACGCCGTCAGTTGTGCGTCGAGCGGTATTCCCGGCCTGCGCCGCGGCCCGTGGAAACTCATTTTGCAGCCGGACCCGAAGACCAAGACCAGCGTCCAGCTCTACAACCTCGATGCCGACATTGGCGAGCAGACGAATCTCGCCGGTGAGAAGGCCGAGCGCGTCGCCGAGATGCGGGCTCTGATGGAGAGGCTCATCACGCAGGGCCGCAGCACGCCGGGTGCGAAGCAGAAGAACGATGTGGAGGTCCGCCGTTATCCCGTCGCCGAGGCCACACAGAAGAAAGCCAAGTCGAAGCAGGAGAAGAGATGAAGGCCGTCGAATCACGTTTGTCACGTCGTTTGGAGTTCTCTATGCACAGCGTTCTTGTGCTGGTGGCCCTTTGCCCCATGGCGCTCGCCTCGGGTGCGGAGAAGCCCAGCCTCAAGACGCCCAACATCCTGTGGCTGATCGCGGAGGATTTCGGCCAGCACCTCGGGTGCTACGGCGCCAAGGAAGTGTGGACGCCCAACCTGGATCGTCTGGCGGCCCAGGGCGTGCGCTACACCCGTTGCTACAATGGGCACGTCTGCTCGCCCAGCCGCTCCGCGTTCAATACCGGCATGTATTCCACGACCATCGGGGCGCACCAGCACCGCACCGTCAACAAGAAGCCTTTGCCGGAAGGGGTGAAGGTCATCAGCGACTGGATGCGGGCGGCCGGCTACTTCACGGCGAACGTCCGCGAACTGCCTCCGCCGTGCGATTTCAAAGGCTCCGGCAAAACCGACTGGAACTTCTTCTACGAGGGCAAACCGTTCGACTCCGCCAACTGGAATGATCTCAAGACGCATCAGCCATTTTATGCGCAGGTCAACTTCACGGAAACGCACCGCGCCTACACGGCTCCGAAGAAGGCGGACCCGGCCAAGGTCGAGATCCCGCCTTATTACCCCGACCATCCGGTGACACGCGAGGACTGGGGCAAGTACCTCGACGAGGCCACCGAACTGGACCGCAAGGTGGGCCTGGTGCTCGCGGCTTTGGAGAAGGATGGTCTCGCCGATAACACCGTGGTGATCTTCTTCGGCGACAACGGGCAGTCCCACGTCCGCGGCAAGCAGTTCTGCTACGAGGAAGGCTTGCTGGTGCCGCTGATTATCCGCTGGCCCAAGAACTTCCCCGTCCCGGCGCGTTTCCAGGCCGGGACCGTGGACAACCGCCTGCTCCACGGCATCGATCTGGCTCCTACGTCGCTGGCTCTCGCGGGAGCAGCGAAACCGCCCAAGATGCAGGGGCAGGTCTTTCTGGGCGATCGCTGCGAGCCGGACCGTCAGTACGTCTTCGGTTATCGCGACCGTTGCGACATGACGGTCATGCGCATTCGCACGGTGCGGGACGACCGCTATCGTTACATTCGCAACTTCACGCCTTGGGTGCCGTTCCTGGCCTTCAATGCCTACAAGGAAAAGTCCTATCCTGTCTGGAATCTGCTCAAGGAGCTTCACGCGCAGGGCAAGCTCACACCCGTGCAGGAAGTCCTTTGTCAACCGACCATGCCGGAAGAGGAGTTGTACGACCTCGAGACCGACCCGTGGGAAATCAACAACCTCGCCCAGTCGGATGAGCCGGAGCATCAGGCCGAGTTGAAGAAGCTGCGCGGCGTGCTCGAGAGATGGATCGAAGACACCAACGATCAGGGTCGTCACCTGGAGACCCTGGAAGAACTGCAAGGCATCCCGCAATTCGTGGCGGAACGAGATTGGCGTCCCATGCCCGGCTCGAAGGAAGCCGCTGAGAAGCCCAACACAGCCACGACGGAGGACACCAAAGCCAAGGAAACAAAGAAGAAGAAAAGAAAGCAACGACCATGATTCATTGGCTCGTATCCTGCATCGTGTGTTCGGCGGCTATCGCAGTCGCGGGTGGATCAGGTCCGGCGCAGAATCCCTGGCCGCGTCATGTGATCGACGATTCGAGCCGGGGGGCCGACGGCATTCGTCTGGCCGACGTGAACGGCGATGGCCTGCCGGACATTACGACCGGCTGGGAGCAGGGGGGCGCCGTGCGGGTCTACCTGAATCCCGGACCGGCGCAGGCGAAAGAGAAGTGGCCGGCAGTCACGGTGGGCCACGTGGGCGATGTGGAGGACGCGGTCTTCGCCGACCTTGACGGGGATGGGGCGGTGGACGTCGTGAGTTCCTGTGAGGGCAAGACCAGGAGCATGTTCATCCATTGGGCGCCGAAAGAGCGCGATCGGTACCTCGAGGAGAAGGCCTGGCGCGTCGAGCCGCTGCCGGCTTCCGCCCAGCTCATGCGGTGGATGTTTGTCCTGCCCCTGCAGATCGATGGCAAGTACGGGGTGGACCTCGTCGCCGGTGGCAAGGACAGGGACGCTGCCATCGGCTGGTTCAAGGCTCCGGCCGAGGCACGCCGGTTGGCCGACTGGAAATGGTATCCGTTGCGCCCCTGCGGCTGGCTGATGTCGTTGCTCGCCCGCGACATGGACGGCGACGGAGACACGGACATCGTCTTCACCGACCGCAAGGGCGCCAACACCGGGGTCGCTTGGTTGGAGAATCCCGGCCTCGGTGCGGCACAGACGAAACCCTGGCGCGAGCACGCCATCGGCGGCGCGGGGCGGGAGGTCATGTTCCTGGAACTGGCCGACCTCGATCGGGACGGCTTGGAGGACGTGCTGATTGCCGTGAAACCGCGAGAGATCCTGTGGCTACGCCGCTTGGACCGCTCCAGCCGGGCCTGGGAGCCCCACTCCATTCAGCAACCTCAGGACACCGGCACCGCCAAAGCGGTCAATGCCGCCGACTTCGACGGCGATGGAAGGCTGGACCTGGTGTTCAGTTGTGAAGCCGCCAAGCCGCCTTTACACGGACTGATGTGGCTTTCATGCGAAGGGCCCTTCCCCGCCGGCAAATGGATTCCGCACATCCTCAGCGCGGCCGATGGCATCAAACATGACCTCATCGGCATCGTTGACCTCAACGGCGACGGCCATCCCGACGTCATGACCACCGAAGAATCCGGCGGCAAGAACCACACTGGCCTCGGCGTGATCTGGTATGAGAACCCCGGTCACTTTTGAGGGCCCCCGACCGAAGGATGGTTCGGCGGAAGGCTGCCGCGTTCTGTCATTCCCGCACAGGCAGGAATCCAGGAACGCCGGGACTTTCCTGGACCTCTACCTGCGCAGGGGTGACAGCGGAGGGCCCCAGCGTCCATTGTGATCGAGGCCCTGGCTTGCCCCCCCCAATTCTCCTGCTCAGCGTTTGACGCGGGCGTTGCCTTGCCAGATGCTCCAGATCTGCTCCTCATCGGCGGGTTGAGCGTAGTCGGTCAGGAGCGTGACGACCAGGGCGCCGGTCGCCCAGCCGAACTGGACCCATTTCTCCGGCTCCCAGCCGCGGAGGATGGCGTAGAGCATGCCGCCGACAAAGCCGTCGCCGCCGCCGATGCGGTCGAGGACCCCGATCTCCCGCGGCTCGACGATATGCCAGTTGGCCCCCTCGGCCATGACGGCACCCCAGCGGTGACAATTGCCGCTGACGACCTCGCGCAGCGTGGTGGCGAAGACCGTGGCGTTGGGGTAGGTCCGCTTCGCCCGGTCGATCATCCCTTTGAAGCTGTCGATCTTGCTCGCCAGGCCCTTGCCGCCTGCTTCGGGACCCTCGATGCTCAGCGAGAGTTGGAAATCCTCTTCGTTGCCGACGAGGATGTCGGCGACGGATGCGATCTCGTGGAAGATAGCCCGTAGCTCCTTCTCGCGACCTTTCCAGAAGGAGGCCCGATAGTTGAGGTCGAAGGCGATCCGCGTGCCGTGCTTCTTCGCCGCCCGGGCCAGCTCCAGGCAGAAGGTCCCGGTGTCCGGGGACAGCGCCCCGATGAGGCCTGACAGGTGCACGATCTGCACGCCCTCGCGGCCAAAGATCCGGTCGAGGTCGAAGTCCTTCACATTCAACGTCCGGCCGACTTCGCCAGCCCGGTCGTTGGACACGCGCGGGCCACGTGAGCCGTAGCCGCTATCGGCCAAGTTGAACTGGTGGCGATAGCCCCAGGGGTTGCCCTGGTCCACTTCCTTGCCCTCGTAGTCGATGTGGCGGCCGGCGAGGTCGTCCTTGATGAAGCGGGCGATGGGGCTGCCCTTGACGAAGGTCGTCAGCACCTTGACCGGCAGGCCCAGATATGACGCGACACTCGCCACGTTGCTCTCGGCGCTGGTGGCCTGCAGGGTGAACCGGCGGCTGCAATGGAACGGCTGACCGTCGTCAGGCGTCAGACGAACGCCCATACTGGTCGGCACGAGCAAGGCATAGCGGCAATTCTTCTTCAGTTCGATGCTCACAAAGATCTCCTTTCATCATTGTAGGGTGGGGCTTGCCCCACCGATTCTTCACAGGACGCGGATTTCGGTGGGGCAAGC
>CAYHAJ010000313.1:0-13437 GCA_964354535.1 uncultured Pirellulales bacterium
GCTCTGGCCGCTCTCTTGAAGACCCGCACACCCCCTGCCGATCCCCGTGGCTTCCGAGTGCTTCCCCGATCGCCGTTTGCACAACGGTTCGAGAAATCCTTTGGCAAGGACCCGCTGACCTGCCCGAAGTGTGGCGATACCATGCAACTGGAATTGATCTATCATCCCCGATACGGTATCCTCAAGGAGTTCAGGCTCTTCACGGAGATGCCCCATGACGAACCATTCACAGAACCGACAAGACCCGAGGGACGGGCCGTGGACCGGACCCAGCGAATGGTACAGATACCGCTGTCGTTCCTGTAACCACACCGACTGGGTGGAAGAGATCATTGTCGATGCCTTCCCGCCGGACGGGCCCGGACACTGTCCCATCGTGGAATGCCCAAATTGCGGCGGTAGCTTCTGCTGTGACCCAAGTGTACCCACAAAACAGTGCTTCGGACACCCCGACAACCCAACCAAAGACTGACTTCTCCACAAAACACAAACCAGGAACCACTCAACTCACCCGCTATCCACAAAAGCAAATTCCTATACGGTCAAGTTACACTTTTGTAGTTTTTCCGTCATCCCCCAGCCTTACCCGATGGCGTCGCCGCCGCGTTCGCCGGTGCGGATGCGGACGCATTCCTGCAGGTCCAGAACGAAGATCTTGCCGTCGCCGATCTGACTGGTGCGCGCGCCTTCGGTGATCGCCTTGACGGTCCTTTCCACGAACGCCTCGTTGACGGCGATCTCCAGCTTGACCTTCTTCAGCAGACTGCCCTGCTCTTTGTGGCTGCGATAGACCTGGGCGACGCCCTTCTGCCGGCCCCGGCCCACCACGTTCGAGACCGTCACCAGGTGAACCTCTTCCTCCGTCAGTCTCTTGAGCACTTCATCCAAACGATCCGGTTGAATCACAGCGATGATGTATTTCATTTTGTCTTGTCCTTTCTTCCTTGGAGGTCATGGCGAGTCGCCGCGGCGCAGCGACTCGCAATGATGCACAGCGCCCCATCAGTCAATCACGGTGTAGGCGGCCTCGCGATGCAAAGCGAGATCGAGGCCCACGCGCTCCTCGTGCTCGCTGACCCGCAGGCCCATGAGGGCGTCCACCAGTCTGAGCAGGGCGTAGCCGACGACGAACGAGAAGACGACCGTGATGATCACAGTTTTGATTTGGATCCAAAGCAGGACCGGGTTTCCGTAAAACAGCCCATCCGCGCCCGCCGGATTGACGGACTTGGTGGCGAACAGGCCGGTGGCAATCGCGCCCCACATGCCGCCGACGCCGTGTACGCCGAAGGCGTCCAGCGAATCGTCGTAGCCCAGCGAGCCCTTGATGTAGGTCACGACGAACCAGGGGATCAGCCCCGCCCCGATGCCGATGGCCATGGCGCCCACCGGGGTGACATACCCCGACGCCGGCGTGATGGCCACCAATCCCCCTACCGCGCCGGTGATCATCCCCAGCGTGGTGGGTTTCTTGTGTTTCATCCAGTCGAGCAAGGCCCACGTCAGGCCGGCCGTCGCGGCGGCAATGTGCGTCACCGTGAACGCATTGCCCGCCAGGCCCCCTGCGCCCAGGGCGCTGCCCGCGTTGAAGCCGAACCAGCCGAACCACAGCAGCGCCGCCCCCAGCACCGCAAACGGCAGATTGTGCGGCGGCGAGATGCCTTCCGGATACCCCTGCCGGCGACCGAGCACCAGCGCGGCGGCCAGGGCCGTCATGCCCGCGTTGATATGCACCACCGTGCCCCCGGCGAAGTCCAGCGCCCCCCACTGCCGCAGGAAGCCGCCCACGCCCCACACCCAGTGCGCGACCGGGTCGTAGACGAAGGTCGCCCACAGGAGCATGAAGACGCACAACGAGGAGAACTTCATGCGTTCCGCAAAGGCCCCGATGATCAGGGCCGGCGTAATCACGGCGAACATCATCTGGAACATCATGAACATCTCATGCGGGATCGTGCCGGCGTAATCCGTATTCGGCTCCAGCCCGACGCCACCGAGGAACAGCCACTTGAGCCCGCCGATCAAGCTGTTGCCCGGAGCGAACGACAGGCTGTATCCAAGAATCACCCATTGCAGGCTGATCAGGCACAGGATCATCAGGCATTGCATCAGCACCGAGAGCATGTTCTTGCGGCGGACGAGCCCCCCATAGAAGAACGCCAAGCCCGGCGTCATCAGCATCACCAGCGCCGCACTGACGAGCACCCACGCCGTGTCGCCACTATCAACCTTGGCTTGGGCGGGCACAGCCACAGCGGCGGCATCCTGCTCACCAGCCTGCGCCACGCCGCCGGCATCCAGAAGAATAACAAGCCCCCCCAGAATTCCGATGGTTACCCACGTCCTGCCCACTCGCAGGATAGACCGATCCCCCATAGCCATCATTATCTGTACCCCTTTCTGCTGGGTCGATTGTTTTGACGACTCGATTCACCTACCACACGCAAACAGCATGCATGTTTGCTTCCCTCTACAAATACAACTGGCGTGCCACATGGGCTCTCGGCCACTGGAATTTTCATAACCCCTTCATACACAAAGGATTACAGTGAACCGCATCCCTCATGGCATAGCCCGCACTGCCTACACTTTTGTAATCAATATCCCGACTGCCTACATCTTTGTAGGCACTCTCCTTTGGGGGGCCTGTGGCATGGAAAGCTTGCGTCAGTTATCCTGTAGTCAAGAATGGAGAACAACAGGTGAGAGAGAACGGATTCGACGCCCAAGAGCGATCCTCCACTCCGATCATCCGGGCAAATAAGAAGGTGCGATTGGTCGTGATTGTCGTCTGGATTCTCGGTGCACTGGCAGCAGCGGCGGCGATCCAGTGGTTGCTTCCGTACGGCGCGCAATACGCCTCGAAGCAGGAACCACAGACGGCACTGCGGACCATGCAGATTCTGGTTGCCTTCCTCTTCCTCAGCGTCCTGCCGCTGGGCGTCTATCTGTTCTGGTTCGGGTATCGAGCCGTGCAATGGCGCCAGATCCCGCCCCCCGGACCCTGGGTCATCCGCAATACCAAGGTGGTCGAGGGCGATCCGGCTCAACGACGCGGGCGGATCATCGTGGCTCTGGGGATGCTCCTGTTTGCCCTCGGCTCGTCTTGTGCCATCTACTTCTCCTACCGACTGGAAAGAGTGTTCCACGGCAGACCGTCACAACCATCCGCCGAATCGACGAAGCCAGATTCTCCTTGAAATCCCCCCCGCAATGTGGTACAAGCAAATCCAGTGGAGCGTCCTGTTTCGCTTTGACATCTTGTGTGCGACCCTTTTTCACCAGAGACCTCGGCCGCGACACACCGTCGCCGTGGGCCGGGGCATCATTCAAGGCCCGTTTGGGAAGGGAGGAAGAGTATGTGTAAGACTTCGATTCGCCTGTCATCCTGTCTGCTGGCGTTGTGCGTGGCCAGCGTGACCCTGGGGGACCTCGTAGGCCACTGGAAGTTCGACGAGGGCTCGGGCGCGGTCGCCAAGGACAGTTCCGGCAATAATCACGAGGGGAAGATCCAAGGCACGCCGGACTGGGTGTCCGGCGCCGCCGGCCTCGGCGGCGCCCTGGCGTTCATGCCAGGTGCCTGCACGGGAGTGGACTGTGGCGTCTTCGACCCCACCAAGGGGACGGGGAAATTCTCGCTCACCCTCTGGGCCTTCTGGGATGGCACGGGGACATTCCAGCATTTCCTCACCAAGTCCAACGGCTGGGGCACCACCACAATGATGTTCCAAGTCGAGTTGTGGGGCGCCCACACTAGCGCCCAGTACACAGACCGGGTCGGCATTTCCTTCGACCCGGCTTCGGTCGAGTTCTCCGTCATGCCCAAGAACGAGTGGGCCCACCTGGCCTTTGTGTTCGACGGGGTCAATCTGAGATGCTATCTCAACGGGATCGATGAGGTAGGGCCGAAGCCCTTGACCATCGGCCCGAACGTCAATGCTCCGGTCTTGCTCGGCGTGGATTTCGACGGCGGCCGCGTATTCCATGGAATCCTGGACGATGTCCGGATCTACAGCAACCCGCTAACCGCGGCAGAGGTTGAGGCGCTCTGCCCGCCCTCACGAGCCGCCAAGAAACCCGAGCCGGCGGACGGCGCCACGGGTATCCAGACCCCGCTGTTCCGCTGGGCAGCCGGGTACAAGGCGTCCTTCCACGAGGTCTATATCGGCACAACGCCGGACCTGGGGCCCGCCGATTTCGTCGCGCCGCGCATCCCGATGGCCATGCTGTGGTACATACCGGGCCTCAAGCCGGGGACGACCTACTATTGGCGCGTCGATGAGATCGAGGCCGACCAGAAGACGGTCAACAAGGGCGACGTCTGGCGCTTCACCACGCAGGCTCTGACCGCCTACCTACCCAACCCTGCGGACAAGGCGACGGACGTTGCGACCGCTCCCACCCTCACCTGGCAGCCGGGCCAGGCCGCCGTCAAACATCATCTGTTCTTCGGCGGCAGTCTCGACGCGGTCACTCAGGGCGCGGCCGGTGCCGACAAGGGCCTCGTGACGGAGACCAAGTTCGCCGCGGGCACGCTCGACAGCGTGACTTCCTACTACTGGCGTGTGGATGAGACCATCGCCGACGGCTCGATCAAAGCCGGTCCGGTCTGGAGCTTTACCACCTGCCTGCCCGTGGATGACTTCGAAAGCTACACGGACAAAGAGGGCCAGGAAGTCTTCACCACCTGGATCGATGGTCTTACGAATCAACTCAGCGGCTCCGTGGTCGGCCTGGCCACCGCCGTCAACGGCACGTTCTGCGAGACCACGATCGTCCACGGGGGCAAGCAGTCCATGCCCTTGGACTACAACAACGTGAAAGCCCCCTACTACTCGGAGGCCGAGCAGACGTGGGCCAAGCCGCAGGACTGGACCGCCGGCGGCACGGAGATCCTGGTGCTCAATATCCGGGGTCTGGCCACGAACAAGGCCGCCCCGGTCTACGTCGCCCTTAAGGATAGCGGCGGCCGCATGAGCGTGGTCACCCATCCCGACGCCAACGCCTACCGGGCGCTGAACTGGCTAACGTGGAAGATCCCGCTGAGTACCTTCAGCGACGCCGGCGTCAAGGTCACGGCGATCAAGACGATGTACCTCGGCGTCGGCGACCGCGCCGCCAAGACGCCGGGCGGCACCGGAATCCTGTACGTCGACGACATCCGAGTCATCAAACCCTGACGATTCTCCGCCGTCAGGATAACGGCCGGAGAGATCACTCCCCGGCCACCATCTCAGTGTACTGCAACCGGCGACAGCCACCAGCGCTTCTCGGTGGCTGTCGCCGGTGCGGAACGATCCCGGCAGAGGTGCGACGCGGGGTCGATTCCCCTACCTCGTCGCACTGCCGCGCACGCTCATTTCCTGCGGGTCACCGATACCGTGACCTGATTGGAGGATTCGGTCCAGTTTTCGTCCAGGACCGTCAGCCTCGCGGTGTAGGTGCCCGCCGTGCTGTACGTGTGCGCGACGCTGGCGGGAGGCTGAACTTGGACCTGCGCTGAACCATCCCCGAAGTCCCACACATAGGCGTAGATGTCGCCGGAAGACCCGCTGCCGCCAAAGGTGACGGTCAACGGAGCACGGCCGGAAGGGGGCTGAGCAGAAGGCACAGCCACCGGGGTCTGCTCCAGAGCCGAGGGGTAGAGCAGACTCACGATCATCTCGTCATTGTCCCAGCCTTGCGGTCCGGCGAGGAGCCCGCCACTTACGGTCCCGTCGGTCATGTCGGTCAGTTTGTAGCCGAAAAACTCCGCGGTATCGCCCCCGGTCGAGTCTGTGAGGCGCAATCCATATAGTTCAGAACCGTCCGGAGTCCCAGGGAGAATGTCAGTGAAATCAAATACGAACGTTCCTTCGCAGGCCACCGTAGTCCCGTCGAACGCATAGGGCCCGCCCTGGAACTCGAGCGCCCCCGGAGTCCAGCTTCCACCGGCGGACGTCGCCAACGCCACGCCCAACTGGTTGCGTTTGGCGTGCCTGAGCTTGAATTTGGCCAGGAGGGTCGGAGTGTAGTTCGGCGTAAAGTCGATCGAGAAGACTTTGCCGGCGATGGCACGCTGTCTCACGGAGCTTGGAGCACCAGCAACAGCCGACACGGCGCCCAACGCGTCATAAGCCAGCCAGCAGAACCCGGAATCCTGCCAGTTCGGACCCCAACTGTTCGCGATCTTCAATGCCCCCTTTTCTCCCGCATCGACCCTGCGATTGTTGTTAATGTCCGTCCAAATGTTGTCATTGTAGCCGACGATGGTCATCATATGGTTGGCTGGGGTTGAGCTGCTGACCCAGCAAACGACCGGCTTTCGCACAAAGGCGTCATCATACGTCGTGCTTTTGTCGTCCTTGATGCTGGTGAACTGCCAGCCGCTAACGTACGTGGCGAAAGTCAGAATCTCACCGTCCGCGAGCATCCCCTTGATGGCGTCGAACCAGGCGGCGTCGTAACCGGTCGGGGGGGACGGCGGCTGCTCGAGATAACCGTGCTGCCAGATGCGATAGCTGATCGCATCCCGCCAAGTCTCCCCGTCGCGACACCACTCGCGGTAGTTTTTGGGGTCGGTGGCGCTGGTCTGATAGGGAAACAGGCTCCATCTCGCCGCGCCGTGCTTTTCCAGAACGTGGTAGGCGTCTACGGGCCAGGACCCTTCGTCCTTGCCTCCGTTGATCATGTTGTACGTCCACTTCGGCGAGAACTTCGTATCATTGTTGACATTCTTGTTGTTCCACCCGACCAGGCGGCCCACCGTGTACGTCAACTGGTAGTAGGTGACGGCCCAGTTAGTGCACGAACCGATTGAGCCTTGGGTCCGGATCTCGGGAAACGCGTCCAGCAGGCTGTTGTCCACCGATCCGGGCAGGTCCGTCAAGCCCGCAAAACCTTCCGGCACGCCCGAAATCACAGGCCCATTGCCCACGGTGAACGCTTTCTCGGCCCCCTTGGGAACAGTGCCCCTCTCCGGCAAGGGATCCTGACCTTTCTTCTTTCGCTCCTCGTTGACTCGTGCCAGGGCAAGCTGGTTGGGCCATACCTTGACGATTTTGGGGTGAGTCTCCTGGAGGTGCCGCTCCTGCTCCGGCGTCGGCGGAAGATACCCCGTCGCGTGCGGATCGTTGTCGCTTGCCCCATTCTGCCCGTAGGAAAGCAGGCAGAACGCCAGAACGAGCAGCCACGACAACACCAACAGTCCGATCAGGGGTCTTTTCGAAGTGCCTCGTTGCATGGGTTCTCCTTTCGAGGTTCCTGGCGGTTTCCGTCATCCGAGAACGCACACGTCACGTCTTTGCCTCCGTGATGATCCTTTCCTGCCAAGGTTCTGTCAAGGAGACAGACTGCGTTTTGCCTACCCGAACCATTTGGTACTACTGGCCCCGTAGTCGGTTCATGGTAACAGACGCACGCTGAAATCGTCGAACAGGGCACGGGCACCCAGTGCCCTCAGCTCAAGGGCTCCCTGCGCGTTGGTCGCGTCGTCCACCTCCATGAGCAGTCTGCCATCGCAACAAACCTTGATGTGGGCCGCTCGCACCTCGACCTCAATCGTAGACCACTTGTCGAAAGCAAGGTCGCAGGCTTCCTGGGTAATCGCGCCGAAATGCCCCTCCTTCGCCGGCCCCCTGGTAGTGACCCCCAATTCGAGAACCTGGCTGTCAGGCCACGCCGACAGCCAGTAGACGCGACCACCGTTTCTGCGGAAAGCTACACCCACCATCGAACTATGGGACACAATAGACTTGGTGCACATCCGCACCTTGAAGACGTAGTTAGTCCAATCCAGGCGCCCGAACTGCACCGTTCTGTTCTCCAAGAGCAGTTCGCCATTCTGCACCTGGTGTAAACCATTCGGCCGGTCCTTCATATCAGAGACCGTCCAGTGGGAAGCCAACGGGCCGTCGAAATGATCCGTGTACTCACCGTTCACCAGAGGGGGCAAGTTGACGTCTTGGGCAGGAGCAGAGGGTTTGTCTTGAGCCGGCGGCGCGGCGGCTACCGCCTTCTGGAATGCTTCGTCGAGGTCCAGTTCACGGACCATCCCGGCCGGCCGGACCTTCTGCGGTTGCGAGGCGGTGTAGCAGATGGCCTGGCTGTCCGGAGTCCAGTCGAAGCCATACTTGTCAGGAGGATCGTTGGGCAGCCTCTCGATTTTGTTGTCAGAGGCATAGAGCAGCACGATGTCGCCGTTCTCCTCGCCCTTCCCTCCATAGAGGCCAAGTGTCCGCCCGTCCGGCGACCACTCAAACCACGAGAGCCAGTCAAAACCGGCATCCGCGAACTTGAGAAACGGACGGGCTTTGCCATCCGCGATGGATACGGCCACGATGCCGTCGTCCGAAAGCACGCCGATCTCTTTGCTATCGGGGAACCAGGTGTGCTCCCCGTCCCCTGCAGGGCGAGACTGTGTCCACAAGGCCCGGGGCGCACCGCCGGCGCAGGGCACGACGTAGAGACTGCTCTTGCCGGACGAATCCACTGTGTACGCGATCGTCTGTCCGTCGGGCGACAAGGTG
Organism: uncultured Pirellulales bacterium; assembly: GCA_964354535.1. Lineage (GTDB taxonomy): Bacteria > Planctomycetota > Phycisphaerae > Sedimentisphaerales > Anaerobacaceae > PLanc-01. Next base: position 8,508 of record CAYHAJ010000313.1, read on the forward strand.
GCGTTTCTTTCGGGTTCCTCCGGGCTACGTGTGAGTTGGCTGGGCGCGCCGCCCTCGACAGGAACGACCCATAGGTCTCCCTTCCTGCCGCTATCGCCCCGTGTGCTTACGATCAGCCGAGTGGAATCGGGCGACCAGGCAACCAGAGCGGGATTATCCCAATCCTGGAATACGAGTGCCGGCGAGCCGGCGGTTTCGCATCGGTCCAAGGAAATCCCAACGACGTACCCGTCACGAAGGTACTGGCCCGCTTTGTACCCCCTATTGACTGTGAGAAAGAGCCGCTTGCTGTCGGGGGAAATCGCCCCCCAGCCGATGTTTTCACCACCCGGGGCGACATTGATCTTCATCTCCACCGGTTCGCCGCCTGCCGAGGAAACCACCATGAGCACGCGTTTGCCCTGGTTGTCCGTTCCCGTGAAGGCCCACCGCTTGGCGTCCACCCGGCCCCAAACGTACACGGAATCGAGCGGGCGGGGCATCTTCTGCTCTACCGGGGTCCCGCCGCGTACGCCCGCCACCTTGATGACGTCCCGGATCAAATAGGAGTCCTTGTAGAAGAGCAGACGCTTGCCGTCCGTGGACAAGCCCAGATCGTTACCCACAGACTTCGGAGTCTCAAAGCGGAAAACGAAGCGATCCGCCACCCGTACGAATGCCAATGAGGGCCGCGCGCGACTGAGGCATTCGGTACTGGGTCCACACAGGAGCCATTGTCCATCCGGCGACCACCATCGTGGCGCGTGCAGTCCCGGAAGCTGTGCGACCAGCGTGGGGAGTTCGCCGGCCAGGGACGCCACCCACACACCGTTTGTACCCCAGTGCCGCGCGAAGGCCACGCGCCGGCCGTCGGGGGAACGCAGGCCAAAGCGGGCATAGTCCATGCCCGCGTGTGGCTTCTCGGGTGACGGGACGGTCTTGCCATCCTGCACGGAGATACACGTCGGCCGTGAGAATCCACGGCTGTCCGCATAGTAGAGGCGAATGTGCTGAGCGTCACGGGTCCACTCGATCGCTCGCAGCGTCGAACCGGCAGGGTCTTCGGCAAGTTTTCGAGCGGGGCCTGCGACGCGACCTGTGTCGGGCGATACCGGCAGGATCCACATGCCCTTTGAATGAAAGGCAATCATTGTGCCATCGGGTGACCAGGCTGCTTGCGCCACGTCGTTCAGTTCTTCAAGCTTGAGCGGGGGACTGCCCTCGAGGGGAACCACCATGCCATGCCACAGCAGGAATTTGCCGTTGGGCGAAAGACTCAGGTCCATCACATAGAAGAGAGCGTCCCTGTCACCTACCTGGATGACGTCGTTGTCGCCCTTGATAGCGGCAACCAGCGTGAATCTTAGGCCGGTCTTCGGATCGACGATGGTGTCATTCTCGCCGGCCGCAGGAGTTGATTCAGTTACCCCGGCACCGGTCACTGGCGGAGCGCCGGATGCCTCTTGGTTTGACTTCTCGGCCCTTGCCATCGGGAGCAAGACCGCCGCTACCACCAGGATCATGATTGTGCCGAGGGCTCCGATTCTGGCACTCTTGGGTACTGGTCTCGTCAACATGTGCTTGATCCTCCCTTGCAGAGCTTTTCTTGATTCCGCTACTCCAATCAAACGCAGGCCGAAGTCGGCCTTCCAGAACGCCATCTCACTGATATCGATGAGGGTATTGCTGTAGCTCTTCGCTTGGCCCCCTAATGTCACGAGGACCGTTTCATCCACCGCCTCCTCGCAGGTCCGGCGAATGATCGCGTTGGCGAACCACACAAAGGGATTGTAGAAGTAGACGACCTGCAGGAACGTCTGCACGGCGTTGATCCACAGGTCGGCGCGCTTGATGTGGGCCAGCTCATGGATCAGGGCCGCCCGGAGTCCTTCAGGCGAGAGCTTCTCGACCAGCGCAGCCGGCATCAGGACCGTTGGATGCAACAAGCCGCAGACCGCGGGACTGGGAAGGGTGTCCAATGTCCTCAGTCCCACCGGCCGGTGAACGCCGATTTGCCGGCGACACTGTTCCAGCAAGTCGTGCAGATCGTCTCCGGCGGGAGTGCTCGCGGCGACAAGACCTTTGACGAACCGCAGACGCTGAGCCAGCAACGCCGCGAAGGCAAGGACCCCTGCGACCCAGAAGAGAAAAAGGACGGCCTGCCAAGTGATGGGCGTCAGGTTCACGACGGCCGGTACAACATATGCATCCGGCTTGACGGGATTCATAGGAGGCTGGACCGGAGGGACGGCGTCCGACGCCTGCACGGCTACAGGCCGATGCCGTTCAAAAGGCTCAGGCGGCATCGGGCGAGAAACTCGCTCCAGCACTGGAGAGGCGGCGACGGGCAGGCAGCCTCCGAGCCAATATCCAATCCCGCTCGGCAAAGACAGGGTCGGCGGCAGAACCAGTTTCACCAGGACGAGCAGCCACACGCAATAGCGAAAGACCGCGCGCACCCGTCGGCGGAGCAGCAGGTCGATGGCAAACAGCAGAATGACCAAGAGAGCCGATTGGACAAATGCGCCGGCGGCATGACTGCAGAATACCTTGCCGATACCGTTCAAGCCGGCCAGACAGTCGTTGATAGCCTGGTTCATGGGTGGACCTCCCGCTCCTGTGAATCCGCTCGATCAATCTTTCTCCTGTTCGACCTTCTTCACGAGTTCGCGCAGCTCGGCCGCCTCGTCCTGCGAGAGACCTTCATGCTCGATCAGGAACTTGAGCATGGGGGTCAGGGCGCCACCGAAGGCGCGCTTGAGCATTTTGCGGAGTTCGCCCCGCCGGGCCTCGACCTCGCTGATGCAGGACCGGAAAAGCTGCAGGTTGCGAATCTTGTTGATCTCCAAAAAACCCTTCTGGACCATGCGGTCCATCGTGAGCTTGACGGTGGCGTAGCACCAGTCCCGCGTGGCCGCCAGGGTTTCCTGGACGGTCCCGGCCGCACAAGGCTCCTTCGCCCAGACGACCCTCATGATCTCCCACTCGGCCTCCGTGAGCTCCGCTACGGTCTTCTTCCTGCGACCCGCTTTGGGCTTCTTCGATACACTCATGTTCTTGTCTCCATCTTTGATTTACCACAATGATATTTGCCTAAAATCAAATAGTCAAGCACAAAATCAAAATTCCGCAAAAAAATTCGCCTGCCCGCTGCGGGCCGGCAGACCGAAGAGAGAACCAACCGTCCCGAGTACCATAAGCTCAGGTCGGTGCCGATCTTACGCTCTCCGCGTGCCCGGGGTCTCTCCCACCCGAGCAAGGAACTGCTGTGCTCTGCTCAGGTCGCGGCGGCACAACGTGGTGGCTCCCCTCGCGCCTCGGCGTCTTTCGCGGTCGTCGTTCAGAAGTCGTAGGCGAGGCCGATGCCACCCCAGAAGTTGTCGCTCGGGCCTGTGGCATCGCCGGCGCGGATGTCGTCGTCGATCATCATGGAGTAACCGAGGCTTGGCCTGATCGTCAGTTTGCCCATGCAGATGGGCAGGCCGGCCGTGAGCGTCAGATCGTTCAGAGCACTTCCATCGACGCCGAAATAGCCGTTGTTGTAGCCATCGGTGCCGTAGCCGACACTGGCCCCTACTTGCAGGCCGCAGTAGCAGTCGTCCCGCCACGAGCGAATCTTCTCGATCGTATGCCCGATGGAGAACTGGAGGTAGCTGCCGTCGATCTCATCGACGTCGTAGAACCAGCGAACGGCCGGCGCGAATGGCACATCCAGGCCCAGACCGGCGTACAGTTCGGTCGTATCGGGCCAGTCCAGGTTGAAGAAACTGTAGTAAATCGCCCCTACCGAGTAGCTGAGGATGTCCAGCCCGGGGACCGTATTGGTATAGTCGAGGGTATAATCGATCTCGGTGAGCTCGCCCCCGTCGACCAGGTCGCCCGTCAGGTCCAGGTTGCCCCAGATCGACGCGGTGAGCCCCTTGTAGCCGACGCTGACGCCGGGCTGCAGGACCCAATCATCGATGATATTCTGCCCGCGCCACACGTATTTACTGAAGAAATCGGCGGTCACACCGACCTCCACGCCCTCCTCTTTGGCCGCGTCCTCCTTTCCGGCCGCCGCCAATGTCACAGTGCTCAGCACGATCGCCATCCACCCCAGAATCTTCCGTTTTGCCATGTTGCTTTTCTCCTAATCACGGGTCATTCACGCCGCTGTTCGGGCCTCGGCTTGTGCCGCTTGCCGGTCCGACAACAACCGGGCCAACTCCAGGTGCTTATGCAAACGGCGCGCCAAAGCGGCTCCCCTGCGACCCAGGGCCTCGCCGGTATGTTATCGACAATCCCTCCGCTTGGATACCCTCTACCGAACGGATTGTGCGGCCCTGCACAGAATTGTGGGCCGAACCGGGGACAGTCGCACCGTCCGATCCCTCAGATGTACTTGGGCAAAATACCATATTTATGGATCTTATAACCAAGAATACGTTCCGTCAGGCCGAGCTCTTGGGCGGCTTTCCGCTGCTGGCCGCCGCACTTTTTGAGAGCGTCGACGATCAGCTCCTTCTCCTTGTTGGCGATGATCTCCTCGAAGGATGGCTGAGCGGTCGCGTCATCCTTCTTGACCATCTGCAGCGACGGTGGCAGGTGCTCGCTGCGAATCACGTCGTCCTCGCACAGCAACACCGCCCGCTCAAGGCAGTTCTCCAACTCGCGGATATTGCCCGGCCAGTGGTAGCGAGTGAGCATCTCGATCGCCGGCGTGGAGATCCGGGTGATCCGCTTGCCGTTCTCCCGGGCGTACTTCTCCAGGAAGTGGTCCGCCAACAGCATGATGTAGTCCTTGCGCTACCGCAGCGGAGGCAGGTAGATCGGAAAGACGTTGCGCCGGTAGAACCAATCCCTCCGCAAATGCTCCGTCTTGATCTCCTCCCCGACGTTCTTGTCACTCGAGACAACGTCGTGGGCGTTGGCGTCGATCAGCTCGGTGCCGCCGACCCGCTCGAACTCG
>CAYHAJ010000314.1:0-11217 GCA_964354535.1 uncultured Pirellulales bacterium
GCACATCTCCGATTGCCAAATCAGCGTCGGCGAAAACTGTATGAAGATAAAGGTGGGCCGGGATGCGGGCTGCCGACACGTCGGACGACCCTGTGAGAATATCACCGTCACGAACTGCACCATGCTGGACGGCCACGGCGGCGTCGTGATCGGCAGCGAGATGTCCGGCGGCGTCCGGAAGGTGGCCATCACCAACTGCATCTTCGACGGCACCGAACGCGGCATCCGCATCAAGACCACGCGCGGCCGGGGTGGGATCATCGAGGACATCCGTGTCAGCAACATCGTCATGAGCAGGATCACGAGGACGCCGTTCGACCTGAACATGTTCTATGAGAAAGTGCCGGCCGAGCCGGTCTCCGAGCGAACGCCCGTCCTGCGCAACCTGCACTTCAGCGACATCACGGTCCGCGGGGCCCCCGCCGCCGGCTACATCCTCGGCCTCGACGAAATGCCGGTCGAGAATGTCACCTTCACCAATCTCAGCATCGATGCGGACAAAGGCTTCTCGTGCAGCAGCGCGAAGAATCTCGCGTTCCGGAGCGTCCGGATCGACACGAAGAAAGGTCCCGCCCTGCTCTGCGAGAAAGTCACGGCCCTGGAGATCGACGGCATCCGGATGCTCGCCCCGCACCAGGATGCCGCCGTGGTCGATCTGAAGGATGTCGCGGACGCATACATCCACAACTGTCGCACGATCCCGGCTGTCTTCCTCCAAGTACGGGGCCAGAACAGCCGGGAAATCGTCTTGCAGGCCAACGAGTTCGGCAAAGCCGCTTCCGCCATCAAGATGGACGAGAGTGTGCCCGCGTGCGCCCTGGTTCAGAACTGACAACTTGCCTCATCGTTACTATTCTGATACAATATTCTCAGAATGATGCAGGCCAACCCACCGGCTGAGCGGTTGTCTATCGGAAGACGAGGCAGGGGATGATCGAGGCGCGAGGGCACGTACGGTTTTCGTGGCTGACAACAATGGTATTGTTGGCAGTGGGACCATTGCAGGTCGGGCAAGGTCAGAGCCCAAGCCCGCTGCGACATGACGTGGTCATCAACGAGATCCACGATAACCCGGACGTGAAGACCGAGTTGGTGGAATTCGTGGAACTCTACAACCAAGGCTCAGCTGCGGCCGACCTATCCGGCTGGCGGCTGGCCGATGCGATCGAATATACCTTTCCGACGGGGACCTCGATCCCCGCAGGTGGTTTCCTCCTCGTGGCCCGCAATCCCACCTCCTTCCAGTCGAAATTCAAAGTGTCGGCCCGGGGCCCCTGGACCGGCGTGCTCTCCAACGAAGGCGAGACAGTCCTCCTGTGCGATGCCGCCCAACGCGTGGTGGACCGGGTGGACTACCGGATGGGCTTCCCCTGGCCTACCGTCGGCGACCCGCCTGGATACTCCGTCGAGTTGATCAACCCGAACCTGGACAACGAACTGGGCGGAAATTGGCAGTCAAACGGTCCTACGCCGGGACGGAAGAATTCATCATTCGTCGCCAATGCGCCACCGGCGATTCGCCAAGTCACCCACGAACCGGCAGAGCCCAAGGCGGACCAGCCGGTGATCATCTCGGCAAAAGTGACAGACCCGGATGGCGTGACGAGTGTCCTGTTGTCTTATCAGGGAGTCAATCCAGGTAGCTACTTCTCGAAGAATGATGCGGCATACACGAATTCTAAGAATTGGGTCAGCGTGGCCATGAAGGACGACGGCGCAGGGGCAGACCAGGCGGCCGGCGACGGGATCTACAGCGTCCCGATCCCCGCCGCCATCCAGACACACCGGCGACTGGTACGGTACCGAATCCTGGCCACCGATGGATTGGGAGCGACCGTCACCGCGCCGTATGCCGATGACCCGCAGCCCAACTTCGCCTACTTCGTCTACAATGGCATCCCTCCTTGGAGCGGGACGATCCAGCCGGGCAGCACGGAGCGCAATCGGAACGAGCCTGTCGTCTACGACTTCAGCGCGATGCCCAAGCTGCCCGTGTACCACCTGATCACGACCCGCAAGGCTCACGAGGAAGCGCAACACATCCCGAATGCCACGACGAGCGCGTACCTGGGTTCGGACTACCTGTGGACCGGGACTCTGGTGTACGAGGGGATCGTCTATGACCACATCCGGTTCCGGGCCCGCGGCGGCGTCTGGCGGTACTCGATGGGCAAGAACATGTGGAAGTTCGATTTCCATCGGGGCCACGAATTCCAGGCGAAAGATGAGTACGGGCGGCCCTTGGAATTCACATGGCGAAAGCTGAACCTGGGCGCGAACATCCAGCAGGGCGACTATGGGCACCGGGGCGAGCAGGGCCTTTTCGAATACACCGGCTTTAAGCTGTTTAACCTGGCGGACGTGCCGGCGGCGCTCACGTTCCCCGTCCATTTCCGCATCGTCGAGAACGCCTCCGAAACCAACGGCACGCCGAACAACCAATACGACGACGACTTCCAGGGCCTGTACCTCGCCGTCGAGCAGATGGATGGCCGATTCCTCGATCAGCATGGCCTGCCCGATGGCAACCTCTATAAGATGGAGTCCGGTTTCGGGGAATCGAACAACCAGGGGCCAACACAGCCGAGCAACAACTCCGATCTCAGCAGCTTCATGAGCGGTTACAGCAGCAGTCCCACGGAATCCTGGTGGCGCAGCAACCTCGACGTGCGGGAGTATTACGCCTTCCGCGCCATTACCGAGGCGATCCACAACGGCGACGTCGGCTACGGGAAGAACTACTTCTATTACCACCACCCGCAGACCAACCGCTGGTCCGTCTTTCCGTGGGACCTGGACCTGATCTGGGCCGAGAGCATGTACGGCAACGGCAACGACCCGCTCAAGGCCCGGCTCCTGTACACCAACAAGAACTACTCCGGCACACGGGAGCCGTTCCTCACGGAATACCGCAACCGCCTGCGGGAGATCATGGACCTGCTGTACAACCCCGAGCAGGTGGGCCAGATGATCGACGAGTATATGGCCCTGGTGGATCGCCCCAGCCCGGGCGCGTCTATGGTGGACGCCGATCGGGCGATGTGGGACTACAACCCGATCCTCGCTTCGTCCTACGTCCTTTCCAACAAGGCCGGCTGGGGCCGGTTCTACCAGGCGGCCGCGACCAAGGATTTCCCGGGCATGGCCCAGAAGATGAGGAACTACGTCACCTTCGTGTACAGCCAGCCGCGGAACTGGTGGAACGATCCGCCCGCCGGCCCCAGCCTGATGACGCTGGCCGCCGACGCTCTGGTTCCCAGGAAGCCGACAATCACCTACACCGGGCCGGCAGGCTATCCGGCGGATCGTCTGAGTTTCCGCACGTCCGCCTTCAGCGACGACACCGGTGCTTTTGCGGTACTGCAGTGGCGGATCGCGGAGATCACCCACCCTGCCGCCCCGGCCTACGATCCCAACGCCCCGCGCAAGTATGAGATCCAGGCCACCTGGGAGAGTCCCGAGATCACGTCGTTCGCCCCCGATATCCGGATCCCCGCGTCCGCGGTCGAGGCCGGGCATACCTACCGCGTGCGCTGCCGAATGAAAGACAGCACGGGCCGGTGGTCGAACTGGTCCGTTCCCATCCAGTTCACGGCCGGGGCCGCAGGAGCCGGATCGGGTCTGACCTTGCGGATCACGGAGATCATGTATCATCCGCCCGTTTCGCCGACTGAGGACGGCTGGGACGCAGATGAGTTTGAGTTCATCGAGCTGATGAACGTCGGCACAACAGCCCTCGATCTCACCGGCGTGCACTTCGTACGGGGGGTCCAGTTTGACTTCGCCGGTAGTGCCGTGACTCGCCTGGGATCAGCGGAAACGGTCCTGGTTGTCGAGAACCGGCTCGCCTTTGAATGTCGATATGGGACGGCGTTATCGTTCCGAATCGCGGGCCAGTACCAAGGCAAACTGGCCAACGAGGGCGAGATCCTCAAGCTGATCGACACCCAGACCGGTGTCATCGCCCAGTTCACGTACGGCGGCAGTTGGTATTCCAACGCCGACGGCAAAGGGCGCTCCCTGGTCCTCGCCAATCCCGGCCAGGTCAGCTCGAGTCAACTCGGCCAGAAGGCCGCCTGGCGAACCAGTTATCGCTGGGGCGGCTCCCCCGGAGCGACAGATGTGCCGTAGGTCAGCGGCGGTCTCCAGGCCGTGGTTCGTTGTGTGCCCGCAAGGGCATAACCTGCTCCATGACCGCAATGCTACTTCATCGTGATGATCGCGATGCCATAGATGTCCACCTGCGGCACGGTGAACGTAACCGAGCCCTCGCGGACCTCAAAGGGCAGTCGAATATCCTCCGCGACTTGCGGGCCGGCGAGTACGACGCTCGCGACGCTACGCGAGGCGGGCAGACGGACGGAAATCTCGACATTGTTCGCGGGCTCGTCTGTCCGATAGTTCACCAGATGAAGCAGGCGCCGGTCCGGCTGCTGCGTCAGCTCGACGCAGAGCCCGGACGGTGCGCGGATCGACAAACTCTCATCCGTCCCGCAAAGCTCGCGGACGGCTCCCAAGACATCACCGTCGGGATCGATGCGGCTGATGTTTGACCCTGACAGGTCTGTCAAAGCCTGCTGTTTCCGCGGGCGCATCCATGCATCGTGCGTGCCGGCCGGCCCAACGATACAGACTCTGCCGCCCGCCTGTGCGTACCGCCGGACGTGCTGGGCTTGTTCCTCGGACATCGCTTCGCTACCCGCCAGAACCAGAACACGATAACGCTTCAGATCATTCAAGTGCTGATCGTAGATCGTCTGGAAGCAGGCACGATTGTCGAGGAGGGTCTGCTCGACGCGGTACGTCAACGCGGCATTCCTGCGCTCCCCGAATACCTGCGACGGAAAGCTCCGGAGCACCGCCACGTCCGCCACCACCTCGGCCCCCCGCAACAGGTCCCGGCGGGCATGGAAGAATTTGACGAACGGGGCCAGCGCGGGAGAAATTGGCTCCTGGGAGCCGGGCAGAGCAACCATCTGCCCGTACTCAAACCAGCAGAGGCAGCCCAGGCAATCCAGGTTGAACGCCATGGATTCCGCCATTTCCAGCGGCGTGATCGTGTAGGCGAACGCCATGTTGTCCATCCGCCGGGCAATCTTGTACGTGCGGATGCGCGTGTAGAGTTGCCCGTTGCGATACCCCGGATGTCGCCCCTCATCCCAGAAGGCCTCCCCTGCCGGCAAGAGACGGCCATGGTCCACCGGCGCCACGATGCGGTCCCCGGGTCCGCCCGGGTTGCACTCGATGAGGACATCCTTGCGCAGCCCTCGGGCATACGCGCCCATATCTCGATAAGAATCCGCCAACGACTGGCAGCAGAAGTCAAGCCAGGCCCGGCGCAACATACCGTCCGGCGCGCCCGCCTTGGGCGGCTGAACCTCCGCAACGCTGGGGACACCCATTTCTTCAAGCTGCTCCGGCGTGAACCGCTCGCGCAAATACTGCCGGAAGCGCTGGACAGAATTCTCGTCGTATCCCGGACCGTGCCCGTAGTTGTCGAAGTGAATGAGGTCCGCCCCGATCTCGTTGACTGCGAAGGAGACGATCTTGTGATAGAAAGCCTGGGCTTCAGGATGGTTGCGGTTCCAGAAGTAGCGATAGGCCGCCCCGCCGTACGTCAGGGGCTTACCGTTCTCGTCGAGCAGCACCCAATCCTTGGCCTGTGGGGTCTCGCGGAACAGCGGCTCCCAAAGAAAGGCGCCGCTGTAGTTGTAGACGCCCACGCGCAGGCCGGCCTCGTGGCAAAGTCTGGCAAACCGGGCGGCATCCGACATACTCTCCCGCTCGGCCGCCGGTCCTGCCCCTTTATAGCAGTGCATCATGACGAAATTGACCCCGAGGTCCTTCAGCCGGGCGATCATCCCCGGGCCGTGCTCGCGAACGTAGGCGGCGCGCTGCTCCTCGCTCGGCGTGTAATCACTGCCGCCATCGCGACGCACACGGAACAGCAGCGGCTCCCAGCTCCCTGCCATGACGAGGCCATCCCGTCGCAGCCACTCGGGACGTTGATTCAAAGGCAGGGTCAGCGGTTCCGCGAGTACAGGACAGGCAAGGAGCAGAAGAAGAGCCCCTGCCCGGTAGAATGACCTCTGCCCACCCAGTACGGCAACGGCGTACCCGCGTGAGTCTCTTCTCTTACGATCTTGCATCCGAGGTCCTTCCTTGATGGTTCGTCATCTTCACGGTCTATCGATGCCTGCGAGCGATTTCACGGGGATCAACGATTTGCTGGGCCGGCACGGCGGCCCGGGCCACGACGAGCTGGGCCCAGCGTGTGTTGCCCAGACCCGTGCGATGATCGTCGGAGGAGACCTGGAACTTCACACCTTCCTCAACGAACAGCTTCACCAGCTCGACGTACTGGGCCGTGAATTCGCGCGGGGCGATGGAGGACTGGTGGAACCAGTAGATCATGTCGTTCATCACGTCGAACACCTTATTCCTGGCCGCCATTTTCTGCGCCAGGTCCCGCAGCAGATGCGGCGGATAATCGGCCGGCAGCGCCGCGGGGCGCGTGTTGCCCGTGTTGAACGGATGCGCGATCGCGTCCAGGTATTCCACGTCGCACAGTCCGAGGTAGGTCCGCACCACGTTCTCAACGTACTGCTGCTTGTCGCTCGGCGTACGGCGGAGCGTGCCTTCCGAGTAACCGCCCAGATCGCACAGCACCCACTCCAGCCGTCTGGCGTGGTCCTCATCGATGCTGATGCGACCGGTTACCTCCAGGGCAGTGGCCTCGGCGCCCTGGATCACGATCATGTCCTGCTGCTTCGACCGCTCCCGCTCGATCTCCGCCAGATAGCGGTCGAACTCGGCATCCGATTTTTGAATCTTGCTGCCCGGGGTGTAGTGGTCGGTGATGGCGACTGCCTCCAGCTCAAAAGCCCGCGCCTCCCGAATGTGCAGCGGGATCGTGCTGGCGCCATCCGAGTAGATTGTATGAGTGTGCAAGTCATGATTCACGCGGGCCGCTGATGGCGGCGGTGCCTCGGAAGGGGCCGCCGCTGAAACGGCGGTGCCCGCGGTCCCCGCGATAGACGTCTGGAGAAACTGTCGCCGAGTGGAGAGGGTCATACATTGATCCCTTTCTGGAGGACGGTAGCTATCGCGCGGTCATTGCCTGACCCCGGCTTTCTGACGTTTCGCACCCTTCTTGCCGGCTTTGCCCTCGGAATCCTGGATGGCGCCGGCGGTGAACGGTCGGGGTGACACGTCATCCGCCAGCAGCGAGACCGCCAGCGGATCGTTGTGCTCCCGCGCGAACCTCATCAACAGCGCCCGGTGCTCCAACAACACCGGCCGGTGGGCCGGGTCCTGGGCCAGATCCTTGGTCTCTCCAGGGTCGGCCCGGAGATCCACCAGCGACTCCCGTCGATGGCCCTGGCTGTACACGCAGTACTTGTATCGCTCGGTCCGCACCAGCCGCCCTTGCACCGAGGGCCGGATGTCGCCGACCATCCCGGTCTGGTCCATGTGATTCTCCAGGATCAAATGATCGCGCCATTGGGCTACGGGTTCTCCCTGGGACAACGGCTTGAGACTGCGGCCGGTCAGCTTCTTCGGCCGCTCGATGCCGGCGAAGTCGAGCATCGTGGGCAGGATGTCGAGACCTGTGTTCACCATCTTGTCGCAGATGCCCCGCTTAGTCACGCCCGGCTGGCTGACGAGGAGCGGCACGCGCACGGACTCCTCGTAGAATACGGTCTTCTGGTTGAACCCGTGCGCCCCGGCGCACTCGCCGTGATCGCTGGTGAAGATGATCAGAGTCTTCTCCTCCAGGCCGGCCTGGCGCAGGGCCTGGAGCACCCGACCCATCTCGGCGTCCACCTTCTCGATCATCCGGTAGTAGGCCCAGCGAACCTGTCGCCACTTCGCGGCGTCGAAGCGGCCCACCGGGAACAGGGGGCTGGCGTGATAGCCTTTCCGCATCATGGTCATGCTGTCGGGCTCATTCTCCGGGGGCGCCTGGTTGACGGGCGCGGGCGGACACTGTTCCGGCGCCGGCGTCTGGCCAATGGGACCGCAAGGCAATTCCTGTCCCCGGGCATACTCGCAGATGTTGTGCGGGTTCAGGAGACTGACCACCAACAGGAAGGGCTTCTCATGTCTTTGCCCGATGAAGCGGGCCGCGCTGCCGACCGCTCTTGCGTCCTGATCCTGCGTTTTGTCCACCGGGGCTCGGGGCGTCTCAAAGCCGTGGGTATTGACATCTTTCTGATCGAAGCACAGATGCCATTTGCCATAGTACGCCGTCTCGTAGCCTGCCTGCCGGAAGTAGGTCCCCATGCACGTGAATTCCGCCGGGTCCACGTTGACCTGAGCATTCTTCGTGACTCCGGTCTCGTGCGGATAGCACCCGGTGAAGAGGGAATTTCGCGCGGGCATGCAGAGCGGATTCGACGTGTACGCACGCGTGAAAACCATGCCCTTGGCAGCCAAGCTGTCCATGGCCGGCGTGTTGATAAGCTGTTTGCCGATGCGGCAACTCATCGCCTCCGCGAACTGCTGGTCCGTCATGATGAAGACCACATTGGGCCGATTAGATGCCGCAGCCAGGCCGCCGCGCGCCATCAGGCCCGGTATGAGAACGGACCCGGCCAACACGGAACCACTGGACTTCAGAAACGTTCGCCTGCTGATCATATTCTTTTCTCCTTATACCTTTTCCCATGATACCAGATTCCCCGTCCGCGGGACAATCCAATTGCCGGCTCCATGGTCTTGCGGTAGCATGTGGTCGCAGTGACAACGTCAAGAGACCTTCGGATGGGATGGTGTCCTCCCATGCAAAGACGCAGATTACTTCTCGGCGTGCTGGTGCTTGCACTCCTGGCTGGCTTGGGTCGTGGAGGGCTCGATGCGGGCCCTGCCGATGACCTCTCGAGACTGCGGGCGCAGCTCCTGGAGCGATACACGCGCGGGGCGCCCGAGGCGCAAACGGTGAAAGGCCACGTACAGGCCCTGAGACCGGATGGGTCATGGCCGGACATCGACTATGCGAACAAGGAGCCGGGGTCATGGCTGACCCAACGCCACTTGAGTCGGTTGCAGGCTATGGCGGCGGCCTACAGCAAGCCGGACCATCCGCTGGCCGGCAATGCGGAACTGCGCACGGCGATCCTCCGGGCGCTGGAGCACTGGACCGAGAACGACTACGTAAACCCGAACTGGTGGTACCCGCAGATCGGCGTCCCGCAGACTATGGCACCGATTCTCATCCTGATGGGCCCCGCTGTCCCGCCGGAACTGAAGACGCAGACCATTCAGCGAGTCCTCGGCCGCAGCAAGATGGGCATGACCGGCCAAAACAAGGTCTGGCTGGCCGGGATCGCGTTCATGAAGGGACTCCTGCTGGACGACCCGAGCCTCATGGCACAGGCCCGCGATCAGATCTTCAGCGAGTTGCGCATCACGACCCAGGAGGGAGTCCAGCCCGATTACTCCTTCCATCAGCACGGACCGCAACTGCAATGGGGCAACTACGGCGCCGCTTTCGGCTCCGACATGATCCACTGGGCCAACATCTTCCGGGGGACGAGCTACGCCCTGGAATCGCAGCGGCTGGAGGTGTTGCGTGGATATCTGCAGGAGGGTCCCGTCTGGATTCTCTGGAAGGGCCGGATGGATATCAGCGGCTGCGGCCGGCAGATCTTCCGCGATTGCCAGTCCGGCAAGGGCCAGTCCGCCCTGCGACAACTGGAATCCATGAAGTCCATCGATCCCAGCCAGACGGATGCCTATGTTCGTCTCATCGCCGCTACCGGGCCGGAGAGTGAGAACACGCTCGTCGGCAACAAGCACTTCTGGCGGTCGGACATCACCGTGCACCGCCGGCCGACGTGGTATGCCTCCGTGAAGATGAGCTCGACGCGCGTGATTGGAGCCGAGACCTGCAACGGTGAGAACCTGCTGGGCCTGCATCTGGGCGACGGCGTCACCTACTTCTATCGTACGGGCACAGAGTATGACGATCTCTTTCCCATCTGGGACTGGCGGCGCCTGCCGGGCACAACCTGCCGCCAGGACCCGGGATCGCTGGTCCCCAATTCGAAGGCCTGCCGCGGACGAAGCGATTTCGTCGGAGGTCTCTCCGATGGCCAGCACGGCCTCGCGGCGATGGAATACCTTCGCGACAGCCTGCACGCACGAAAGGCTTGGTTCTTCCTCGACCACGCCGTGGTCTGTCTGGGAACTGGGATCGACGGCAACGAGCCCGAGGCGGTGTTGACCTCCGTGAACCAATGTGCCTTAAAGGGCCCCGTCACGATCTGCAGTCGTGTAGCCCAGCCGCCCTCGGCTGGGAACACCCCCGAGGGCGGGGGTGCGACACGGGAATTTCAGAGAGGCGAGCGGTCCTTCACCGAGCTGCAATGGGTGCACCACGACGGAATCGGATATATGTTCTTCGAGCCCGTGACGGCCACTGTCGCCGCCCAGACGCAGGCTGGCGATTGGCACAGGGTCCACAGTCGTGAATCGACCAGGATGGTGGAGCGCGACGTGTTCAGCCTCTGGATCGACCACGGCAGCAGGCCCCACGGTTCCCGATACGCCTACATGGTCCTGCCCGATACGGATGCCGCGGCCATGCCGTCATTGTATGATTCTCCGCCCATCGCCATCCTGCAACAGACGGCCTCGACTCTGGCGATCTCAAGCCAGGACGGAAAACTCATCCAGGCAGTCTTCTTTGAGCCCGGCCGATTGGCTTGGGGAAATCGTTCGTCCGTCGCGGTTGAGGCGCCTTGCATAGTGGCACTCGATAGCACAGCAGACGTCCTCCGCCTGCACATGGCCGATCCGACCCACACACGCGGAACCGTGACACTGCACCTTGCCGGCCAATACACCGGCCGCGAGGCTCAGTACGATAAGAGCAAAGGGCAGACCAAGCTGACAATCAGCTTACCTCAAGCAGGCGACGCGGGCCGAACGGTGAGCCTGGAATTGGAGCCGGCGAAGCCGCAGTAATGCGAGCGTAGAGAAGAGCGCTAACCCGAGGTCTGCCCAGTGTCGGGTGGCACGGACAAACTTGTTTGTCCGTGCTCCCGGGAATGCGTTCCAGCCCACAGAAGACACGCTCAAGCTGCCAGACTGTGTCACAATTCTGATGGATAGAGTCTTTCTTTTTTTGTGCCGGGAGTATATCAGGGACGCCGAGGTGTTGGAAAGGAGTCCCCCGATGGCATTTCGGCAATCCCAGCGTCATCAGCAGAT
>CAYHAJ010000315.1:0-13944 GCA_964354535.1 uncultured Pirellulales bacterium
GCCGCGGAAATGCCCTGAAGCGCGGCGGATCTGGCCGAGCGCCACCTGCAGTCGCAGCGCATCGGCGACGGTGTGCTGTGCCAGTAGCTCGTGCACCGCGCTGTCGCTGGCGAGGAAGGGCAAACCGTTGGCCAGTTCAAAACCCCCACCCTGCGTCAGGCGGCGGTCCGAACGGAAGCCGCTGGTACAGGTGGCGGCCTCGTGGACCAGTTGCAGGGCCAGCCGGGGTTCCACCCGCTCCGCGGGCTGGCCGGTCCACCCACACAGCAAGTCCCACGTCCCCAGCCGCAAATGCTCCGGCACCAACAGCCACAGCCCCAACAGGTTGCCCTGGACTTGGTCGGCCAATAATTGCCGCACGCCCCGTTCCAGGCTGGCCGGATCGCACGGCCGTTTCCGCGTGCGCTGCCACGTGGCCTGGGTTTCGATCTCCCCGGCGCCCACCGGACGCGGGCGGCACTCATAGAGTTTTTTTTGCAGGCCATAGTCAGTGATGACCCGCTCGACACTGCGGGTGCTGACCGGCTGGCCGGCTTGCCGCAGCTTTTGCCCAATCACCTGCGCCGAAGCTTCGGGGTCCAGAAAGCGGTGCCGAATCACTTGGCGCACCACTTCTTCCGTGCGTCGAGAGCGGGTCTTGGGACCCCGGCGTTGGCTCCGCAGTGCCACCGCCCCCCGCTCTTGGAAGGCCTGGCGAAGCTGGAAGTAGCGTTGTTTGCTGAACCCGAATTTCTCCGCGGCCCGCAACGGTCCCAGTCCTTCGCATTCACCCGCGATGAGCATGGCGAGTTTTCGCGTGACTTCGTCGTCCGGGCGGACGGGCAGGGAGCCTCCCGGCCCCACGAGTGCTGGCGTCTGGTCGTCCCACGGCATGAGCGTGCCTCCTATCGACAGTGACCTTAGCATCCATACCGACGCCGCCAGCATAGCACGGAATCCCAAGAAAGTCTAATTAAATATGGCGGAAATCTTTCCCATCTTCCTCTCGGTACGCGGGCATGAGGCTTGCTGTAAGCCATTACGCCGCTTCGCTCGGGCCAATTATCCGCCATATTTAATTAGACCAACTGCCGGTCCCCAGACAGCACCACCGCTGGCAGAGCCTCGGGGAGGACAAACAAACACGCCCTACAAAATGGCTGATGAATCGCTGGGCTATGGTCTTTCGCCCTCCGGGCTTGGTCTGCCACGCCGACGAGCCCAAGGGAGTTATCCACAAAAGCAAATTCCTATACGATCAAGTTTGGCCGTGGCACCCAGTGATTGCCGAAGTTGTTCGTCAAAACTCATTAGGGTACGCAGTAAGGGTGCAATATGCAATCTATGACGGACTTGCCCCGAATACGACGCCGGCTGCGGATAATTGTGCCAACCTTTCCAGCCTTCAACATCTACTCACGGATCGCCAGAAAGACGACCGCCCTCGGCCCGGTCTGCGTGGCCACCGCCGTTCACGAGATCGAAGGCTGGGACGCCGAGGTTATCGATGAGAATAACCTGGGTCGGTATAGGCCCATGAGATCCAGGAGGCCGGCAAACAGATCATGCGCCGGGTCTATCGCTTCCGCCACCTCTTGTACGTGGCCGGTAACATCCTGCTGTTCCCCTCCATCGCTTCTTACTTCCATAATCTGCGGCTGGGCTGGGGGCGCTGGTACCGATCCTGGCGCAATAATCTCATCCGCTTCGGTGGTTGGGTCACCATGCGAAAATGGATTGCCGAGTTCGGGAAAGGCGATTTCCCGGACCGGCTACAAATCGCCAGACAAAGGCTGACCCTCATCCGAGCCGGGAAACCTCTCCCCTCCGGGGCAGATCGCATTGTGGAAATGCGCGACGGCGCACGCACCGCACGCCGTCAGGAAAACGCCAACACGAGATAGGATTCCGCAAATCAGATCTCGTCGGCCGCGTTTGCGCTGACCTACATTGGCCTGCGCAGGTGCGGCCGACGAGTTGGGGCTGGGTCAAGAACGATCTTAGTACCGGCCTCTACCACGACCGCCGCCGCCACCGCCGCCGCCGCCTTCGCCCCTCGGCGCCTTCGGCTTCGCTTCGTTGACGGTGATGCTCCGGCCTTTGAGGTCCGTGCCGTTGAGGGCGGCAATCGCCGCATCGGCATCTTTTTTCGCCGGCATTTCGACGAAACCGAACCCGCGGGATTCCCCGCTGAACCGGTCCTTGATCACATTGGCCGATTCGACCTCACCATAGGCCGCAAAGAGCTGCCGCAGGTCATCGTCTGTGACCTCAAATGAAAGATTCCCGACATAGATATTCATTGTATTCTCCTTCGTTTGTCTTGTAGAATCCGCGAAGAGGGGGGATCAAAAGCAGGTGGCCGGGGCTAAGTCAGTCAGTCAGCGTCGACTCCACTCTCTGAACGCATCATCCAGTACGTGCTACACGACATCGTTAGGCTAACAGCCGCCGCCATATCCTGCAAGCAGGAAATGCGACTTTTTTTCTGAAAAAATGCTGTCCCGCGGTCGGCCCGGCGCCCAGGGCCCCTGGAGCCGTTTTTCCTGCTCCCTTGTGACTCCCCAGAAATCAGTCGTTCCTTGCCGATCGGCCGCGGTTTTGGTACCATCAGACCATGCAGTGAAAAACCGATCGATACATCAGTAAATGGAAGGGTTGAGACATGGCCGCCAACTTTCGCTCCTTGTTTCCCATGTTGGGCGTTGCCGCAGTTACCTTGTTGAGTGCAGGTAATTCCGGCCGGGCCGCCGTTGTGAAATTGGGGGAACTGGACCTCTCGAAGATGACCAGCGGGTGGGGTAAACCCCTGGCAGACAAAAGTGTCACGGGCAAGCCCCTCTCCATTGGCGGGCAAACGTTCGCCTACGGCGTGGGGACACACGCGGCGTCCGATTTGTACCTGGAGCTTGATGGCCAAGTCGAGCGATTCCGGGCCCTCGTCGGTGTCGATGATGCGGCGGGCCGGCAGGGATCGGTCCGATGCATGATTCTTGCCGATGGCAGGAGAGTCTTCGACAGCGGTCTCATGAAAGGCAGCCAGAAAGCCAAACCGGTTGATGTCCCGCTATCAGGCGTCAAACGTCTGCGGCTGATGGTGACTTCGGCGGGAGATGGGGTCAATTTCGACCATGCGGACTGGGCCCAAGCCGAATTCGTCGTTGCGGGCGGCCAACCGGTGGCAGTTGACGCGCCGACGATACCTCCCGAGGAAAAAGTGATTCTGACGCCTAAACCCGGGCCGCAGCCGCAGATCAATGGGCCGAAGGTTTACGGCGCCCGGCCCGGAAGACCGTTCCTCTACCGCATCCCGTGTACGGGGACACGGCCGATCCAGTTTACCGCGAGCGGTCTGCCTCAGGGCTTGCAGCTTGATGCAGAGAATGGAATCATTGCCGGTCGGGTACCGGCGGATCGGGGCGAGTGGCCCGTGACGCTGGGGGCTAAGAATGAGCACGGGACCTGCACACGGCCCTTCAAAGTTGTGGTCGGCGACACGCTGGCCCTGACGCCGCCAATGGGGTGGAATAGCTGGTACATCCATTACAGCCGCGTCACCGAGGAGCACATGCGCAATGCCGCCGACGTGATGATTTCCTCCGGCATGGCCGAGTATGGTTATCAGTACGTCAATATCGACGACTGCTGGATGAAGAAGAAGGGGGATGAGCCCTACCGTGATGAGCGCGGGGCCATTCTGCCCAATGCCAAGTTCCCGAACATCAAAGGCATGGTGGACTACATCCACAGCAAGGGTGTCAAGGCCGGCTTGTACACCGGTCCCGGCCCGTGGACCTGCGCCGGTTACGTCGCCAGCTACCAGCACGAGCGGGTGGATGCCGAGAAGTTCGCCGAGTGGGGCTTCGATTTCCTCAAGCACGACTGGTGCTCCTACACCCAGGTCGCCGGCGGCAAGGACCTCGAACACCTGCAACGGCCCTACAAGCTGATGGGCGATATCCTCAAGACCCTGCCCCGGGATATCGTCTATAACCTGTGCCAATACGGCATGGGGGATGTGTGGACCTGGGGCGAGGCGGTGGGCGGCCATTGCTGGCGAACCACGGGTGATTTGGGCCTCGAGCGCGGCGACCTCCTGCCAGGATTCTATCAGATCGGTCTGAGCAACGCCCGCCATTACGAATATGCCGGCCCCGGCCATTGGAACGACCCCGACTATATCCTGATCGGCTATGTCGGCAACGCGCGCGGCCAGGGCGAGGGCCAACCGACGAAACTGACGCCGAACGAGCAGTACAGCTACATGTCGATGTGGTGCCTGATGGCTGCCCCGCTGATTTTCTCCGGCGATATGCGCTTCCTGGACGATTTCACGCTGAACGTCCTGTGCAACGCCGATGCGATCGAAGTCAACCAGGATCCGCTGGGCCGACAGGCCAAGCCCCTGGTCCAGAATGACGAAACATTGATTATGGCGAAGCCGATGGAGGATGGCTCGTTGGCCGTGGGACTGTTCAATCTGGCGGAAGTTCCGCGCGAAATCCGCGTCGATTGGCCGCTGCTCGGCCTCCGGGGCAAGCAACGCGTCTGGGACCTGTGGCGACAAAAAGATGTGGGCGAGTTCGAGGGCCGCTTCGCCGCGAGCGTCCCGCGTCACGGGGTCATGTTCGCGAGAATGGCACCGCAACAATAGCTGAGTCCTAACAAAAATGGATACGACCACACCACAATGCGACGCGTCTGTCGCACCACGATATGGCCGCACGGGCTGCCCCATTCCCTCCTCTCCGGCACCGGCTTAGCGCCGCAGAACGGACAGCAGCCGGCCCGCAATGGCCGTGTTGCTGAGCACGAATGCGCCCGCCACCAGCAGCATGGCTACCAAGCTCAACGTAATCGGGTAGTCGCTGGCCAAGGCGATAATTCCCAGGGTCACCGCAGCCAATCCGATGAAGATCTGGAGGCCGGTCGTGGCCAGGACCGCCTGACGAATGGCTTGACGTGCCGCCGCCCCCTCTTCCCGGTGGACAACGGTCAATTCATTGATCCGTACGTTGGCCCCCGCCCCGAGAATCAGTCCAGCGCCGTAGACGATGGCGGCCACCGGGAGCACGACTGTCGGGTAGACATTCAGGATGCCCAGCACGATGCCGACAATGCCGGCCAGGGTTTCCCCGGTCACCCCGCTGCCCAGCTCGCCCATCTCGACCCGACCTGAGGTGGATTCATGGACCAACTCCGACAACCGAGAAGCGATCGCCGCCCCTTCGATCAAGAACGAGATCCCGACTGCGATCGTGGCGGCGCCCAGCAGCCACTGCGGATACATGCCGGCCAGCCCGATGATGGCAAGCACCACACCCGCAATGGCGATGATGCCGCCACCGATCGTTCCCCCCAGAAGAGTCTCGACGGTGCGTCGCTCTTCCTGCAGATGTTCCTCTGTAATGGTCGTTCCCTCTGGCATAACTACACCCCCTTATGTGCCTATTTCCAACGAAGACTCATCGTTTTCCGCATCTTCTTCACTCCCTATAAGAGGACTATTCCCCTTGTCAACTAATGATACGGGTCTTAAACCTGCACTTCTCATCAGCAAGATACCCAATCCGGGCGCGGAAATTGCCGCTTTTGGCCGCACGCGTGGGTGCCGGGTGACGAAGCCCTTCTGCGACGGGGCAGGGAGAATCCTGGAAAAGCTATTGCATGAGGGACGAAGAGCCGGTAGAATACCCCTGTTGAGGGATCGGAATTCCGATCCCGCGGCTTGACGACACCCGAGACAGGCGGCGATCGGTAGACGACGTGCTTGTCTGCCTCAGCATGTGGAGGAAGTTGTTATGCGGCGGTCCAAGGCATTCACCCTGATCGAGTTGCTTGTTGTCATTTCCGTCATCGCCATTTTGCTGGCCATCATGCTGCCGGCCCTGAGCAAGGCCAAGAATCTGGCCCAGGGAGCGGCCTGCAAGGGCAATCTCAAGAACTACTGCTATGCCATCGCGATGTACACGGATGAGTTCGACGGACGATTCCCCATACCGGAACGGTGCTATTTCAGCCAAACCGCCGCCTATCCGGTCGAGGCAGGGCTGTCCAGCTACATCCACCTGCGCTGGTGCAACGGCGACATCAACTTGAGGGACCATCCGGAGTACGGCAGCCCGTTCTTCCGCTACATGGGGAACGCCAAGGCCTTCATCTGCCCCACCGTCAAGACGCTGGCCGTTCGCAACTCCGAGGACCATTTCTACGTTGCCGATACGGCCAGACTCAAGCGTTATACGCCCTGGTACAACTACACCATGAACGCTTATCTGGGCAGCGAGAACTCGGGCGTGCAGAAGACACGCGTGAAGAAAATCACGGAGGTCAAGCGTCCCGCCACGATCTTTTCGTTCGTGGAAGAGAGCCCCCTGGTCGACACGGCCTACAATGTCTCCGGTCTGAACGATTCGTTCATGGTCCCGGGCGACGACGCCATGATCCAGGGCTGGTTCGCCAAGGTGGGTCCGAACCCCCGGCTCGTGATCCCCGGTCCCGAAGGTGTCGGGCCGTTCTGGGATGTGATCTCCGGATTCCATAATGCTCCCGCCAGCGACCTGCTCGCCGGTCGGGGCAATTGCGCCCTGCTTGATGGCCACGTGGACGCCTACCGGCGCGCCGAAACCTTCGTTCACGCGTATCCGCGATAGACCCGCAGGGACCAGCTCATAACACAGGAACTCACGCGCCATCATGGGCGCCCGGTGAGCCCCCTGCCGAGACGCTGGAGCGCCAGGCGCTTTCATCATTGAGACTGTGCGTATCCGTCATCTTCGGATCCTTCACCGTGAGGGAGAAGCCCAGGCCGTCGGTGGCGCCGAACCAGTCGTCCTCATACGCGAAGCTCTGGATAATCGTCCCCGCAGCATCGACCAACTCGAGGTGTTCCCCGGCGTTGCTCAGACTGCCTGAGTATTGCCCCACGACCGGCAGCGCAGGGCCGTACTTGGCCGTAAACACCGTAAAATCCTTGACCACCAGGCCGTAGCCACCGGCCGGCAGATCGAAACTGGGGAAGGTGTACTCAATCCCCCGTGTGAAACGGACCAGACTCAGGTTGATGCTTTGATTGCCGATATTGGTCAGCTCGAGGAACTCGGTATTGGGGTCATCCGGATTGCCGGTCTCGGCCGGATGGTACAGGAGCTCGCTGATCCGCAGGCTCTGCGCCACAGGTCCCACAGCGAAGATCGCCTCATTCAGGGCACTCCAGGTGGCGCCGCTCAATGCCCGTGACTTGACCCGGACGCTCTTGGAGAGCGGGATGGGTGAGGCGTAGCGCACGGCCAGCGGCGAGACCCCGCCCACTGGGACACCGGCAGTCGTCCTCTTATCACTGACCAGCTCCGGCGAGATCAGGAAATTGAGGCTGATCACGGACTGATTCAGCCCGTGAATGGCCAGAATGTTCTGTCCCGGCTGCAGGCGGCTGATGTACGCTGTGACATTGAAGGGTTCGAGGTCAACGGCGTTGGTGCTCACGACCCGGGCCGTCGAATTCCACGCGGGCTCGCCCGTGAAGTTTTTCCTGGCAATCTCAGAACCGTTGAGGTAAGCCACGAAACCGTCATCACAGCGCACGCGGAGGATCAGATTGGAGAGACCGCCGAGGTCTGCCGCCGACATGTTGAAGGGAATCCGCACGTAACACGTGGCATTGCGGTTATACATCCGGCTCTTGACATCGATCTTGAAAAACGGCGCGTAGCCGCTGCTTCGCTCAAAACCGACGCCCCCCGTGCCACCGATCCAGGTGGAATCATCAAAGGTCCGGCCGCCCCGCCACGCATTGTCGACCGGTCCCGCGGGGACCAGGACCCGCTTGGCAGCGTTCTCCGCCACCAGCTTGAGCTCATTGGCAGGTCCGCCCATCATGACTCGAGGATCGGTCCCATCCAGCGTGTACCAGACGGTACCGGTCGCACCCTGCATCGAGAGCGTGCCGCGGGAAGCGACGTGGCCGCCATGCTGATAGGTGCCGATGACATAAAAGACAGGGGCGCCAACGCTTGGATAGAGTCCGCGCGACTTGAACTGATTGAGAGCGATGTCGGTGCGACGTGGGAAGTAGTCGTTCAGGAGCCTGTTCTTTTCCGGGATCCAATGGGCGTTGCGGGTGTAGAGTAAATAGGGCCCCGAACTGTACTGGTGCATATCCCGGCGGTAATCGCCCCACCGCGCGGACTCGGCGATCACGGCCAGGTCGATCTCGTTTGCTCGCCGGGTCCAACGTGCGGCATTCTGCTGCGGCGTCAGGGCGCCGCCGTGGAACAGGTGCTTGTGGACTCGGTCGCCGAACCGGAGGCGAAACTCCTCGATGCTCTCCAGAGGACTGAGTAGTCCCGTGGGATCGGCGGCCGGGCTGGTACCGCTTTGGTTGACGTTCACCAGCACCTGCTCGCCATCCCAGCTATAGAATCGCCAGGGCCTTCGGTCCGGCCCACCGCCGGCGGTCCGCCAGTTCCCGTCCGTCTTGAGGTCGTGATTGCCGGCAAAGAGGCCGAGCAGAGTCCAGTCGATGAAGTTGTCGATATCCATCGCCTGCTCAATACGGGCCCAATTCCTGCTCGCGACGATGCTTTTGAGTTCATTCCAGGCCTGGGTTGTTCCGTCCGTCGCCGGGGTCCGGTTGCCGTTGATCGCATCGATTCTGTCCTCATCACCGCCGTTGTAGGCCGCGTAGTGAGAGGCCACCGGCCGCTCCTGGATGAGGTACAGGCCCCAGTAGATGCCATTGAGGTACAGGTGCACGTAGAGCCCGCGACCGGCGTCGACGTTACCCATGTCAAGAAGGGAATCGTGCATCCACTGGTCGCGGATATACTGGGTCCGCAGCCGCTGACTCGGGTCCCAGTGGGTCCAAGCATTATTGAAGAAGCCCCGCAACTGCAGTGCGTCAAAAGACTCCACGGGGCTGCCGTCGAACAACGGGAACTCCAGCCGGCTCGGGCCATACTCATTCCGGAAGCGCAGCCCGAGACTGTGCTTGGGACACTTCGGCGGATTGCGACTCTCGCCGCCCTGAATCCGGACGCCGCCGTTCACCTGGAATTCTTTGGTCCCGTCCTTTGTGAAAAGTTCGACGGACACGGGCCGCTCCCAGTCCCGGCCCCCCGTGCTGGAATGGCCGGTGTAGACGTAAATACCGCCGGTCTGCGGGTCGTTCGTCTGGCTGAAGAAGTTGTCCTTGTTCGTCACAAGCGAGAGGGTCGGGATGGCCAACAGGGCATCGTCCATCAGATTCGCATAGGCCGCGTCGGTGCAGATCTGCGGGTCCATCTCGTAGTCGGCCGGGTAGGCGCCGAACCACCTGCCCGGATAACCGCGTGCCAGGACGTCCGCCTGCTTGCGTGTGATCACGTCGGCCAGGAAGACGTACGTATGGGTGTCCACGTTCGTTGACAGCCAGCCGTTTCTGAGGGCCCGCGCCCGCAGGCAGGTGGTCTTCGTAATGCGGAGGGGACCGGTGTAGACGCTCCCCAGCGAGAACCGTCCTCCCGGGGCGGCGGGCTCGCTGCCGTCGAGGGTGTAATAGATCGTCGCCCCCGGCGTCGTGCATCGAAGCGTCACGTCAAAGGGCGCCTCGTAGAACCCACGGTCATGACTGAACTTCGTATCAGCCACCACGCCCTGATACGCGGGAGCATTGGCGGCCTGCGGCGTCGCGGCGGTCAGAAACGACCATTTGCCGAGCCCATCAGGGAATCGGCCGTACGAAAGATTGCCCCTTTGCTGCTTGAAGGAGACCGAGTCGATCAACGTCACGCCATCGGTGTCGAAGAGCCTGATCTGCTCCCCCTCGGCATCCAGGGAAAAGGACGCGTGCAAACCTGCATCCGCCGTGTGGCCGTCGAGCCAGATGAGGACGTAGCCCTTCGCCGGAACCTCCGTAAGCTGCAGGGCGTTTGTGGGGACCCGCCACTTCCGGGAAACGGCGGGATCGTCAGTCACGTACATTCCCGCCATGTCGATGGCCTGACTGCCCGCATTGTAGATCTCGACCCAGTCATCCGAGTGACCCTGCGGGTCCAGGGCCAAACCACCGTTGGCCGCCATGAACTCGTTGATCGCCAGCGGAACGGTCGCCGCCTGCACACGGCAGGTCGCGGGCAGGCCCGCGTTCAAGACCCATGCCAATAGCAGGACCAAGGCCCTTGCCCATCCGATCCTCCTGCTTTGACCCCACTCCAGTGTGCCAACGTGGAACATTCCGTTATTATACCATAAGCAAGGCCCTGCTCCAAGGCTCGTCTCTTCGTGGGGCGAGCCTCCCCGCTCGCCCAAAAGACCCACGACGTTGCGCGAGGAGGCACAACCTCCGAAGCGCAACGGGCGGCATCCCCGGAATGACACGCTACGCCATGGGCTGGCGCCGCTCGTCGATTCTCCGGTAGAGCCAGATGTCGGCCTCCATATGGCGGGCCACATCCGGGAAGTCATGCGCCAAGCAGGCTGTCGCCTCCAGCGCCTCGTCAAAGCGCCCGCCGCGGATGCAGGCTTCTGCCAGGCAGAAATAGGTAGGGAGATACTCGGGGATGCGGCCGCGCAGATTCTCCAGGAGATCGATCGCGTCGTCGTAGTCTCCCCGCAGGTAACGGCGGACTGCCTGACGGTATTCGCGCGGCTGTCGCAGGCAGCGAATCTGCCGGTGCCCAAACCAGATCAGCACCGCCACCGGCAAGACCAGGAGCGGAATCTTGCCCGTCAATAGCGCCGGCAGACTGGCCAGCCACAGCAGCGCCGCGAGCCGAGGTACGACGGAATGCTCTTTGGTGAAACCGGCGGGTCGATGGACCGGGGCCGTCAGGGACTCGCCCACCAGCCCCTGCCGCAGGCGGGTCTTTTCAAGGAAGCTGTCGATCTCGGTCGCCTGCTTGCGGCTCCGGTAGAATTCGATGGTCATGCCGGTCGACGCATCGTCAACGGAGCCGCCCGAACGAATATCGAACCGGATGGTTTGGACTCTGAAGAAGAACATGACTAACAGGATGAGGAAGGCAACGAGCCCCGCGAGAGGCATTGCCAAGAGCGCGATCGCCAAAACCCACTTGATCGAGTCGTCCATCTTCCCGATTGAAGCAGAACGGAAGAACAGCATGAAGAGCACTATGCAAAGCACCAGTGGCACCAGCAGAGACAGCACGGCCGCGATCAATCGTCGACCTTCGAATCGAAGGCCTTCCGAGATGGTCACCAGCTCGACCGGGATCATGAACTCGGAATCAATGGCCGCCTGCCGCTGGCCGAACAACAGAATCGTCCCCTCCAGGCCGAGATAGGCGTGCCGGACGTTGTCCACCTTGCGGATCGGAAGATAAAGCGGCGCCAGCTCCACGTGAGCTCCTGAAAAAGAAAGGTGCGCTGGAGTCAGCGCACCTCGATTCTCCCATCCGAAAAACCGAACCGCGGTCTTATTCAATCTTCAGGTCGGGGTTCTCCGGCCCGAAGTGCTTGAGCATGACGATGGGATCGGCCCGGGAGGGGTTCGTGATCGTGACACCCTCTTTGGCAGCCTGCTCGGTAACGAAAAACTCGTCGTACGTGAGCTGGCCATACCGGATCATCGTGGGCGTTTCGATATTCCAGACACCCAGGGTGCCGTGGCCCTGCATCATGATGAAGCCGTAGGCGGCGTTGTCCTTGATGGTCACGGTCGCCCCCGGCTGGACCGTCAGCTCCTTGGCGCTGAAGGCAGTGGACTTGTAGCAGATCCAGTTCTCCTGGAAACCCTGCTTGGCCATTTGCTTCACGGGATAGACCGGCTTGGGCCGCATGAAGCGGTTCTTGACAAAATCCGGATCGACATTGAGCTCCCAATCGATGACGCTGAGCAGCCAATCGACGTCGCCTTGCCTGTTCTTCGGCGTATCCTTCCACAACAACTCTTTGGGCACGACCTGGTTGTGGGTGACGTTCTCGTACATGGCGAAGACGTCCGAGGCCTTCTGCGGCTCGTAGGTGCACAGGCTGCCCGGCGCGTGCAGCACACCCGGCGGGACGTCCCATCCGGTCCCGGGATCGAGTCGGTACGCCGGCGCCAGAGAGGTGATCGAATTGTCTCGGCCTTCCGCGGCGTCCAGCAGGGCCTGGCGGACCTGGTCTTTGGTCACGCCCGGGTTGAGGCCGAAGAAGGTGTAGGGGAAATCGCCGCCGTAGTTGTTGGCCTGGGGCGGGAAGTAATAGGCCTCGGGTTTGCCGAGCTGGCCCGTGAGCTTCGCGTGCTTGTCGCGATGATGGATATGGTGCGGCAGCGCGGCCTTATTATCGAAGAATTTCGAGTACATGGGCCAGCGCTGATGCTTCTTCCAGAGGCGGTTGCCGATAATCTCGCCCTGGAGGTCGTCGACCGCGCTGCGCAGGAGCACGCGCTCGGTCTTGTCGCCATCCTCGAAAACGATGAAACTGAGGCCCTCGTTGGGCGAGGTCAGGGGCCCGTTGTCCGCCGGTGTCGTCGAGGAGAACCACCGCTCGTCGATGCCGCCCCGCTCACCGCCCATCGCGTAGTAGTCATCCGGGTGCAGCTTGATCCGCCGCCCCGGCACGCAGAACGAACGCGGCACCCAGTTGGGCGCCAGACGCAAAATGCCCCGCCCCTGTTCCAAGGCCCGCGCTACAATCCTTTTCACCGCCATAGCCATTACTCCTTTCCCGGATTGTCAACCGGTTGCGGTTGCGAAGCTCGTTTCGTCGGACGGTTGCGTTAGGCGTACTTTACGCCGTTGCACGCTCGACGTAACCGCAACGAGCCGCGCAACCGCCGCCGCGACACGATCTTCATGCCTTCACCTTCTCCCACTTGCCGTTCTTGGCCGAAGCCAGGATCGCATCACAGACGTATTGGGTCCCCAGGGCCTCGCGGAACGACGGCGCCGCCGGCTGACCTTTCGCCACGCACTCCATGAAGTCCGCCACCTGGTGCACGAACGTCTCCGCGTAGCCAATTTGCAGGCCGGGCACCCACCAATGTCCCATGTACGGCATGTCACCGTCGGTGACATGAACGGACCGCCAGCCGCGCACGACGGAGTCATCGCGATGATCGAAGTAGCTGAGCCGGTGCAGGTCGTGGAGGTCCCAGGCGATGGAGGCGTGCTCGCCGTTGATCTCGAAGGTGTAGAGGGCCTTGTGACCGCGGGCATAGCGGGTGGACTCGAAATTGCCCAGCGAGCCGTTCTGGAACCGACAGAAGAACGTGCAAGCATCGTCAATGCCGACCGGCTCGACCTTGCCCGTGTCCACGTTCATCCGCTCTTTCACGAAGGTCTCGGTCATGGCGCACACCGAGGCAATAGGGCCGTTGTGCCACAGGGCGGTATCGATGCAGTGGGCCAGCAGATCGCCCGTCACGCCGGAGCCGGCCGCCTTGACGTCGCGCCGCCAGGTACCCATGCCGCCCTGCGGCACCTTGGTCGAGATCGTCCAGTCCTGGAGGAAATTGGCCCGATAGTGGAAGATGCGTCCGAGCCGGCCCTCGTCGATGAGCTGCTTGGCCAACGTCACCGCGGGCACCCGGCGATAGTTGAAGGAGACCAGGTTGGCGACGCCCGCCTTCTCCACAGCCTCGACCATCGGCTCGGCTTCCTTACCCGTGCGGGCCAACGGCTTCTCGCAGATGATCATCTTGCCCGCCTGGGCGGCCGCGATGGCGATCTCCGCGTGATAGTTGTTCGGCACGCAGATGTCCACGACGTCGATCTTCTTGTCGTCGATCACCTTGTGCCAGTCGGTCGTGTGCGACTGAAAGCCCCATTTGCCGGCGAAGGCTTTCGCCTCCTTTTCGTCCAGGCCACAGATGGTTTTGAGGACGGGCTCATACGGCACGTCGAAGAAATTGGTGACCTTGCGGTAGGCGTTGGAGTGGGTACGGCCCATGAAGCCGTAGCCGATGATGCCGACATTCAATTGTTTGGCCATTGCAGTCATTCCTTAATGAACTACCTCGCAGCAAGCTGCGAGGTATCG
>CAYHAJ010000316.1:0-9409 GCA_964354535.1 uncultured Pirellulales bacterium
CCGCGGGCGGCTCCAGAGCGAAAACGGGGTTATGCTTGTGCCGCGACCCGAAGATCAGCCCGTCCCCCGTCACGAGGGAAGGAATGACCCGTGAGTCACGGACCTTCTCGTGCCAGTGCTCGAAGCGCCAGAGCTCGTTCCCGGTAGCTGGGTCGTGGGCGGTGATGAAGTCGCCCCCGGTCATCAGCAACTCGACCTTGCCGTTGCGGATGAAGGGAACAAGCGTGCTGTAGCTCTCCATGCCTTCATCGAAGGCGTTGGTCGTTCGCGGCTGCCTCCAGAGGGTCTTGCCGGTGGCCGGATCGAGGGCGGCGATGAACGAATCCAGCGGGCCGTCCGCCGGCGGATCGCGATAGGGCCTGTCCCGCCGAATCACGGTGAGGTACAGCCTCCCCTTGTAGAGAAACGGGCTGTTGCTGTAGCCATACTGCAGCGACAGATTGCCGTACTCCTTCTCGATGTTGCGCGACCAGAGTTCTTTGCCGTCGAAATCAAAGCCGAGCAACGCCCCGTTGCCAAAAAGAAAGAAGACCCTCTTACCATCGGTCGCGGGAGACGGTGACGCCATGTTGTTGCGCGCGAATTTGCGCGGATCGGAGCCTGCGGGCTTTCGCCAGAGCTCCTTACCGGTCCCGGCATCGAAGCACAGCGCCACGAATTCGGTTGTCCCCTTGATCGTCGAGGTCAGGAACACCCTGCCGTTGGCGATCGCCGGCGTGGCCCCGCTCGGCCCGGGCAGCGGGCTGACCCAGGCGACGTTCTCCGTCTTGCTCCAGGAGGCGGGCAGCCCTTTCTCATCCGTCGAGCCATTGAAGAACGGCCCCCGCCACTGCGGCCAGTCGGTCCCGAAAGCCGGCCCCGCAAACACTACCGTCAAACCCATCCCCCACACAACGCGACGCCAATCTCTCATTCACGGCACTCCTGGATCAGAGGATACTTCGGTCTACCGTTGTACGACCCGAGCATCATAGTCGATCCGGGCTCATAATGCCATTGGGCCATACGGCGGCGTTTCTTCCCCGGTGGTGGTAACAAATAGCCCCGCCGACCGTCTTATTATGACAGTGTGATAATTCGTCCCCGCGGTTTATAACGAGAAACAGCCCAAGCCGCTCCGGCTTGGCAAACCAACGTGGAGAGCAGGCAAAATGAGGAACAGATGGAAGATCTTCGTGGTGCTGATCAGCCTGTACGCGACCACCCTCTGGGCGGCTCAGGAGACGCCACCGCCCACGGAATCTCTCGTGGAAAAGGCACGCCAAGCGGCCAGTGAGGGCAAGATCGCCTATAAACTCACCACGCCGGAGGAGTTGAAGGCCCTGCTCGGCCCGGCTCAGAGTGAGAAAGGGAGTCGGGACGGGGACATGGAGATGCTGACCCTTCAGTATCCCGATCTGACGGCCCGGTTCAGGCGGATCGGAGGCTTCGCAGCCTCCTTTACCCTTCAGGAGCTGAGGCTCAACGTCGATTGGCTCGACTCCATCCTGGGGCTCAAGAAAGGGGGCGCCATTGACATCGGCCGCAATCGCCAGGTTGTGCTCCGCTCGACGTCCGATCTGGCCAAGTTCGATCCGTTCTGGGGACTCGCGGGCGTCTCGCTGGCGGGTCTCGACCTCCGCGAGCAGAAGACAACGCTGGAGAAGATGCCTTTTGACAGCCGGACCCAATGGCCCCCGCGAGACAAACTCCCCGAAGGTTTCGACCCCATGCGACGCCTGGAGGAAGGCAAGGGCCCCGGCCTGGGCGTGGCCGGCTTGCACGCGCAGGGCATCGACGGCCACGGCGTGGGGATCGCCATCATCGACCAGCCGCTCCTGAAAGAGCATCAGGAATACGCCAGCCAATTGGTGCACTATGAGCCGATCGATGTACCGTGGGTTCCCGTGCAGATGCACGGCCCGCCGGTTTGCAGCATCGCCGTCGGCGTCAAGTGCGGCGTGGCGCCCAAAGCCGCGCTCTACTACTACGCGGTTCCCCCGTGGAAATGGCAGGCCAACCAGCCCTGGGCGGAGCAACTGGAGAAGATCATCGAATTCAACAAGACCCTGACCGACCGGCCGAAGATTCGGGTCGTGAGCATCTCCCTGGGAATGTTCTCACAATGGCCCGATTTCGACCTGTGGAAAGCCGCCGTGGACAAGGCGGCGCAAAACGGCATTCTCGTCGTGACCTGCGATCCCGCGTTTCTGCGGCTGGCCACGCTGCGCCGCGATCCGAACGGCGACCCGAACGATCCGGCCTGCTACCGAATCGGACGGTACTCCAGCCCGAGGGCCGCCTTGTGCGTCCCCGCGGGCAACCGCGCGACCGCCAGTCACGAGGGACCCGACGCGTATACGTACTGGGTCGAGGGCGGCATGAGCTGGACTGTGCCCTACCTAGCCGGACTGGCGGCCCTGGCCTTCCAGATCGATCCCGAGATCCCGCCGGCGCAGATCGTGGAGTTGTGGACCGCCACGGCCACGCAGACCTCGGCCGGACCGATCGTCAATCCGCCCAAGTTCATCGAAGCCGTGCGGTCCCGGGCAAACAAAACAACTCCGTGACCGCCAGCACCCAACCGATCAACCACGCAGCGTCTTGATCCTCAGGCACTCCACATCAGGGTGGCATCCCCCGCCTGCGCGGGGGCAGGCTGGGCTCCGCCCTTGGCGAAAGCGGGTTTCCTATGAATTGGTTCTGTAATATGGTATGCTGATTCATGGGAGGGTTTACGCCTTGGTGTATGGGAGATCCCATGGGTCCTGAAACAAGAGTCGTCCTGCCATTCGCGGTTATTACCGAATCGGATGCTGACTTGGTGGGGCCCAAAGCCTTCCATCTGGCGCAAATGAGCCACTGGGGTCTGCCGGTGCCTGATGGTTTCTCCATAACAACATCCGGGTATAAGAACCATGTCGAAAGCATCCCGGGCTTCCACGAGATGGTGGCGGCGCTGGCGGACGCTTCGGCGCGACCCGCCGCGCTCCTGGCGCAGATCAGAAAGGCCATCGTGGACCAGCCTTTGTTGCCGCGTCTGTGGGACTCGATCAGGGAATGCTGCGACCGGCTGCGGATCATGCCGATGGCAGTCCGGTCCTCTGCCACGGCCGAAGACCTGGAGGAGCGCTCCTTTGCCGGGCAATACGAGACCTATCTGCACGTCCGGGATGTGGAGCAGTGCCGCGACGCCATCAAGGGGTGTTGGGCCTCCCTGTGGTCGGACCGCGCCTACGGTTACCGGCAGTCAGCCAAGCTGCGCGGCAACGACATAGGGATGGCGGTCATCGTTCAACAAATGGTGTGCGCCGACGCCTCGGGGGTGATGTTTACGGCGGACCCGGTGGCACAGGACAGGAACCGGCTGGTGATCGAAGCTTGCTATGGCGTAGGAGATGCCCTGGTGGCGGGGCGTGTGGCTCCGGATCGGTTTATCATAGACAAGCTCACGCGCGCCGTGGTGCGACAAAGCCTGTCCGAACAAATGCGCAGGGACAGAGCAGGGAAGGCTGACCCGGCACAGGCAGACGGCGCACGTACCGTGCGGGATCCCTGCATTGACGAGGCCACGATGGCCAAGCTGTTCGACCTGGCCGCCGCGATCGAAAAGTATTACCAGTGTCCTCAGGATATTGAGTGGGCCGTGTGTAGCTCGGAGGTGCGCATTCTCCAAAGCCGGGCCATCACGACGATGCGGAAGGAGCCTTCCTGGGAAGAGCGCCAGGTGTGGTCTTGCGTCAACACGAGAGAAGTCATGCCGGACGTGCTGACGCCCTCGACATGGTCGCTCATGTCCGATCTGCTGGAATCTACGTTGAACATGGTGCTGGACATGATGGGCCTCGACCGCGGAAGTAATCCCGTAGTCGGCCTGGTGGCCGGGCGGTGCTATGCAAATCTCAACACGCTGCTGGGAATCGCCCGCAAACTGCCCCTGGTGCGGCACGCCAGGCTCAATACGATCTTTGGCGATACCGCCCCCGGAGACCAAGCCCCCAGATGGATCGAACTGGCCACGCAGGACTGTGCCGAAGTGAAAACGCACTTCGGCAAAGCCCTGTTGAAGCTGCCCGGCAACTTCTTTCACGCGCTTTTCTTTACGGAGAGGAAGGCGCAACGCGCGCTCGCGGATCTGCAGCGCGTGGTCCAGGACTTTGACACGCTCGACCTGAAGCAATTGTCCGGCAGGGAGATCCTCGACCATCTGAACCAATCGGTGGAATACCTCCGGCAATTCATCTCTCGCGCCCGTCACGGCTCGATCTCCGGCGGCGTCGCGATTGCGGCTTTTATGTTGCTGCGCAAAGTGTGCACGCGGTGGCTCGGCGAAAGCGAAGGTTTCGCCAACGGTCTGCTGATTGGCGTGGGCGACATGACGGATGCCCGGTCGGGGCTCGATCTGTGGCAATTGGCCGAAGAGGCCGGCCGCCATCCTCCGGTCAAATCCGCTCTTCTGTCGGGAGATACGTGGGAGCAGGTCTCGCAGGCCCTCCGGCCGGTCGAGGGGTCAGACCAGTTCCTCCAGAGCTGGGCCCAGTACATGCGGAACCATGGACATCATGCGCGGGGTGAATTCGAGCTCTACAATGCGCGCTGGTGTGAGCGACCCGACTATATCCTGTCCCTGGTCCGCAGTTTCCTGTCGGCGTTGGAGCAGACCCATGTGGTGACGGCGTGGCGCCAGCGAACGGAGCAGCGACGCCAATTGGTGCAAGAGTGCCGCGCGCGGCTGAAGAACCCCCTCAAAAGAGCGGCCTTCAACCGTCTCGTGACGCGGGCGCAGCATTTTGTCATGGTGCGGGAGAACTCCAAGGATCACCTCATTCGCCTGTTCATGACGTGGCGCCGGCTGCTCCTGGCGCTGGGGGATCGGTGGCACGCCCAGGGCGTGCTCCGCCGCCCGGAGGACGTTTTCTTCCTGACTCTGGCCCAGATGCGGGCCGTCGCGGCGGGCGCATCGGATGGGGATACGCAGGCCAGGATCGAACGGAGGAAATCCGAATATGAGAGCTTTCGCGACATCGCTCCTCCGATTACGGTGCTGGGACGATTCCAGCCGCAGACGAGGCCGCCGGTCCGGGAGGACGCCAGGGCAGAGATCCTCAACGGATTGGCGGTGTGCCCGGGAATCGTTCGGGGCAAGGCCAGGGTGATTCAGAGTGTGGAGGATGAAAGCCACGTGCTGCCCGGAGAGATTCTCGTGGCGCCGTTCACGGATCCGGGTTGGACGCCGTATCTGGTCTGTTCGTCGGGGATTGTGCTCGATCAGGGCGGTCTGTTGTCCCACGGCAGTATCATCGCCCGGGAATACGGGATCCCGACCGTGGTCAATGTCGGCCCGGCGACGCGCCTCATCAAGACCGGCGACACCGTCGAAGTCAACGGCGATCAGGGTACGGTCAGAATCCTGAGCCGATGACATAGCCAAAGACCCGCTTCCGACCGAGAATCTACCTGCAAGACGTGTGACGTGCACCTGTCGCGGTGCAAGGGAGCATTTTGACTGGAGTTCCTCGGGGGAATGACCGTATATTCGTAAGTTAGGAGACCGGCGCCGTTGCCGAGTGAAGGCCCTACGGGAAACGTCCGATAAGGCGACTGGCGTCCAGGGTGTCCTTGGCAACCGTCGTGTCGATTTCAGGTTGAGGGCAGGTTCCGGCTCGTCCGGATCAGGAAATCCGTTCCCGTGGGCCAACACGACTTCCGAGGAGGTTGCAGATGCGTTTCGACCGTGATGTGTTGCGAATCGATCCGGCACAAGAATTGGGGAAGCTCTCGCAGTTCATTGTGGAGCAACTGAACGTCGTCTTTCGCAGGAAGGGAATCGTCATCGGCTTGAGCGGTGGCATCGACTCCGCCTGTGCGGCGGCGGTGGCCGTCCATGCGGTCGGGAAAGACAAAGTGGTCGGGCTGATGCTTCCGGAAGAGGAGTCCAATCCGATCAGCAGCGAATATGCCACGAAACATGCCGAGGCCTTGGGCATCGAGCATCACGTCGTCCCTATCACCTCTACCGTGGACAGTATCGTCCCGTATCGCCGGCGCGACGAGTTCATCCGGAAGCTGATTCCGGAGTATGAGCCGGGCTACAAGTATAACATAGCGCTTCCCACGGACCTCCTGGAACGGGACTCGTTCAATTTCTATTGCCTGCAAGTGCAAATGCCCGACGGACAAATGAAGAAGAAACGTCTGGATTTGGACGGCTTTCGCGCCATCACGTCGTTCGCCAACATCAAGATCCGAGCGCGCATGCTGCATCTCTATGCCGAAGCCGAACGACGCGGCTTCCTCGTCGGCGGAACCACGAACCGAACCGAGTACGTCCTGGGGGATTTCTGCAAGTATGGCGACGGCGGGATGGACATCGAGCCGTTGGCCCACCTCTACAAGAACCAGATCTATCAACTGTCCGAATATCTCCATGTCATTCCGGAAATCATCGCGCGTCAACCCAGTCCGGACACGTTCAGTCTTCCCGTCAGCGATCAAGAGTTCTTCTTCCGCATTCCTTTTGACAAGCTGGACCACCTCCTTTACGCCTGGGAGCATGAGATATCGGCCAATGACGCCGCCCAGGTGTTGGATCTGTCGGAGGACGCGGTGCAGCGGGCCTACCACGATTTTGCCTCCAAGCACCGCGCGACGGCTCACCTGCGCGAAATGGCGCCTGCGCTGGAGTAGACAGAGTTCTACGACTCCGGGAATTCGTGCGGCTCCACCCCATGTCCCTGACGAGGTGTCCGCTGGGTCCGCGGTAAAACCGGTAATCGCGTCTCAAAATACCTGTTGACAGACACGGCTCTGTCCACTGGGACGGCATGTCGGATGACGGCCTAATCATGATGTGGAGCGGCATGATTGGTGAAGGCTGTGCGTACGGGGAAATGCAAGGGAAGATCCTATCCGAGACCGTGATGGAGGGACAAGTGAAGGGTGTCGTATCTGGTGCACCAACTGCGGGAAATGTCCGCATTGAATCATTCGGGTTCATTCCCCGCGGCTTGCCGCGTGGAAGCGGTAAGCCGATTGTTTCGATACCTCGCAGCTTGCTGCGAGGTAGTTCATTTCGAGGGTCCGAACCGGTTCACTTGGCGCGCGACCAGAGGGTTGTCTGACGGTAAACAGCAGCCTGATTCAACGGACGTGTTCACCCGAGTTGCAGACAGCAGCGATGAGCAAGAGTTGGTCCGGTTGCAGCACGAGTGGTTACACACCGAAACCACACGCGGTGATGTCGCCCGCTTCATGGCCGACGAGTACGCGCTCGTGACTTCAGAGGGAACAACCATAACCAAGCCTGAAATGCTCCGCTTGGTCCAATCCGACGACTTTCCCTTCACGTCCATGACCGCCGAGAACCTCAGGGTTCAGGTCATTGGCGGTGCAGCCGTGGTGAAGGGCCTTATCAAGGGGTCTGACAAGAACCACAAGACCGGCCAGTTCTTCTTCACGGATACCTGGCTGAGGCGCGACGGTCGTTGGCAATGCGTAGCCACTCATGAGTCTGCAATGAACGAGATCCTGGGCGGCGCATCCCGGCTTCGTCCTGAGATCAGGAGACTGGAGCTGTGAGGGAGAGCAGTTCGATCCTCCGACGGATGGACTACCCTACGGCGGGGCGGGCAAGTACTTTGGCACGTTTACGAACCGATTCATTCTGAACGGTTTCTTCCTGGAGTCGAGGATCGAGGACAATAACCCCGCGGGTAAGACGAGTATGATCCGGATGACCGGGTACGATACGAGGG
This sequence comes from uncultured Pirellulales bacterium, assembly GCA_964354535.1. GTDB lineage: Bacteria > Planctomycetota > Phycisphaerae > Sedimentisphaerales > Anaerobacaceae > PLanc-01. The sequence goes on from CAYHAJ010000316.1 coordinate 7,734, forward strand.
CTAAGAACTACATAGAGCACGTATTCGAGAGCGAGGGAAGCATATCGGTTGCGACGGCTACGCTGGATGGACAGACCTACACGGCCAATTCGAGCATGACGACCGGAACAGGGAAGAAGGTACTGCTGAAGATCGTGCTGAAGTACGTGTCGGATTGGAGCCGGTATACCGGTGCCGTGGAAGCCTCTGTGGACGATGGCAAGACGTGGAAGCCGTGGTGGAAGGAAGAAGGTCGCAAGGTAGAGAAGTGATGGCGCCATGACAATCCGGGGCATTCCTGAGAACGAAGGTGAGGTGTTTTGATGTACCGATTAGACACTGAAGGCCGACTCCCTGCCGGATGTCGTGCCGGGCTTGGTCCTCAGGGACTTGAGGGATGCACTGGGCTACATGAATCGCTATGATCGCCTGCTCTATGCGACGGACTGGCCGGTTATCTCAGGCTCGATGGCGAACTATAGACGCTTTATCGAAGCTGTGATTCCTGAAGAACACCACCGAAGGGTCTTTTGCGATAATGCCGAGGAATTGTTCGGCGCAAAGGCCAGCCAGATGGGAGATTAGCTACAAGAGGAATTCCGGGGACATCTATGAGCAAGCCGTGGTCAAGACGGTCGCGGGATCTTCTCGTGGGAATCCCACACGTCTATTCGGCATCACCCGGTTCGAGGTGCGGGGTCCCATCGCGAATTAGGAATCATTCAGTCGGCAGCTCGGGTGGGCAATGTCCCCCAGCAATCAATCGCTCGGCTCTTGTCTTTCGCCCTGCGGGCTTGGCGCTGGTCGGGCGGTGACAATTTCCGCCGTATTTTCGATTTTTGCACAACATACACTGGTCGAGAAACGTCTATCATAAAAGCGCGGCCGCCGGCGGAGGTGGCTGCAACGAGCCGCGGGGTCAGGGACCCCACGGGTTTGACGTGACCAGCGAAGCATCGATCGCTGTCCCTTGGCGGGCCGCCATGACTGCACGACAGAGACACCGAGACCGCAGAAGCAATCCCCAGGCCGTCGCAAGAGATGGCTTGGCTCCGGCGCCGTGGTCGCCTGCGCGGGGGCAGGCTCCCCGCCGTGAAGATTCGTGCGAAACAAAGCCAATTTGGACAGGGATCAGGATTCCGGGATCGGGGGGCAGCAAGGCTTCTCCTGATTGCTGCCCTTGGCTCTTGCCCGTTAGAGCTATCGTGCGAAACAAAGCCAATTCGGGGGGCAGGTAAACCGATGGTAACTGCCGTTGGGAAATAAGGTTAGGGGAGAAATGAGTGAGCCAGGGCTATCGAAAAACAAAGCCAATTTCGGCACGATGCCGATCGGGAGATCGGCGTTCCCAAGGGACGTGCGTGCGAAACAAAGCCAATTGGGGCAGGGGTCGGGGGTCAGGGGTCAGCAACCTGACACCCGATACCCGGCCCCTGACCCCTGGACCTTTGTGCAAAACAAAGCCAATTTCGGCTCATCCGGTTCTTCCGTACTTCGCCCAAAGGAGCAAGAGGGTGACGGAAAGACGGAGAAGAGAAGAGGCGGTTCAGGGGCGAAGCTCGCTGGGGCGGTTCCAGCCCGGGGTTGGCCGCCGCCGCGCGCACGTTCCCTGCGGGGGACAAGAGGCGGTTCCTGGCCGGAAAGACTTCCGACCGGCCAGGCGCAGAAGGCTTCGCCACTCGTTCAACGACGGGGCC
>CAYHAJ010000317.1:0-13232 GCA_964354535.1 uncultured Pirellulales bacterium
TGCATGGCTAACTCCTTTCGGCTGGTTATGAGTAATTAAGCTCTTTGGCCTTTGCCTTCAACTCATCACGGAATTGCGGCGCGGCAATATTAATGAGAGCTTGAGCGCGCTGGCGGATGGTTTTACCATACAATTCTGCCACACCGTATTCTGTAACGATAAAGCGAACGTGATTGCGGGTGGTCACCACACCTGCACCCAACTTTAGCATGGGCACGATCTTGCTGATGACAGAGCCGTCACGCATAACGTTGGTGCTGGGCATGGCAATGATCGGCACACCGCCCTTTGAGCGCGAGGCACCGTAAATAAAATCTAGCTGACCACCGACACCCGAGAACAACTTTGGACCGATGCTATCTGCGCACACCTGGCCGGTCAGATCGATCTCCAACCCGACGTTGATCGCGACCATGCGGTCATGCTGGCTGATGATGTTGACGTCGTTGACGTACTCCGTCGGATAAAACTCGAAGAACGGATTGTTGTTGATGTAGTTGTACAGGCGCTGCGAGCCCATGCAGAAGCTGGCGACCACCTTGCCACGATTGAGCGACTTCTTGGCGCACGTGATGGCCCCGCAGTCGATCAGGTCGACGATCCAGTCGCTGAACATCTCTGTATGGATGCCGAGGTCCTTCTTGTAGACCAGAAATTCGGCGAGGGCCTGCGGAATCCGGCCGATGCCGCACTCGATCGTGCTGCCGTCATCCACGAGCCGGGCCACGTTCTGGCCGATCTGGCGGAGTGTCTCGTTGGGTTCCGGGATCGGAATCTCGATGATCGGCTCGTCATGGGGCACGAGCACGTCAATCGTGTTCACGTGGAGGAAGCTGTTACCGTAGGTCCGCGGCATTTGACTGTTGACCTGGGCGATCACATAGCGGGCGTTGGCGGCGGCCGCCTGCACGATATCCACCGACACCCCCAGGCTGCACAGGCCATTCACGTCCGGCGGCGTCACCGAGATCAGCGCCACATCGACGGGAATCCGCCCCGTCTCGAACTCCATCGGAATCTCGGACAAGAAGATCGGCGTATAATCGCCGATGCCCCGCTCCAGCGCCTCCCGCACGTTCTCCGCGATGAAGAAGCTGTTCATCTTGAACTTCTCGCGGAATTTCTCCTGCACGTAGGGTGCCTCGCCCATCGTCAGCAGGTGCACGATATGCGCGTCGTAGATGTGGTCGGAGTACTCCACGAGTGCCCGGACCAGGTGCTGGGGCTGGGCACAGCCGGTGCCGATGAAAATGCTGTGCCCCGACTTGATCAGCTTCATCGCCGCCGCGGCGGTCTTGATTTTATCCTTGTACTTGGCCTTCCAATCGAATTCGGTCATGTATCTTTCTCTGATGGAATACTGGAATGTTGGAATAATGGAATGGTGGAATGATGGAATACTGGGAAATGGGGACCTAGCTCCCCCCAGCTCTTCCTGGCATGCTGCTCCTTTGCCGTGCTATCAAAACTCGTCTTGCCAAGTTCCATCTTGCCTCTTCTTCTGAAGACTCTCGATCAGTCGCTTGAGCTCGTTCTCAATCTTGTAGGCCTGGGCGTCCATCGTCTCAAATTCAGCGTCGGCCAATTGTTTGGCTTTGTGATAGGCACGCAATCCTGAGACTGATTCGCCGGCGGAACTCAAGGCGACATTCAGAAACTGTAAATACTCCTTCAACGATTTACGGCAGTAACCTTCGGCGATATTCCGGTGGATGGAATCCACGCTGGCAATCTGTTGACCCGCGACACGCTTCATCTCGTAAGGCCAATTCCGAAAGAGCGAGACTGTCTGGACATAGAAAGCAATCGCATCCTGCCACACGGTCAACTTCATGTAGCCGCGGTTGATGTTCCGCCGCTCCACGGCACTCTTCTCCCCATCATTCCATTATTCCATCATTCCATTATTCCAGTTCGTTTCACTTCTTTTCCAGACTGATCCGCGCGTCCACCGCGATCGGAGTCGTGCCGGGAGCGCCCACGACATACGGGTTGATATCCATCTCTTTGATCTCGGGGAATTCGGTCACCAGTTGGGATACCCGCTGTAACCCCTCGGCAATAGCTTCAATATCCACGCCTTCCTGGCCGCGCACGCCCTTCAAAATATGATACGTTTTCGTGTTCACGAGCATCTGCTTGGCTTCCTCGGCGGTGAGCGGCGCCAGGTAGAAGGCCACATCCTTGAGGACCTCGACCATGATGCCGCCCATGCCGAACATCATCAGCGGCCCGAAGTGCGGGTCCCGGTGCATGCCGATGATGACCTCCTTGCCGCTGGTGACGACCATCTCCTGCACCAGCACGCCGAGGATGTTGGCATCCGGTTTTTTCTTGGGGATGCGGTACATCATCAGGTCGAAGGCGTCCGTGACTTCCCCCTCGCTCTTGAGGCCCACTTTGACACCGCCCACATCGGACTTGTGCAGAATGTCCGGCGACCAGATCTTGAGCACGACCGGGTAGCCGAGCTGCTGGGCGATATTCGCCGCCTGCTCGGCGGTCGTGGCGATCGAGCCTTTCGGCGTAGCGAACCCGTAGGCCTCGATGATATCCTTGGCTTCGGCCTCGCCGATATCGAGCAAGCCCTGGCGGAGGTGTCGTTCGATGATGCTCTCCACCTTGCGGCGATTGACGGGAAACAGCCGCACGATCCGCTTCGGCCGGTTCCGCCAGCGGACGTAATCGACCATCACCCGGAGCGTCGCCACGGCACTTTCGGGCGAGTCATACTGCGGGATATTCCCCCGCCGCAGGATCTGCACGCCCTCCTGCACCTTGGAAGCGCCGAGGAAGCAGGCCAGCACGGGCTTACCCTTCTTCTTCCCGATCTTGACGACCGCCTCCGCGGTCTCCTTCGCTTGCGTCATCGCCTGGGGCGTCAGCAGCACAATCGCGCTGTTGACGTTCGGGTCGTCGAGCACCACGTGGAGAGCGAACTCGTAGCGATCGGCCAAGGCGTCGCCGAGCACATCGACCGGGTTGCGGACGTTTGCCGCGGGCGGCAGATTCTCCGCCAGTTTCTTCATCGTCTCTTCCGAGAGCTTGGTGAAGGTCAGGCCCCGCTCTTCAACCGCATCGGCCGCCATGATGCCGGGCCCGCCCGCGTTTGTAATTACAGCTACGCTCGGCCCTTCCGGCAGCGGCTGATTGGCGAACGCCTGGGCGAAATCGAACTGTTCCTTGATGGAGTCACAGCGAATGATGCCCGACCGCCGGAACGCCGATTCGTACGCGACCTCGCCCCCGGCGAGACTGCCCGTGTGCGAGGAGGCCGCCTTCGCCCCTGCCGTCGTACCGCCGGACTTCATCAGCAGAATGGGTTTGCGGTTGGAGATCTCTTCCGCCTCGCGCACAAACACATCGCCATCGGTGATGCTCTCAAGATAGCCGGCGATGACCTTGGTGTCCCGCTGCGCGCCGAAGGCCTTGATGATGTCCAGCTCGTCGATATCGGCCTTGTTGCCGATGCTGACGAGGCTGCTGAAGCCGATGCCGTTAGCATTGGCCAGATCCAGGATGGCCGCCAAAAGGGCACCCGATTGCGAGATATACCCGATGGTCCCCGGGACGGGCAAATCGCCTCCGAAACTGGCATTGAGCTTGTGGGACGGAGCGATGAGGCCCAGGCAGTTGGGTCCGATAAATCGGATTCCTGCCCGCCGGGCAATCCGCACCACCTCTTCTTCCAGCTTCTTTCCTTCCGGCCCCACCTCCTTGAAACCCGCCGTAATGATGATGACCGACTTGACTCGTACCTTCGCACACTCCTCCATTACGGAAGGCACGAATTGGGCGGGCACGATGACAATCACCAGATCAGGCGTCTCACCGATTGTGGCCAGATCCGGGTAGCACTTAAGCCCCTCAATCTCATCGGCTTTCGGGTTTACGGGGAAGATCTTCCCCGCGTAGCCGCCTGCGATCAGGTTGGCCAAGATCTCATATCCGACCTTGCCCTTCTGCCGGGAAGCCCCGATGATGGCCACCGACTTCGGGTTGAAAAAACCCTGAAAACTCATGCCGTCGTATGTCCTTTCATTCCATGGGTCGCTCCGCAGCGTCCGATTCTATTGAACCAACCGTGCGACTGCAAGGGTTTTCCATCACCCGTCCAGGCCGGTGTACAACCGGCTCCCATGACTGCTATGCACGACAAGCATGGATTCCTCCGTCTCAAGGTGCGGGTGCCTCTGGGAGGGGCGTGGCCGGAATTCGAGGGCGATCCCCGCCCCTCAAGACCCCATGATGTTCCTCTCGCGCTTTCCCCAAAGAGCCGTTCTCAAGGGGCGGTGGTCGGTAGCCCGTCGAGAACCCGTGGGGACTGAATCCCTGTCTCCTCCGGAGGAATCAACAGATTCGTGCAACAGTCACAAACCCAAAATGGGCCGGCACCACAATTTTCTTTATTGACTTCGGGCCAAGGACTTACGGCGATTTCGGAGGATGGCGAAATCCATTTTCTTCGTCAGATTCATGCAACATGGCAGGTAATAGGGAGGCGCGTATAAATCGGGAGCAGTTTAAAGGGGTGAAGTCTGATGTTTGAAGTAAGAGGCCGCAGTGGACCTATCGTGCGAAACAAAGCCAATTTTCTGGAGGGTGATACAGAGGGCAAACCATTGGTGGGAAGAGAGTTATGACGAATTGGATGGGCACAATATCATGGCAAAACAAAGCCAATTTCCGGCGGCGCCGGGTGGGCCGGGTCTGGGGGACAGGGGCCGTAGGGGTTCATTCCTCGGCCCTCGCCCCCGAAGCATCTGGCCTTTCCCGGGTCCGGCGTGCGAAACAAAGCCAATTGCCCCACACGGACAGGGACGGATGCGGGCCGGCAGGAACGGAGCCGCCCCTGGGGCTCTGTGCGCCAAACAAAGCCAATTTCCGGGCGGGGACGGCTTGGCCGCGAGGCCACCATTCTGTCCCGCCAGGATTCCACTGCCGCGCCGAGCGCACAAACAAAGCCAAGTCGCAGGAGCGATCGCGCAAGAGAAAGCCAAGTGGCGGGGCAGTCGCGCCAAACAAAGCCAATCGGTGGCGACCCGTGTTACAAACAAAGCCAATTCTGCCCTGCCAGGACCACAGAAGCCACCGACCGGCAAGGCTTCGGCAAAGCAAAGCCAATTTCCTGACGGACAGGAAGGGACAGGGGTCGGCAAGAGTGCTGGGGTCACCGGTCGGGGCAATGGTGCGAAACAAAGCCAACTTCGGGACGAACAGAGAGGGACAAGGGCCGGCAAGGCTACCGTGCCGCCGGCCGGAGCAACTGTGCGAAACAAGACACGCCCGACAAAAGTCGGGATTAGCCGAATCGAACCTTGATATCCGCCCAAAAACGCGTGTCGGAGCCCGACTCGGGGACTTTTGTCGGGCGCGTCAAACAAAGCCAATTGCCCCCGGCTGTCCGGAAATGGGCGCAGACGCGGAAGGGAGTCCCCTGCGGGAATCGATTGTACGAAACAAAGCCAAACGGCGGTAGTCGGTAGTCAGTAGCCGGTAGGCGGTTGTAGAAACAAAGCCAATTCAGTACCAGCCATCCGGCGGCAACGATGGGTCGGCTGTGCGCACAAACAAGGCCAATTCGCGCCTCACGAACCGTGGGATGACGGCGTTGGGCAAGACGGGGTCGGCGGGACGCGGGGCGACGGCCCCCCGTCGCAGGAGTCAATTGGGCGAAACAAACCCAATTTGCTCGCATCGACTTGAACGGACAAGTGCTTTATGGAAAAAGGGTTATGACGAATCGGACAGGTCACAGGTTCCGGAAAAACAAAGCCAATTTCTGGGGGAAGGGATCAGGGGCCACAGATCGGGGGTCGGCAGGACTGGCTGTGCCGCCGATGGGACCGGTTGTACAAACAAAGCCAATTTCCGGCGGATGGGCAAGAACAAGCCCGGGCCCACAAAGGCGAGCCGGGTGCCGCGCCGGAACCAAGCGTGCGAAACAAAGCCAATTGCGCCCAGATGTCCAGAAACGGGCGCGGACCCGCAAGGGAGCCCCCTGTCGGGATCGATTGTGCGAAACAAAGCCAATTCAGCCCGAGCACAAATGCAGGACAAGTATTTTGTGGAAAAGGAGTTACGACGAACCTGGCTTCCAACGGGCCCTGGAAAAACAAAGCCAATTTCAGAAGGAGTCTCATCCGAAGCCGGAGAGACCTGCGTCGAGTCCTCCGGGCCTTCCTACTTCACACGTCCAGCTTCCGCCGGACCGCCTTGCGGCGGCACTACGAACATGGCGGACGGTCGGAAGCGTTCCTGCAAAACAAAGCCAATTTCTCGGCCTGGTTCAAGACAGGGTAACACTTTTCGCCGGCCGAAGCCCTTCCGGAGAGAGCGTAAACTATTGTGGCAAAAGACTTTACAGTAATCACGGCCTTGATTGTGAGTCGAGCGAGTGTTACCCTGGCCCCAACAGTATTGAACCAGGCCAATTTCTCCCGAGCACAACCATGGGACAACTATTTTGTGGAAGGGGAGTTACGACGAACCGGGCTCCCGACGGGCCCTGGAAGAACAAAGCCAATTTCGGAAGGAGTTTTAAGTCTGAATTGTCAAGTGTCAAGACAGGCAAGATCATGGTCGTGGCTTCAAACTTGACTCTTTACCCTTCACACTCGGCTGAAGGCCGTTCGTGCGAAACAAAGCCAATTCCCGGGAACCCGGGACCCCGAACAGGGATTGTCCCCTGCCCGGGGGCTGTGGTATGTTGACGGCGTGCGGCTCACTGCGGTGGCTTGGTTGTCGCTGCCGTGAGGACAGAGAATGACTTGGGCAGGCAGGTGTTATGACAACGCGTGGATTTCTATTGCGAAGCACGATCGTGGCGGCGTTGGGCGGACTGCTCTTCGGGTTCGACACGGCGGTCATCTCCGGCGCGGAACAGACGTTGCAGGAGATGTTCGCGGGCACTTATGAATCCCTGGCCGCTAGCTTTTCGCATTTCGGCTTCCTGGGTAAGCCAGGCTTCTGGCACGGCTGCACGACGGCCAGCGCCTTGATCGGCACGATTCTCGGCGCCGCGCTGGCCGGCAAGCCCTCGGACGTTTTCGGCCGCCGGAAAACCTTGTTTGGAATGGCGGTTCTGTACTTCGTCTCGGCGGTCTGGAGCGCCTTTGCCTGGGACTGGTGGTCCTTCGTCATCGCGCGCTGGATCGGGGGACTGGCCGTCGGCGGGTCCTCGGTCGTCGGGCCGATCTACATTGCCGAGATCTCCCCGGCCCGCAGTCGCGGCCGGCTCGTGGCCCTGTTTCAGTTCAATATCGTGTTCGGCATCCTGCTGGCCTTCTTGTCCAACTATATCCTCGGCCTCCTGAACCTGGGGGACGTCGAATGGCGGTGGATCTTCGGCATGGAGGCGTTTCCCGCCGCGGTCTTTCTCCTGCTGCTGCCGGGCAATGCACCCAGCCCGCGCTGGCTGATGACGCAGGGTCGCGCCGACGAAGCCCGCACCGTCTTGCAGCGTCTCGGCATCCCGAACGTCGAGCAGGAACTCCGGGCGATCCGGGAGTCCATCGACCTGGAGCACCACCGCGTCCGGGAGCCCTTCTTCCAGAAGAAGTACCTGCGCCCCATCCTGCTGGCCTTCTTCATCGCGATGTTCAATCAGCTCTCCGGGATCAACGCGTTGCTGTACTACTCGCAGCGCATCTTCGAGATGGCCGGCGCCAGCGTGGATTTCGCCCGCTTGCAGAGCGTGATCGTGGGCCTGACGAATCTGGTCTTCACGATGCTGGCGCTGGCGATCATCGACCACTTCGGACGCAAGAAGCTCATGCTCGTCGGCTCCCTCGGTTACATCGCCAGTCTGGGCACCGTCGCCTGGGCCTTCTCCACCGACCGGGGCGGCGCGATCGTCCTGGTCAGCTTCATGGTCTTCATCGCCTCGCACGCCTTCGGTCAGGGCGCCGTCATTTGGGTCTTCATCAGCGAGATCTTCCCCAACCGGGTCCGCGCCCGCGGCCAGGCGCTGGGGTCGTTCACCCACTGGTTCATGTGTGCCGCGATCTCCTGGACCTTCCCCATGATGGTGGGGAGTGCGGATGCCCCCGGCGCCAGCCAGGCCGGGGCCCGCGTCTTCGCTTTCTACGCCGGCATGATGGTGCTCCAACTGGTCTGGGTGATCGTGAGGATGCCGGAGACCAAGGCGGTCCCGCTGGAGGAGATCCAGGCGAAACTCGGCATCGCGTAACCAAGACGACTGGAAAGGAACGTAGGTATGCACCTCCTGTCACGCTCGTTGTTGCTTGTCAGCGTACTTCTGTTGGTCGCCGCCTCCTGCCAGAAGACCGAGACGCGCGTCGTTGCGCCACCAGTGGTACCCGGGCCCGATGAGACCGCACCGGCAGGTTTCGTGCCGCTGTTCAACGGAACCAACTTGGACGGTTGGACCGTGAAGAATCCCACGAACCAGGATTGGCGCGTGGTCGAGGGGGTCATCGACTGCGATCCCCACGAGGGGCCGGGTGACCGGAACCTGTGGACCACCAAGAGCTATGGCGACTTCGAATTGCTCGTGGACTGGCGGATCAAGGAAAGCCCCTACCGCAACCGGGGCGCGAAGGTGATCCTCCCCGATGGGACCTATAAGAAGGATCGCTCCGACAAAGACGTGCTGATCGAGGTACCGAATACGGACTCCGGGGTGTTCCTGCGCGGTCAGCACAAGTCCCAGGTGAACATCTGGTGCTGGCCCGTGGGCTCGGGCGAGGTCTACGGCTATCGGACCGATCCGGCCCTCTCCCCCGCGGTCCATGCCGGAGTCACGCCCAAGGTCAGAGCGGACCGACCCATCGGCCAATGGAACACCTTCCACCTCGTCATGAAAGGGGACCGCCTGACCGTCACGCTCAACGGTCAACGGGTGCTCGACAACGCTCAGTTGGCCGGCATCCCGGCCCGAGGCCCGTTGGCGCTGCAGCATCACGGCGACCGCAAGGATGGAGAATGGGGAGCCTCTTTCCTCCAGTTCCGCCGCATCTTCATCAAGGAATTGGATACGCGTTGATGGGACTTGCCCGAGCACGACACAATGGGAACATCTAACCGAATCAGCTTGATTATATCCAGGAAGACAAGGGCAGGATGCCCTCGCCACGAAAGAGCAAGGCCAGGATGGCCTCGCCACATCCCCTCCGCATCCCAGCAACCTCGAGGATCTGGGACGAAGCCAACAAGTTTGGGCGTGGCACCCAACCAGTCCTCTTCGTAGGTAAAGGGGTCAATATGCAGACCAAGCGGTTATCATGCATTGCCGGTCTCCTTCTTTTGTCGCTCCTAAGCGTCACTCGGGCCGGTGATGCTGCCGGGGCACTCAGTCTTAACGTGCCCGCCGGCCAGCCCGAGGTCTTCGAGCGGGTCGAGATCTCCGTCGAGGGCATGCCCACTGCGGCCAATCCCTTCGACCCCGAATCGATCACGCTCGATCTTGAGGTGACACAGCCTTCCGGGCAATCTCTGCGCGTGCCCGGCTATTTCCAGCGGGAATACGACCGCAAACTCGAAGGCAATCGCGAGGTCCTCACACCCAAAGGCGAAGGAAGTTGGCGCATCCGTTGGCTGCCCCTGGAGGCGGGCCGCCATACGCTGGTGGCCACCGTCACGCTCGCAGGCAAACCGGCAGCACGCGGAGAAACCACTATCGAGGTTGCCGCCGGAAAGCGCCCTGGCTTGGCCCGGGTCGAGCCCGAAGGCAGGCGCTACTTCCGTTTGGACGACGGCACGCCGCTATTCCTGAACGGCCTGTGCGCCTGCTGGCATGGCCGTCGCGGTACCTACGACTACGACGACTGGCTCGCCGCCTACCAGAAGGCCGGGATCAACTACATCCGCATCTGGATGTGGCACCAGGCGTTCGGGATCGAGTGGGATAAGGGCGACAAGGTCCAATACCGCCTCGACAATGCCTGGCGGCTCGACCGCGTCCTGGCCGAGGCGGAGCGGCGTGGCGTCTTCATCATGCTTTGCCTCGACTACCACGGCATCTTCGAAGTCAAGCCCGATTACTGGGGCGGGAACAACTTCTGGCCGCGCCATCCCTACAACGCCACCAACGGCGGACCCTGCCAAACCCAGAACGACTTCTTCACGAACGACGAGGCGAAGAAGCTCTATGCCAAGCGGCTGCGCTACCTCGTGGCCCGCTGGTCCGCCTTTCCCAACCTCCTCGCCTGGGAGTTCTTCAACGAGATCGACAACGAATACAAGTACCTGAAACACGATGACGTAGTCGCCTGGCACCGCGAGATGGGCCGCGCGTTGCGGTCGCTCGATCCCTGCCGGCACCTGATCACGTCGAGCTTCACGGGCGGCAGCGAACGGCCCGACCTGTTCGCCCTGCCCGAAATGGACTTCGCCCAGTACCACTCCTACAACGAGAAGCACCCGGCACGGATGACGGCCGTGAAGACCGCCAAGTTCTTCGAGAAATATCGGAAACCTTTCTTTGTCAGCGAATACGGCACGGACTGGAAAGGCTGGAAGCCCGACACCGACCCGCACTTCCGCGCCCTGCACCAGGCGATCTGGAGCGGTGCCTTCACCGGTGCCGTCGGCACGGGCATGACCTGGTGGTGGGAGAGCATTCACACCGCCAACCTCTACCAGCACTGGTCGGCCCTGAGCAGCTTTCTCGCAGGGACCGGTATCGGTCGCGCGGACCTGCGTCCGGCCCGCTTCGAAAAGGTCGAAGGATCGGTGGCACCCTTGGGCGTCGCTGCTCATGATGAGGCGCTCGTCTGGCTGCTCGACCGCGCCTATGACTGGCCGGACGGCGCGATGGAGGCCAACCCCACATCTGCAAGCAATGTGAGGGTGACACTCGCGGGCCTCGACGACGGCGCCTGGTCGATCGACTGGTGGGACACGCTTGCGGGCAAGCGTCTGGCCGCCAGTGAGGCCACCGCCTCGGGCGGTGCTCTGCAACTCATACCGCCCGCGTTCCAGGTCGACATCGTGGCACGTCTCAAGAGACGTTGACACGCCAAAGAACAGGCACGTAGGATGGGCTTGAGCCCATGCGGATAACATTCGGGAGGTCCTGAGCATGAGAAGTCTCTCCATCGTCACTCTGATCGTGGCCGGCAACGCCATCGGTTTCGGGGCCGATCTGCCCCGCAGCAGCCCGGAGGCACAGGGCGTCTCCTCGGCCGCCGTTCTCTCGTTTGTCGAGGCGGCCGACCACGACCTCGACTCGATGCACAGCTTCATGCTCGTGCGCCATGGTCACGTGGTGGCGGAAGGCTGGTGGTCCCCTTACAACGCCCAGTCGCCCCACGCCCTGTTCTCGCTGAGCAAGAGCTTTACCTCCACCGCGGTAGGGCTGGCCATCGCCGAGCGTAAGCTCAGCCTGGACGACAACGTGCTGAAGTTCTTTCCCGAGAGCGCTCCCTCGGACGTAAGCGCCAACCTCAAAGCGATGCGGGTCAGTGACCTGCTCCGCATGTCCACGGGCCATCAGACCGAACCGCCGCGTCCGGCGGATCAGCCCTGGACCAAGGCGTTCTTGGCGCATCCGGTCCCGTTCAAGCCCGGGACGCATTTCCTCTACAACACCTCGGGAACGTACATGCTCTCGGCCATCGTCCAGAAGGCGACGGGCCAAACCGTCCTCGAATACCTCCGGCCGCGTCTGTTTGAGCCGCTGGGCATCGAGCACCCGACCTGGGAGACCAGCCCCGAGGGTATCTCCACCGGCGGTTACGGCCTGAGCGTGCGCACCGAGGCCATTGCCCGCTTCGGCCAACTCTACCTGCAGAAGGGCCGATGGCACGGCAGACAGCTCGTGCCTGAGGCCTGGGTCGAAGCCGCCACTGCCCGACAGACCTCCAACGGCAGCAGCCCCAGCAGCGACTGGGACCAGGGCTACGGCTACCAGTTCTGGCGCTGCCGCCACGGCGCCTATCGGGGCGATGGCGCGTTCGGCCAGTACTGCATCGTATTGCCCGAGCAGGATGCGGTGATCGCCATCACCAGCGGCGTCAAAGACATGCAGGCCGTCCTGAACCTGATCTGGGACAAGCTCCTGCCCGCCCTGAAACCTTCGCCTTTGTCCTCCGACGAGGCGACTCAGCAGAGACTCGAACACACGCTGAAGAATCTGGGACTACACCCAGCGGAGGGCTCCGGCTCGCCCGCGCAGGTGTTGCACAGGAAGTACGTCTTTGCGGCCAACGAGCACAAGCTGGAAGCGATCACGCTGGAGAGCACCGGGCACGACGGCATTGTCACCCTGGTTGCTCGCTTCGACGGCGTCGAACGACGGATCGCCTGCGGCCGCGGCACGTGGCAGAGAGGGCGGATGGGCTGGGCCCTGTTGCCCGAGCAACCGGCGGCGGCCAGCGGGGCGTGGACCAAAGACGACACCTTCGCCGTCAAGCTCTGCTTCTACGAAACCCCATTCATCGCCACGATTCGCCTGAAGTTCGCCGGGCCAGAGCTGCAATACGACGGCGAGTTGAACGTGGGTTTCGGGCCGACGAAGGCACCTCGACTGACAGGCAAAGCCGAGTAACTACCGTCGCGGAAGCCTGGCCTTCCATGATCAACTTGTCAACACGCGCTTTGGCTATGAAGGGCACGAACATGAGACGAGCCGTATTGTTGATTTTCTGGTTCTCACTTGTCCTGGTCTTGTCCCTGTCTGGGTGCAGGTGAAAGGGCACAACATTATCTGCACATGTTGTGCAGCCCCAGACAACCACGGTGCGGTGACGGTCCGATCCGTTGCCCACCCGCTCGGAGCCTCGCACAGAGTGGGTCTCCGTCCGTCCTGGTGAGTTCCCAAGCCGCCGCGCAGTGGGTATCAGAAGGAAGCCTGTTGCGGCTTTGGGTGCCACGCCCAAGCGCAGCTTGAGCGTGCCCCCCCACGCGTGGGAAAGCACCCTCCAACAAGTTCAGGCGTGGCGACCCGAACCATCCGTTTTCTGCGAGGAGCGCAGCGGCAAAGCCATCTGGGCTCCCCAAATGCGATTCATAGCATTTGGGGAGCCCATAATCATAAAATCGAGAGATCGCTTCGCTCCGCGCGCAATGATACAGAAGCGGTCTTTGTCACACGTTCATTCCGTCCAGAGCACTAAAGGTCGGTTAGACTAGTCCCTATACAAGCGTGATTTTTCCCGCTTTTCTGAGGCGGGAATTGACAAAAAGGCTCGAAATGCCTTGAAGCCTAGTGTATAAGAGGGTTGAACAAGAACCATCCGGAAAACCCAACCCATACGCCAGGAGGCATT
>CAYHAJ010000318.1:0-12331 GCA_964354535.1 uncultured Pirellulales bacterium
CAACATTGGCGACGGCGGCTGGGGCGGCCACGTCAGCGAGTTCGGCGGCGTCTTCGAGAGCGTCAAGGAAACGGGCGACCACGGCTCCTTCAGCGGCGGGGGCCGCGATCGCTACTGGGGCCTGAAGGACATTGACCTGAATACGGTCACTTTGGGCGAGCACAAGTCCCTGCCCCTGCTCGATGTCGTCAAACCGATCATCCTTCGCAACAACCGCTGGCGCTGTGATCACGGCTGGGACATCGACCTGGATGACGGGTCCTCGAATTTCGAGATCCGCAACAACCTGTGCCTCAACGGCGGGATCAAGCTGCGGGAGGGTTTCCACCGCGTGTGCGAGAACAATATCATGGTGAACAACTCGTTCAATCCACACGTGTGGTACGGCAATAGCCAGGATATCTTCCGGCGCAACATTGTCTTTGGGCCGTACCGGCCGATCCGCGTGAACAAGCCCTGGGGTAAGGAGTGTGATTTCAATCTTCTTCACAAGCCGGGACAGGCTCAGACGACGCCTGCGAGTGGACTTGGGAAACTAAGTGGGCTGGACACCGGTTCTGAGGAGGCCGATGCCATGTTTCTCGATCCGCCCCGGGGGGATTACCGCGTGCGGGAGGATTCCCCCGCGCGGAAGCTGGGCTTCCAGAATTTCCCGATGGACCAGTTCGGTGTGCAGAATCCCGCGCTCAAGGCTATCGCCAGGACGCCGGCCCTTCCCATGACGAGGGCAAGCGCCGAACCTGCCGCCACACCGCAGCGGCGGATTGCGTGGAAGGGCGCGACACTCCGCAACCTCGTTGGTGAGGAGTATTCGGCCTTTGGTGCGGCTCGTGATGCCGGGGGAGTGGTGGTAGCGGATGTGCCCCCGGGATCGGAGGCGGCCAACACTGGTTTGCGCACCAACGACTTCATCGAGGCGGTCAGCGGCAAGCCTGTGCGGAATGTGGATGATTTCCTGGGCAAGCTCCGCGAGACGTCGGCCGGCCAGAAGGCAAAGCTTGAGGTGATTCGCAATCAGAAGAAGGAGTTCCTGGAGATGAGAACATGAATGGATGGACACAACGGATCGTGGGGCAAGGGAGTTCTCCTGGCTTACCGCAGACGAGACTCGCCGCGTTGGCGTTCCTTGCCTTGGGCATCTTGGGTTTCATGGGAACGATCTACGCCCACGCCGGGGACACGATGGCATCTATGCCGCAATTGCCGGGGATCGGGACGACGATGCAGGCCGCTATTGACACGCGTGAGATCGCCGGTGCGGTGACAGTGGTCGTCGCCAAGGACAGGGTCCTGCATCTCCAGGCGAATGGGCTGGCCGACATCGCGGCTGCAAAGCCGATGCAGCCTGATTCGCGTTTCTGGATCGCCTCGATGACGAAGCCTGTTACGGCCGTGGCCGTCCTGATGCTTCAGGACGAAGGCAAGCTGAGCGTGGCCGATCCGGTGGCGAAGTACATCCCAGCCTTCGCCGATTTGAAGACCCCCTCGGGTAAGCCGGCCAATCTGACTATCACGCAAATCCTCACCCACACGTCGGGCCTGGGCGAAGCGCCCGCCGCCGGGGCACGGAACGCACGCACGCTTTCCGATCTCGTCCCGCTCTGGCTGGCCGCCCCCATGCAGTATGAGCCCGGCGCCAAGTGGCAATACACGCAATCGGGCATCAATCTGGCCGCCCGCATTGTGGAGGTGGTTAGCGGCCTGTCTTTCGATGCGTTCGTGCAGCGGCGCATTCTCGATCCGCTGGGCATGAAGGACACGACGTTCTACCCCGCGGAGAACTCCGTCGTGACCGCCTATGCGAAAAATCGGACCGCGGGCGCGCTCGAGCCCACGCCGCCCCGTAGCGACTTTGGCGTGCGCGATCGTCCGCCGCTGGGCAATGGCGGGCTCTACTCCACCGGCCCCGATTACGCCCGGTTCTGCCAGATGCTGCTCGGCGGGGGTGTGTTGGAGGGCAAGCGCTATCTCAGCCCCGCCGCGATGCAGTTGCTCACCACTGTCCAGACCGGTTCGTTGCCCTGCGGGTTCTTCCAAGCGGCGAATTTCGGCAGCCACGGTGCCAATTACGGCTGGGGCATCGGCACGTGCATTCTGCGCACGCCCCACGAGGGCGTCGCCGCCATGCTCTCGCCCGGCACGTTCGGCCACGGCGGCGCCTGGGGCACGCAGGCCTGGATTGACCCTGTCCGCGGTGTCGCGTACATCCTCATGGTACAGCGCTCGAATTTCCCCAATAGCGACGCGAGCGACGTCCGACGAGCCTTTCAGCAGGCGGCTGCCGAGGCATTGGCAAAGCCGGCGACCGGTGCCGACTATCACTTCGACGGGACGATCTCCCGTGAGGTGCTGGAGAACTATTTGGACCGCTCCGTGACCATGGCGTATTTCCTGGTCACGGGCAAGGCCGAAGGCAATCGCGAGTACCTCTACCGCGACGACGACGTGCGGCTGATCCGGAACATCGGGGCCAAGTTCATCGGCCGGGCCATCTACCGCTGGAACGGCGAGAGTCGTTTGAACGATCCCAACTTCTGGAAGGACGCCAAAGCCTTGATCGGGAAGGTCCACGCTTTCGATCCGGACGTCATCTTCCAGGGTTGCCTGTTCGAGACGATCAGCCGGGACGTGGACCGCGTGAAGATCCCGGCCTGGGTCTTCCAGGACTTCAGCCTGTCCGTTGAGGATCGGACGTTCTCGTACGACGCGATGCTCAACAAAGACGGCAAACTGGTCAACCATTGGGGTCGGGCCAGTGTCCCCGACGTCACCCGGCCGGAAACGCAACTGTGGTTCTACTACCTGGCGGGCTCCTATATCGACCTGGGCTGCGAGGCCCTGCACCTGGGCCAGGTCGGCCTGATCGGCATGGCGGATCGGGACTTGAGGCAATGGTCTCGCGTCGTAGCGAAGATTCGTACCTACGCGAAGACTCACGCCCGCCGGCACTTGGTGCTGCTGGATGCCCATGTACCCACAGGGGGCATGGTCGTAGACGGCGTCAGCCTGCTGGACTTCAACTCCTTCCCGATGCGGATCAAGGCGATCCCGGACAAGCCACACGAGGCCGAGCTGCAGGTAGGCCATTTGGACGGCCTCTACAAACGCAGCAAGGGCTGCATCTCGCCCAGCGGCTGGAGCTGCCAAAGCCTGCCGTATTTGGTGGAGTTCGACAACTTCGGCCGCAGCCGCACGCCCAACGTCGCGGACCCCAAGTCGATCTTCGTCTGGGGCTGGGACGAGATCTCCTGGTTCTCCCTCCAGCCCGAAGAATACCGGAACAGATTTCTCGTCTACGCCTACCATTGGCTCAAACAAACCGACCCCAGCGGCCACCTGCAAATGCCGGTCAGCCGCATGATTACCTGTCCGAACGAAACCCAGGGCAGCTACCGGGCCAACGCCAAGAGCCCCGCTTGTCCCATCGGTTACTCGCAGGAAGAGACGATCAAGCAGATATGGAATGAACGAATTGATGCATCGCGTGCTGCAGGGTCCGAATGTCACGCTTGCGCCCGCACACGTATGTTGGGGCTCGCAAACAAGATGTGACTACACCGGTACGGCGCACTTCGGGCAGCCATAGTGCCGCAGCCGCTTCACCTCTCGCGCTTGCTGCAGCAGGTGCTCGTGGACGTATTTGCTGAAGTGATCTTCTCCTCCATCGCGACCGCCGGATCGAAATACACCTCCAGTTCGCCCACGCCCAGCGCACGCCGGGTCAGCTTCACGCCAAGTTGCTTCCCGGTGTTCGTCTTGAAGTCGGCGGCGTAGCGCCAGAGGTGATTCTGCTGGAACGGCTGGATGTGATGCAGGCGCACGACGAGCGTGGCATAGATTTCGTCCAGAAACCCCGCGAAGCGATAGCTCACAAGCACGGCAGGATGTCCTACCAACCCCGGTCGTTGACGCCGGTAGTAGCTCGGGAAGACCAGAATGGTTTCCCTCGTCGGTCGGCTGCCACAGGCAAAGGCCGCGCTCCACCAGCGTCTGGTGCATGGCCAGCAGCACGAACCGTTCCTCGTCGGCGGGGAGCCTCGGCATCGAGGGTTCATACGCCAGGTCGCCCTTCAGGACCCGCTCCTCCGTCAGGCAACCGCGCTGATGCTCGTCCGCCCGCAACGTCCGGATCACGACCTGTGCGTGGGAGCCGGGGTGACGAGGTTGAAATCTCATGGGCAGCGGTCATCCAGCCGGGAGCTTCTCCCGTCGGCCGCTCGTCGCGTCACTTCTCTGCCCCCCGCAATCAGAATCTTCCCGTGCGCACCCAGTGGTCGAGAACGCCTATTGCTGCAGCTAGATCTGGGACGACAACATCCACTCCGGCTTGCCACAGGTCGCGCTCCGGAGCCATACCGCTGCCGAGGCCGATCATCCGAACTCCTAGCTTTTGTGCTGCGATGGCATCCGTGACCGAGTCGCCCACCCACGCGGCGTGCTCTTGACTGACCTTTTGCACTGCGAGGAAGTTCTTCATCTCAGGCGTTGCAGCGTCTGCTTCTTTGGGCTTCCCTTCACCAAGGTTAAGGTAGTGCCGTCCTTCCTCCAGCCACTCAGCAAGGCCGCGCGCGGCCAAGATGACGCTAACTGACGACGGATCACGATTCGATACGAGGCAAAACCCCCACTCTCGTTTCGAGAATGCAGCCGAAAGTCCATCAGCGCCTGCGCAGAGAGGATAGAAGGGCGGGTCAATCCTCTGCTCGCGATCTGCAATAATCGTGTCGAACGCATCGGTTTCTGCGGATGGTGTTTCTTCCAAGCCGTTGAGCAGATATGAAACCGCTGCTCCAGCTTCTAGCCAACGATCGAGATACGCGTCGAGCCGCGTGTACGCCATCTTCTCGCTCACGCCGTTTCGTTGCCAAGCAACAAGAATCTTGCTGATGGCTTTGTGACCGGAACACGCAGGCATGGAACGCAGCCGATGGCACAAGCGGGAGGAATATCTCAGACCACGTGCCCCGCGCGGGATGATTCCTGCCTTTTCGAACGCTGCACTATACGAATCGTATAGAAGCGGCAACGAGTTCCAAAGTGTGCCGCCGCCGTCAAAGAAAACAAGACGCTGAGTGCCGCTCTTCACGGTAATACCTTTGCAGTAATCAAGTGATGCCCGCGCCGCAACAGTAGCCGCCGCAATTGCTGACTCAACGGGAACTCCGCGACGGCGCTTGGGTCGTAGGCCACGACCAACGCACCACCTGGCCCGGAGCCGCTAGTTTTTGCACCGAGGATCCCGTGCATTGCCGCAAGTTCGCCGACCAACCCGTCCACTTCAGGGCTGCCACGTGCGATGGTCACGAGGCCGAAATGAGCAGCAGTCATCAGCTTGCCGATGCGTAACCATGGATAAGGCTGTCTGTTCTTGAGAACTTCTTCAACGGCGTCCGTGAACGCTGCGAGCGTCCGAACGCGAGCGTCCGCCTTCTGCACACCTGCAACAGCCACGCCGGTAGCTACCTTAGTCTCCAAGTCGTTTTCGCTAAGCAGGGTTCGACGTGGACGGTATGCAATAGCAAATTCAACCTTGCCGTCACTAGCGTCGAAAGATATCCCCTCCCGTAGAATCGAGTGCGGCTCCACCTGAAAGTTGGCCAACTTGAATTCTTTGCCGCCAAAAGATTCGCGAAGCTCTTTCGACTCTGGTGTTTCCCCGATGTCGCGGTTTAGCAGGAAAATGGGACTACCGTTCCAGAACGATGCCAGCGGGCGAAGATAACTCGTGTTCTGATAGGCATAAAACCAAGACCAAATTGCACTGGTCTCGACAAGCGCCGCGCGCACATTACCATTGAGACATTCGATGTGGATGGACCCATCTTCCAGGTCGCTCGCCCATCCGTGGCCCGGCCCCGGATCAGGCAGTAACAGTGCTGACAGCATCGCCATCGGGAGACCATCGCCCGCGCCCGATCCAGTCGGATACTGGCTCCATGTGAGAATCGATCCATCGCAAACGGGCGTTAATCCGGCCTCCTTGATCATGCCCTTCAGACGGTCAATCCGCTGTTTAACCTTCGGCTGAATCTGCTTGGTCAGCTCGTTCCAGCTGTCCGGCCAAGGGTGACCGGCGAGTACTCCCAGAAACTCGTGCACTTGTGCGATCTGCTTCTTGGCAGTATCGTCCTTAATCCAACGCCGTGTGCGTGGGTCGAAGTAGTGACACGGATCTGTCTCCTCCTTTTGGACACGCATAGCAAAACCTCGCACGCGAGGGAGCCGAAGCTGGATCATCTTGCCGTTCACGAAGACACCGTAGTCGCCAGCAAGGATGACCGCGCCCTGAACCGAAGTACAAACTGTTGAAGATGCTTCAGTTTTCGGAATCAGGATCGCTGGTGTGAACATCGGCAGATCCCATAACCATTTCTCTAAAAGCGCCGTCAAGAATGTATCGGCCGGCGAAGTCACCTCAACCATCTGCTGAGTAAGTTCTGTCTTTTTGAGCACTTCGGGCATTGGCGCTTCAGGACCGACTGCGACGACGAGACGAATCCTCGTCTGCCCCTCGCCCAGGCATGTTCTGAGGACGCCAACTATGTCCTGATCGATGCCGCGATAACCAATGATCACGATTGCGCGCGCTTTTTCGATCATCTTTTTGAATGCACGTTGCGTTGTGGAATCCTCTTTCGAAGAAGACACAAGATTCGACGGAGAAATCCGCAGTGTTTCCGGTCGCGCATAAGCCCCGTGCAGATTCGCCACGATGACACGATCAACCTCATTGATGGAGTGCACGGGGTTGTTGGAAGACTCGAGAAAACGGGCGAAGTCGTCTTCATCAGTGAGCGATATAAACGACATTTCGGGAAACCACTTGGTCAAGACGCGCTCAATTGCTCCGTCTTGGTTCGCAGTGATGTAGTGGCGGGAAAATCCTGCCGTGAGGAGTCGTCCCAGTGCGGCATAAGCTGGCGCTGGCTCATTTCGCGATAAGTGTTTATGCAGGAAGTCATGCAGTTCGAGGAAGCCATACCGCGTTTTGTAAAAGGACATCAGCAACTCGGGCGGAATAACCTGATGAAGCTTGACATATGCTGCAATGGCCGACGCATGCTCCATGTCCGCCCGGTCGAGGACCTTATCCATGAGGAAATTAGGGTCTTCCATTTTCTGTCGAATGGCGTCTTCGAGCTCCGCGGGCGGCATCGGTTCGAACAAGTCGGCGAAGAGGTCGAGTTTAATCGCTTGCCAAAGGGAGTGCTCGCTCGACCAGGATATTCCTGCGCCGCTTAAGAAAACAACCGACTCAGGTCCGTTTCTTGCGGATTCGACCAAACGCTCGAAAGTAGTTTCCACTATGCCTTTGCCATTGGCTTTTTGCTCGGAGATCATGTGAGTGCTCCTTAAGGGCTGCAGGTGAAAAGAGTCTCGCCGGCCTTCCGGCCGACCGTGATTCCCAGCACTGAGGATTCGGGAGTTAACAGGAAGGGGTTTGTCGGGAGATCGAGTCTGAGCATGCGTGGATCGACACTTATAGAACAGGCAGACAACGCCGCACGATAGGCCGCTGGTGACCGATGCCCTTCGAGCACGAGCAACCGAGGGGCAGAGACCGTTCGGGACAAAGCGTACGCTTTCCAGAATTCCGTGATGTAACCATTCGCTCGTTCCATCACGGAATCGTTCTCTTGGAGAAGGCATTGGTCGGGATGGAGAGTTGCACCAAACTGTTCGATATCCTGATTCTTCTGCGGCCAGTCTCCCAATTGCCGCAATAGCGCATGCACACGAGCAGGGTTTTCCCACATCGTGTTGTGCCAGTCTCCAACGATTACAAGCCCGCCTGGCTTCAATGCCGCTGCAATAGGCCCCAATCCAACGAGAATGTCAGAGTGGTGATGGAGAGCCGCAACGGCAATAACGATGTCAAAACAATCCTTGCCGAACAGGGTTTCCGCCTGCATGTCTTGGCCCAGGCAGACCGAGAAGTCTCGATTGGGAACAAGCCCCGAGGCGGTCAGACTCTCTGAAGCTTGATCCAAAGCCGACTTCGCATAATCAAGCAGGGTCACTTGCGGATGGTGGAGGTGGGAAGTTGCAGCAAACACAGCGAGTGATGTGTTGCCGGTCCCAGCGCCCACATCCAAGATGCGCAATTCTCGCTTTTGGGCTTGGACTTCCTTGGCGACCAGTCCAGCGCAGGCGGCATTCAAGCGGCTATTGGCATCGCCCAAGCCCGCTAGGTTCGCTGCTCGCGCAATGTCGTGATGCGAATGTTCGGTCGTTGTTTTCCACTCCTTCCGATATTCCTCTTCGCCCAAGGTGATCAAGCGGGCGTATTCCGCCTCGGTTTCCCATGAGATGCCCCAGTTCCTCCAAGCATGAGACGGCACCCGAAGAGGCGAACCCAACCCGATCGGGCATTCCGAGGACAATAAGATGGTAGGTAATCCTGTGATCATTGTTCTTTGGCACTGAGGACGATGAGCTTCGCATACTCCTGCTCGCGGTCCGCCGGGCGCCAGTTGATGTAAAGGAACTGCGCCAGGGAGCCTTTGATGGGGGCGTCGTCGAGCCGCAGGGGAATGAAGCGGCGATCTTTGTTCAGCGGGTCGCGAAACCGGAACGTGCCGGCCTCCAATTGCGCCCAGTCCGAGCCGAACGCCTGGGCCGACATGCAGAGCACCAGCACGCGCGAGTGCTCCAGCCCTTCCTCGATCTTCGCCGGGATGCTGTCGCCGGGCTTGAGCACCCATTCATCGAACCACACCATCAGCCCGTCCTGGCGCAACCGTTCCGCCAGCGGCCGCACCACCTCCTTGTCCTTCGCGCTGTGGCTGCGAAACACATCGTATTTGAAATCGTCCGGCATCCCCTCTCGACCTCCGATTCGCAAACGCGGTTGGCGGCCTCCAAAGCCTATCATGTCGCGCTAGTACCGGAGATATTATCGCCACGGTTTCCATGGCCTACAAGGGAAAAAGGGGGAGACAAGAACTGGATTCCTGCCGCCGCAGGAATGACGAGTCAATGCCTGGGCCCATCCCTATCTATCGGCGGTCTCAACTCATGCGGTAGTGAAGGGGACGCCTGCCCCTGTCCTTGCCTTGGACCGCGTTTCGGACCATAATGCCGCTCCGGAAGAATACGCTGGTGCATTGGCGTGACCACACGCTTTCTGGAAGGATACTGTATGCCAACACGAAGACCGACGACTTGGTGCGCGAACATCCGGGCTTCTTCCGGGAGATATGTGTGCGGCGTCGCGTCTCTGGCACTGATTTCGGGGCTGGGGGGCATCGTTTCTCTCGACAGGACTGCTCTGGCCGGGTGGGAGGAGCGTTTCGCGCAACCGCCGGCCGAGGCACGCATCTTGAGGATCATCCATAACTGGCCCGACCAACCCGACGCGCAGGACCAGCTCATCGGCAGACTCCGCGCGCAGGGCTTCGGGGGTGTGGTCTGCAATGTCTCCTTCGATCAGTATCTCGAAAGCGCCGCCAAGTGGTCTGCGTTCAGTCGTGCCGTGCAGGAGGCGAAGAAAGCCGGCTTCGCGCTGTGGCTCTATGACGAGCGCGGCTATCCGTCCGGCAACGCCGGCGGCATCACGCTGCGCGATCATCCCGAGTGGGAGGCCCGCGGCCTGCTCGTCGCCGATACGGAATCGCAGGGTGGCTCCGTCGCGCTCGAACTCCCGCCGGGAGAATTGGTGTTGGCAGGGGCGTTCCCGATTCGTGAGGGCAACATCGACATGGCTCGGAAAGTAGACCTTGCGGCGGAGGTCCATGATGGAAGATTGAGCTGGCAGGCACCGAGCGGCCGCTGGCGCGTGATGGCAATCACTGAGGACCGCCTCTACGAGGGTACCCATGCCGAGGGCAATCTTCACGCCAAGATTCCTTATATCAACCTGCTCCTGCCGGAGCCGACGGCCCGCTTCGTTGATGTGACTTACGGCGGCTACGCGAAGCACCTAGCTAACGATCTGGGACAGTATTTCATGGCCACGTTCACCGACGAGCCGTCGCTGATGAGTCTGTTTTTGCGGCCGATGCCCTATCGCCCACTGCCGTGGGCGTCGAACCTGCCGAGTGAATTCCAGAAGCGCCGCGGCTACGCTCTGGACACGGCGCTGCTCCCGGCGCTGGTGGCGGACGCGGGTTCCGCCGGTTCGAAGATCCGCTATGATTTCTGGCAGACGGTCGGCGAGCTGGTCTCGGAAAACTACTTCGGGCAGATCCAGACCCGCTGTCGTCAGTACGGCGTTCCCTCCGGCGGGCATCTGTTGGCGGAAGAGGGCCTGGTCGGGCATGTCCCCTTGTACGGTGATTTCTTCCGCTGTATCCGCCGGCTGGACGCACCGAGCATCGACTGCCTGACCAGCGTGCCGGCCGAGGTGCCGTGGTTCATTGCGCGCCTGTTGAGCAGCGCCGCCGAACTGGAGGGCCGGTCTCTGGTCATGAGCGAGACTTCCGACCACAGCCAGCGTTACCGGCCCGCCGGCGACGCGCGGCCCAGGCGGGTCGTGACGGAGGCCGAGATCCGCGGCACCTGCAATCGCCAGATCGTCGCGGGTGTCAACTGCATCACCAGCTACTACAGCTTCACCGATCTGTCCGACGAGCAACTGCGCCGCCTCAACGAGTGGGTGGGTCGCTGCTGTACGGCCTTACGCGGCGGGCACCAAGTCGCGGATATCGCCGTGCTCTATCCCGTAGAAAGCCTCTGGACCAGGTTCATCCCTTCCCGCCACTGGGCCAGAGAGGCCGCGGCGGCGGCGCGGATTGAAAGCCTCTGCCGCACGGCCACCGAAAGCCTCTTTGCCTCCCAGCGCGATTTCACGTTCCTTGACAGCCGCGCGATCCAAGACGCCGCGGCGGATTCCGCCGCACTGGTCCACGGTCAGCTTCGCTGGCGCGTTGTTGTCCTGCCCGGCGCGGACACCCTGCCGCTGGCAGCCTGGGAGAACCTGGCCAAGTTCGTCCGTCAGGGGGGTGCAGTGATTGCGCTGGGCGCCCAGCCGGCCAACAGCGAAAGTGAATTCCCCTCCGCCCGCGTTCAGGCGCTGGCACACGAAATCTTCGGCGAGAGTGGGGCAGGCTTCACATCCCTCCGTGAGCCGCAATCGCGCGTGAACGCCGCAGGTGGTGTTGGCATCTTCCTTCCCGCCGGCTCGGACAGCTTGCTGCCGCTGGTGCTCGACCACCTGTTGGGACCGGATGTGAAAGTGGCTGAGACGAAGTCGCCTCTGCGTGTCACGCACCGTCGCCTTGATGACCACGAAGTCTACTTCGTCATCAACGACAGCGCCAAGCCGTGGACGGGCCAGGTGGATTTTGCCGCCACCGGGGTCGGGGAATGCTGGAATCCTGCCACCGGCCAAAGGGAGGAAATCCTGAATGCCGGCGGCGCCAGGTTGAGTCTCGAACCGTACGGCGCGACCTTCGTCCGCTTCGCCTCGGCCAAACCACCCCAGCGACGTACCGTCACCCAGGGCCTGTTGCCGAGCCTCGTGCTGAACGTCGTGCCCGACGTCGAGCCAGCCATGGGGCACGGCGAATTCGTTCGCGCCGAACTCGCACCGGACGCGGCCCGCTCCCGCAGTGGGTCTCCTGCCTGGCAAGCGGCCGGCGTTTTGACCAAGGCCCAAGTCGACACCCATCTTTTCCTCCAGTTCCACTACCCGCAGCCCCTGGACCTGAGCGACGCCGATTGTCTCGTCCTGGAGACCTGGGTGCCCGACGGCCAGTCCACGCCGAGCCAGATCCTGGTGATTCTTCACGAAGAGGGCGGCGGCGACTTCCTGGCGGAAACCGGCCGTTTCCTCGCGGCCCCGGGCCGGGAACGTACCTTCATCGCTCTGAGCCGGTTTCAGCTCGCGGGCTGGTCGAAGGACGCCGATGGTGTTCTGGACCTCAAACGCGTGGGCGACATCCGCGTCGGCTGGGGCGGCTACTTCGGAGCGGAACACGAGAAGGTGCAATTCAGCGTGGCGCTGCCGCAGGTTGGTACCGTGACACGCGACCACAAGTGAGCAGTAGCACACGCTGGTCAAAGAACCGAGAAAACGCTGCAAGTCCAGGAGCTTAAAGAACTTGCAGCGAGCCTCAGCAAATACAACGGAGAGGGCGGGATTCGAACCCGCGGTACCCGTAAGAGCACACTGGTTTTCGAAACCAGCTCGATCAGCCACTCCGACACCTCTCCGGGTGGCGCAACTATTATACCGGGCCGGCGGATTCGGAGCAAGCACGCAAATTGGCTTTGTTTCGCACGATTGGCCCCGGGAACACCGATCTCCCGGTCGGCACAGGGGGTGAATTGGGTTTGTTTGTACAAGACCCACGGCCCGCATCC
Organism: uncultured Pirellulales bacterium; assembly: GCA_964354535.1. Lineage (GTDB taxonomy): Bacteria > Planctomycetota > Phycisphaerae > Sedimentisphaerales > Anaerobacaceae > PLanc-01. The sequence continues at coordinate 12,307 of CAYHAJ010000318.1, forward strand.
CGCCAGTCCCGGCCTGCCCGGCCCC
>CAYHAJ010000319.1:0-18554 GCA_964354535.1 uncultured Pirellulales bacterium
ATCCATCTCCGGCTCCAACGACTGGTACTTGCTCTGAATCCGTGCGATCATCTGTGCATCCTGCATGCAGGTGTTATCACACAATCCCTCAAATCGATCAATAGTAATTTGTGCAAGTTATTTATGCGCGATCACTAAGCCAGGATTTCCCAGTCGACTCCGAACCAGGTGTTCCCGGACACTCCGTATCGTATGATACCTGATACCCAAGCACTATACCCGTGTCAATAGCCCGACCCGGTTTTCGTTTTCGTTTCTCCGCCGAGGGCGACGGAGCCACGCCTTCCGGCACGGCAGCGAAGAGGACGGAGGCTCACAACTGCTTGAGAATCTCCGCCGATTGGTAGATTGCCGCTTCGCGCCTCCGCGGGAATGACAAAGTTCTGCTCGCACTTGTCTGATCGCCGGACAACTGGTTTTGCTGGCGGCCGGAGAGGAGCTCTCAGTTGCCGGACGCGAGGGAGGCGGAGAGAGCGCTCTCAGGGACCGGCGGGGCTTCGGATGAGGCGGCCTCGGTGCTGAGAGTGGCGGTAGTGCGGGTGCTGATGATGTTGATGCCCCAAAGGTTGCCGGCGGTGGCATGGCGATCTTCGGAGGTTCCGGTCGCGACGGTGAGCTTGGTGAAGGTGTAGCCGGGCTTGCCAGCCTGGAGGATGAGGGTGCTGGCTGCGGGGAGGCCCGTCAGGGCGTAGATGCCCTTGTCGTTCGTCACGGCGTCGTAGTGCCTCACGCCCAGGGTCGCGCGGACCGCCGTCTCAGCGATCGGCTGGCCGGCGGCGTCGAGGACCCGGCCGCTGACGATCTCGCCCGTGCCCGCCGGAAAGAGGTTGTAGACACACACGGGCACCGTGTCATAATTTCCGATATCCGGCAAGTTATACCAGACATCGCTGCGCCCCGCCCAGCCCATGTTCAGGTGATGATAGAGCGGCTTGGTGCGGGTGGCCAAGTCGTAGCCGTAGCCGTCCACCACGACCGCGTGGCCGGTCTGGCCGAGGATGCCCAGGATCACGGGGAACTGGGCGTCGAGATTGGGATTGACCATGCCGGCCAGGCCGGGGCCCACGTTCTTCCCGCCGTTGGCGCCGCTGATGCCGTTGCGGAAGCCGAACACGCTCTTGAGCGTCGTGGCGATGAGGAACGCATCCGCGCCGGAGCCTTCCGGGGCGTAGCTCGTTCGGACAGCCACGCCGGCGTCGTAGCACAGGGCCCCGATGGCCTCCCGTTGTGGCGCGGTGCTGCTGCAATCCGGGGCGAGAACCATGTCCGTCCACCGATAGGGGCCGCCGAGCCCGTCCCCGCCGCGCGTCGAGGCCGACTGCTCTCGGCCGGCGAACCGGATCGTGAACGAGTGCCGCCCAATCCCCGTGGCGGGAGAGCGGTAGTAATACAGGAGTTGCGCCATCGCGGTCGCGGTACAGCCGGAGGGAGTATTGTTCGGCGTGAAGTAGTTGTAGCAGGGCCGCGCGCAGACATTGCCTTGGGCCCAGCGGGTCTTGAGCAGGGGGGCGACGCGGATATCGGAGACGGCCGATAGGCTGAGAATGCCCAAGGCGTCCCGCGGCAGGGTGGCTTTGCGGATCAAGTCGTCCCATCGTGCCCGGGTCCCGGTGGTGGATTGGACCTGGATCTGCCCGGATGCGGCGGCGGCATAGGCCTCCGCCAGCCGGCGGTTCACATCGGTCGTGACCAGTGCGGCCAGTGGGTCTTCGGCGTTGGGCTCAGCGGGCAGGCTGGCGGTGAAGCTCAGGATGGGCTCGACCAGATCGTCCGCGGGGACCATGACGGAGCCGGCAGGATAGAGGCGAACGACGTAGTAGAGCGGCTCGCCCGCCACGCCCGTGACGGTCTCGACCTCCACGGGATAGTGGCCGATGGGTACCTCAAACGGCTCCCGATTGTCGGCCAGCCAGCCGGCGACGGCCAGGAGGGCCTCCTGCGGTGTGGTCGGCCTGGCCCAAGTCCCGCCGGCTGCGACCAAGAGCAGGAGAAAAATCAGAGAGATCGAGAGAAGGCTTGATGTCCAGTGCTTGGCCATAATGAGGTCATACCCCTTACCCTCATATTATAGGTACGCGGTCGGGGTCAGTCAAGTTCGGTGCATCTGCAGCGCAGCTTGTTTGTAGTGACGCCGGGAGGCGTTAGAAGAGGAAGTAGAAGGTAAAAGGTAGAAAGGCGAAGGGAAAGAGACATGGCGCCGTCCGGACGGCCGTGCGTCTGGCTTCACCTTTTCCCTTTTATCCTCCTCGGTGCTGCCACCCGTCACCGGAGCCGGCGATGCCCTGAAGAGAGCCGCAGTGGAGACCCGATGTCTGCCCAGGGGCACGGAGGCGAGTTCTCTTGCTCGGGCCTCGTGGGACGGATATATATGAGAACATGACGTACCTGGCAGTTCCCATTTCGGCAGGGAGTCTGGAGGCGGCGGGGCGGCAGATTACGGCCGCTCTGTCCGCCGGCGCGGAGATGCTGGAGCTGCGCACGGACTATCTCCTGCCACTCAGCGGGGATGCGGCGAGAAGGCTCATCGCGCAGACCCGAGAATCAATCTGCACCCGTGTGCCGATTCTGGTCACCTGCCGTGATCCGCAGGAGGGCGGCGCCCGGGCCTATCCGGAGGATGTGCGGCTGGAGGTTCTGTTGGCTGCCGTGGAGGCGGGAGCGGAGTTCGTAGATCTCGAGTATGCCAATTTCACCCGCAAAGGCAATGCGGAAAGGATCCGGACGGCGCTCTCCGCCCGCCCGGACTGTCGGCTCATCCTGTCGGCCCACGATTTCCAGGGGCCATTCAGAGACATTCGCCGGCTCTATCGCGAGATCCAGAAAGCGTGTCCCGAGGCGATCCCCAAGCTCGTCTACACCGCGAGTCATATCAACGAGTGCTTCGACGCCTTCGACCTGCTCCATGAGACAGGCGGCCAGGACGCTCCCGGCCGCATCGTGCTGTGCATGGGCGAGCCGGGCCTGATCAGCCGGCTGGTGGCGAAGAAACTGGGTGGGCTGGTGACGTTCGTCAGTCTCGACGCGCAGGCTGCCACGGCGCCGGGGCAGGTGACGGTTGCCACTCTCAAGGACCTCTATCGCTACGACACGATCGACGCCGACACGGAGCTTTTCGGTGTGATTGCGGACCCCGTGGCCCATTCGATGAGCCCGGCGATTCACAACGCGTGCTTTGCCGACCAGGGCATGAACCGGCTCTACCTGCCTCTGCTCGTCCAAGGTGGAGAGGCGGGATTTAACCGATTTCTCGACCAGGTGCTTGCCCGGCCCTGGCTGGACTTCCGGGGCTTCAGTGTGACGATCCCGCACAAGCACAGCGCCCTGAAGTACGTGCACGAGGAGGGCGGCTTTGTCGAGCCCCTGGCCGACAAGATCGGCGCCGCCAACACGCTGATCGTGGGAGCGCCGTGGCGAGGGCGTCCCGCCCTTGCGTCGCGAGGCCATCCTGGCCTCGCTCTGTCGGGTCGAGACACATCCGTCGAGTCAGAAGTGCAAGGGCAAGATGCCCTCGCCACGGGCGCTGAGGCGCAGCAACTTGCTGCCTACAACACGGACTACGCCGGAGCCCTCGACGCGATCACGGCCGGCATGGGCATCGAGCGCAAGGACTTGCGAGACGTGCGCGTCGCGGTCGTCGGGGCGGGTGGGGTCTCCCGGGCCATCGTCGCCGGCCTGACCGACGCCGGCGCGAAGGTCACGATCTACAATCGCACGGTGGAGCGGGCGGCAGAACTCGCCACGGAATTCGGCTGCCGCTTTGCCGGTTTGGACCAGTTACCCACGATGAGCGCGAAGCTCTTAGTCAACTGCACCAGCATCGGCATGGACCCGAAAGTCGATGCGACTCCCGTTTCGGCGGAGTACCTCCAGCCGGACATGGCGGTCTTCGACACGGTCTACAATCCTCCCGAAACGCTGCTCCTGAAGCAAGCCACAGCCAAAGGGGCGAGAACCATCGACGGCATCGCCATGTTCGTCAACCAAGCCGCCGCCCAATTCCGCCTTTTCACCGGCCAACTCGCCAACTGTGACCTCATGCGGAAGGTGGTCTTGGAGAAGCTTCGGTGACAGCCAAACCAAAACAAATTGTCATCGACAAGAGTGCGTTTGTCGGTTTCACCTTGGAGGCCCTCTGCGGGTTTGCAGCGTCGCATTGTCTGATTCTGCCGTCAGTCCTTGAACGCAATGCGATGGTAGTAGACACGGCCTTCCGAGAGCAGTTTCGCCAAGCTGGGTTGGAGATCAGACACGCTCAGGTGAGCAGAGGGGATCGTCTGAGGAAATGGGTTCAAATTGTCGATGGGCAGCCCCTTGCGGGATGGAGCGCGGGCATCCTTGAGCACTTTCGGTCTCCTATCGAAGATCGCCTTGTGTCTAATGAGTGGGTGACTTGGCACCACGTGAGAGTGATCTCTGTCATGCATCTCGAGCTCAGGTTCCTTGCAGAATCGCGTTCCGTTAACAAAGTCGAGCATGATCTCCAAGACGAGGAGTACGTTTCGCTCCTAAGCCGCGCCGATGCCGTCCTGTCGACAGACAGACTGCTGCGCGAGCTTGCTCGTGCAGCGTTTCCAGGGAAAGATGTGCTTTCGAACCTGGAGGACGTGCCGGAGTCGTATCGGTGCGATTGGACAGATGCCTGAGACGCCGCCGGGGCAATTGCGGGTCGTCGTGTCTGATGCTATACTGGACTTGTACGGAATTGGCGTTGGGTCCTGAGCGCGGGCTTATGGTAGCGATGAACCAAATCGAGGAATTTGGACGAAGAGTCGGCGAAGAATTCGGGGCCGAGAGAGTGATTCTGTTCGGCTCCTATGCGCGAGGCGACGCGAATCCGGACTCGGATGTCGATCTTCTGGCGATCACTTCCTTCGAGGGCCGGAGTGTGGACAAATCGGTGGAGATTCGCATGAAGTTGCGGCCGGGCTTCCCGATGGACCTGCTGGTACGAACTCCCGAGAAGGTGCGCGAGCGAATCGAGATGGGTGACACATTCCTGCAGGAGATTCTGGAGCGGGGAAAGGTGCTCTATCAAGCCGACCACTGCTGAGGGGGTAGGTTTCCCCGGAGTGCGCACGGGTATCATGGACACTGATGGACAAATTGAGTACTGGAAGACGGGCTCGGCGGAAGACCTGGCGGCGGCGGAGTCGCTGCTGGAGAAAGGTCATTTGAGGCATTGCCTGTACTTGGCTCATTGGGCTCTGGAGAAGATGCTCAAGGCTCATGTCGTGCGGGTAACCCGCGATGCTCCACCTCGCAGTCACAACCTTGTTCGCCTGGCCCAATCAGCCGGTCTGAAGCCCAACAACGAGCAGGAAAGGTTTCTACGACAATTTGACCTTTGCCGGTTGGAGGGGCCGTGTCCGGACTCACAGCAGGTGGTACTTAACCCGACTCTTGCGCGAGAGGAATTCCAGAAGGCAACGGAGATATGGCAGTGGTTGACCGCACAATTCTCAATGTCATGAGGCGGTATCTGGCCGTGCTGCTCGAACCACTTGTGCCGCCGGAAGACGAAGGTACACGGTAGACGTGGAGTGGGGGACCTCGGTACAATCGTGTCGATTGGAGTCTCGGTCTATCTATATGAAGGGAGATCATCATGACTCAAGGGCGTTGGCTTCGGTGGGCGTGTATGGTTGTGGTGGGAGCGGTCGCTCTGGGCGGGATGTCGGCTGCGGCCGGTGCATCGGCGGTCGAGGAATTGACCAAGCGGCTGCCGGATGGGGTCGTCGGCTTCGTGGCGACCAGCGGCGGCGAGGCCTTGCAGGGGGACTTCGCCAAGACCGCCCTGGGCAGGATCGGCAACGATCCGGGCGTGCGGGAGTTCTGCCAGTCCATCAAGACAGGACTGCTGGCCAAGATCCAAGAGCAGGCCAAGGACCCCAACGCCACGCCGATGGCCGATCTGGTGACCCGCTATGCCCAATTGCTCCTGGGCCGGCCACTGGTCGTGGGCGTGGCACAGATCGAAGTCAAGGCCGGACCGCCGGTCTGCGCCTTCGCTCTCGTCGATGCGGGTGACCGCAAGGCTGATCTGGCGGCCGCTGTAAGCAAGCTGGAGGCCATGGCGGGCGAGGGGGAAATTGTTGACTCCGAAATCGGCTCTCTCAAGCTGCGGGGGCCCAAGGACAAAGATCTCCCCCTGTACTGGGGCTGGGTGGAGAACTGCCTGGTGGTCGGCCTGAACGACGCCCAAGGGGTGGTGGCGAAGTACGTCGCGTCGCCGCGCGCTGCCGCCCGGCCGTATCTGAACAAGGTCCCGGCCCACGGCGACGCCCTCGTGGCCTGGTTTGACTATCCGAAGCTCAACGCGTTGCTCACCGCATCGGTCCTCAAGGAGGCGGACAAAGACAAGACGAACATGGTTACGGCGCTCTTCAAGATGTCCGGTTTGAACGACATCAAGACGCTCACCGCCCGGATCGGCTTCGCCGGGCCCGACGTCATCAGTCAGGCGCTTGTCGAGATGCCGACCCCACCGGCGGGTGTGTTCGCTGCGTATAGGCCCATCGACCCTGCCTGGCTCGGCGCGGTGGACATTCGGGCCGTGACAGCCAGCGCGATCAACTGGGACATCGCGGGTCTGTATGACACGGTCATGAACATCGTGAAGACGGTCTCTCCGGACGAAGGCTATCTCCAGGCGCGCAAGGCCATCGTCGACTTCGAGTCCGACGCCAAGCTCCGTATCCGGGACGGCTTGCTTGCGTCCCTGGCGGGCCCCGCTCTGTTCTACGCGCTGCCCGCGGGCCCGATGATCGAAGCGCCGCGCGGGGGCTTCGTGATCGTGGCCAAGCTGAAGGATGCCGCGCTCTTCGAGAAGAACCTGTCGGCTCTGGGCGAGTTCGCGGGCACGAAGGCCAAGGGGTCGCTGCAGATCAGCTCGCGCACGCGCGACGACGGCCGGACCGTCCACATCTGGGCGGTGGCGCCGCTGGCCATGCTGAGCGTCATGCCCGCCTGGTCGATCGCGAAGGATCACGTCGTCATCGGGTCCACGGTGGAACTGTGTGACCTGGGCGTGAAGCAACTCGTCTCGAAAGGGGCCGACGGCAAGTCCCTGCTGGACGCGGAAGGCTACAAAAAGATCGCGGCCGATCTGCCCAGGAGCCTCGTGAGCCTCACCTATACCGACTCCCAGGCACAGCTCAATCAGACCATGATGCAGCTTCAGCAGTTCTGGCCGATGGCCACGATGTTCGCCATGCAGGCGGGAATCAAACTGCCGGTCATGCTGCCCTCGCTGACGGAGATCGCCAAGGACCTGGGGCCCTCGTTCAGTTACCGATGCTTCGAGGCGGACGGGCTGCGCGTGTACTATCGCGGGTCCGGCATTGAGGCGAGCCAGGGCGCGCTCGTGGGCGCCGCGGTCGGGGCCGGCATCGCGCTGCCGGCCGTGGCGCGGGCACGCGAGCAGGCCCGCAGCGTGGTCTCCATGTCCAACCTCAAGCAGATCGGACTGGCGCTGATCACGTATAAAGAGGATCACGGCGAATGGCCCGCGGAGTTGGAGCAGGCGAAGTCCCATCTGAGCCAGTCCCAGGTGCCCGAGTCGCCCCTGAAACCCAAGGGCTTTGCCGGGCCCAGCTACGTGTATGTCGGCGGCCAGCCCAAGACGATTGATCCCCACAATGTCCTCGCCTACGAGAATCCCGCCTACCTGACGGACAAGATCAACGTTCTCTTTGCGGATGGGCACGTCGAGGCCATGAAGCCGGAAGCGTTCCGGCGGGCATTGCAGGAAACGTACGAGCGGCTGGGCAAGGAGATGCCCGAGATCCGCTTCAAGGGCGAGACCGGCATCAAGCCGCGCCCGCCGCGGCCCCCCAGACCCGGAAAATCCACCCAGACCTGAGGGTAGGGGCGAATCATCATTCGCCCTCACAGTTCGTCGTGTGCCTGTTCGGAGTCCCGCACTTACGCCTGCTGGACCGCCTGAAGGCGGGACTGGGATCTCGAACGAGTCAATCCATCGCCGCCCGGCCGTAACCGGGCGGCTTCGTTTTCTCGCCTCGGACAGGCAATGCCCGCTCGCTTGATGCGCCGGAAAGGCCAAGTGCTGTGTGGATAAGGACTTAGAAACAACGAATGGCGCGAATCACACGAATGGATGGGGAAGAAAGGTTAGGCTGAATTCGTGTCATCGGTGCAATTCGTGGTTGAAAGAAATCGTTTCGTGACGGCCTGTTGCCAAGATTCTGGGGCCGGAGTATGTTACTTTCCCGGTGGTTGGTGCCTTGATGAAGGGAAGAGCATCCATGTTCATAGGAGGCGGTTGAACATGAGAGCACAGAAACTGGTCTGCGGCCTTCTGGCCGTCGCCCTCCTTGCCGGCGGGTGCAAGAGGAAGGACCGCTATCTGACGACCGACCTGCATGGTGCGGCCGAAAGGGGTGACCTGGCAGAAGTGCAGCGGATCATCGCCCACGGGGCGAATCTAAATGCACGAGATAGCATGGGGCGGACACCCTTGCATGAAGCGGCCAAGGGCGGCTATCAGGAGGTGGTCGACGTCCTGGTTCGCTGTGGGGCTCGAATCGACTGCGAGGACAGGGATGGCCTGACCCCCGCGATGCTCGCCATGCGCTGGGGCCACCCAGTGGTTGTCACGTCGCTTGTGCAAGCAGGGGCAACGGTCAATCTGCACTTGGCCGTCTATCTAGGAGACGCGGACAGGGTCGCAAGCCTCATCCAAGGTGGCGCCGATCCAAATGCCGTGGGGGAGGAGGAGGACTGGACGCCGCTACACTATGCAGCGAACTACAATCGCGAGGAGATCGGTGATCTGCTCATGAGCGCCGGCGCCGAAATCAACGCCAGGGACAAGAGGGGACGCACCCCCTTGCACCTCGCCACGGAAAAAGGCTACGCAGGCGTAGTGGAGTTGCTTCTGCTTCATGGTGCGGAAATCAATACCAAAGGAGAGTATGGCAACACGCCGTTACACGTGGCCGATGTCAATACGGCGAGGCTCCTCGTTGCAGCGGGTGCGGATTTGGAGGTAAGGAACGAACAGGGAGAAACCCCGCTTTATTGCGCGGCGGATTTCGGTCAGACTGCTTTGGTTGAGCTTCTCATCGCCGGCGGAGCTAATGCCGATGGGCGGATGGTAAGAGGGACTCTCTCGCGATCTCCGCTGGAAATCGCCATTGAGAATGGCCGTATCGATGTGGTGAGGTTGCTGGTGCCCAAGGTGAAGGATATCAACGTTGACTCGCCCTTGAACACGGCCATTACGAGTACGTTCAGCGGAGCGAGTGCCCGCTTCGCACAGGAGTATCCGGATCCAGATGCAACCTACGAGGATCGCGAAGCCGCCGTGGAACGGGAAATGCACAAGCTCAGGATTACTTTGGTGGAATTGCTCCTCGCCTACGGTGCGGATGTCAACGGAAGAAACGAGGATGGGTGGACGGCTCTGCACTGTGCCGCCTCGGAGGGCTTGAGAGACATCGCTGAGCTTCTCCTAAGAAGAGGCGCTAACGTCCATCCCAGGGCCGTGCAAAGGTATTGGCTGCCCAACGATCCTATCAGCGTACACAGACAGTTCGCGGGGATAACGCCGTTGCACAATGCCGCTGTCAGTGGAGGTCCAGGGGTAGTCGAATTGCTGATTGCCCATGGCGCCGAGGTCGACGCAAGGACAGAATCGGGAAAGACGCCGCTTCATTATGCGGCCAGCCACAGATACGCACGTGGGCACGAGGTGTCTCCTCGACGATGGCACTATCGCGATCGCTGGCGACAGTGCGACGTGGTTAAGCTTCTCATTGCGAAGGGAGCCGGCGTCAATGCCAGCGACATTGACGGGGCGACGCCTCTACATTACGCATTGCAGAGTGGTCAAAGGGAAATTGCAGAGGCATTGATTGCGGCCGGCGCCGAAATCGTGGCCGTCAAGAATGAGGGCGACCAGACGATGCTACACGACGCGCTTCAGCAAAAGGACTTTGCCCTGATCGGGCTCTTACTCGCTAATGGTGCCGACACGGAGGAACGGGACGAAGACGGCAACACGCTGCTACACTTGGCCGCTCGCGATCGAAACCAAGAACTGCTCGCACTACTCATTGCCGATCATGCGGATGTAAACGCGCGGAATCGAGGCGCGATCACGCCGCTATGCTATGCGGCCTCCGGTGGGGCCGTCGCGCTGGTGACGCTCCTTTTGGCGAACGGCGCCGAGGTGAACGCTCAAGACAATCAAGGCGATACGGCTCTGCATGGCGCCGCTCTGCACGGTCACAAGGAGGTGGCGCAGTTGCTCTTAGCTCACGGTGCGGACATCAATGCTAGGAACACCCGGGGCCGCATGCCGCTGGACGAGGCTAACCGCCGGGGGCATGCGGATATCGTCCAACTGCTGACGGCGAAGACCGCAGGCACAAAGACCGGCGTGCAAGAGGGTGGGGCTAAGAAATAGCGATCTTGGAGGGCATTGGAAATGGGATGGAAGGGACTGCTTTGCTTGATTCTGGCCTTCGCCGTGGTCGGCGGCGGATGCAAAAAGACGCCTGGCCCCACACGGTCGACGAGCGCAGGGAAGACGCCCCCGCAGATGGCTGTGGAGCATGGGGATATCGAGACGATGCGCTCGTTGATTGCGGACGGGGTAGATGTCAACGCCAGGATGAAGTCCATCTGGCTTGGGGATGAGGTGACCGCCCTGCATATTGCCACTGGGCGCGGCGACCGTGACATGGCCGAGCTGCTCCTCAGCAGTGGGGCGAATGCCAATGCGCAGAATTCCAAAGGCTACACTCCTCTGCATCTGGCTGTGGAGCAGCGCCGCTATGAGATCGCACGATTGCTCATTACCAAGGGAGCCGATATCAACGCCAAAGACAAGGGGGGTGAGTCTCCTTTGTACACGGCCGTCGCGACAGGGGATAACCGCATGGTGCTTCTGCTGGTTGACGCAGGCGCCGATACCAGGATGAAGAACTGGCAGGGGCAATCGCTCCTGCATGTGGCCGTCTTGCCTCTGCAGTACCTGCGTTCCAGTGACATGATCGCTCCCCTGATTGCCGGAGGAGCGGACGTCAATGCCGTGGCTCCCTCAGGCTGTACTCCATTGCACTATGCGGCCAGAGACGGTTATGTTCGCGCCGTCGAATTGCTTCTGGCCTATGGAGCGAATGCTAACGCCAGAACAACGTCGGGCCAGACTCCGCTGCATCTTGCTGCTCGTCGCGGACACGCCGAAGCGGTGGCGTTGCTCGTGCAAAGGGGGGCCGATGCCAGCCTGAAAGATCGCGATGGTATGGCCCCTCTGGACTACGCACGTACAGGAAAGTGGGGGAAGGTTGTGGCACTTCTGACCGGCGAGACAACTACCGAGAGCGGAGGAACCGAGCAGAAAGAGCCTCAAGTAGGATTGGGCACGGGAGGTTCGCTCAAGGCCAAGCGACAACCGCGAACAGATATCGAGAGGCTCATTTCGGGCAACTGCGCCTTCGCCATCGATCTCTATCGGAAACTGGACGACAGGAAAGGCAACCTGTTCGTCTCACCCTATGGCATTTCGACCGCTCTGGCGATGACCTGCGCCGGGGCGCGCGAGAACACACACAAGGAGATGGCGACGACTCTTCATTTCTTGGTGGATGAGCAGAGACTCCATCCGGGATTCTCTGCATTACAGTGGGCGCTAAACAAGATTCAGGAGGCCGGCAATATCAAGCTGTGCGTCGCAAACTCCCTGTGGCCGCAACAGGGCCGTCTCTTCTTGAAAGAGTATTTGTCTCTTGTCGAAAAGCACTATGGCGTCTTGATCACGGCCTTGGATTACCGAACCGACGATACGCGCGAGGCCGCCCGACGGACGATCAATCAATGGGTGGAGAGCCGGACGGGAGAGAGGATCAAGGACTTGATCTTGCCCGGACAGTTCACCGATTCCACACGGCTGGTCCTGACGAGTGCGGTCTGCTTCAGGGGCAAGTGGGAGAATGAGTTCGATCCGAAGGGTACCAAGAACGCAGTCTTCTTTATTTCAGCGGGCAAGCCCGTTCAAGTGCCAACCATGCGCCAGGAAGGGGAGTTCAGGTACACAGAGACCGGGTCTCTGCAGATTCTGGAGATGCCGTATCGAGGTGACAGGCTTTCGATGCTCGTGTTGTTGCCTATGAGAATCGAGGGTCTCAAACAGGCTGAACGCGGCTTGACGGTCGAGACCTTGCAGAACTGGAGATCTCACCTGCAGCGGAGGAACGTCATCGTCTTCCTGCCCAGATTCCAAATGACCTTTCGGGCCGACTTGAAGGCCACTCTCCAAAGCATGGGAATCGTGGATGCCTTCAAGTGGCCGGGAGCGAACTTTGTTGGCTTCGATGGTGATCCGAACTGGTTCTACATTGACGAGGTGATTCATAAGGCGTACGTCGATGTCAACGAGGGAGGGACGGAGGCCGCGGCCGCGACCGCACTGGAAGGAAGGATGGGAGGCATGTCGCCGGAGCCGCCAGTGTTTCGGGCGGATCATCCGTTTCTGTTCCTCATCCAAGAGAACAGTACCGGGAGCATTCTGTTCCTGGGACGCGTCGCCGATCCGACGCAGACGAGACAGTAGGCGTCCTTGACATGCGGGCGGACTCCCGATACGATGGCGCTGCGCCCGGACGGGACGCCCGGGAAATTCCAAGCACGAATTTCGAAATCCGAAACAACTTCGAAATTCCAAGGGCCGAAATTCGAAACCAGGGCTGGGCGGACGTCAGCGTTTTGGTCATTGGTGCTTTGGATTTCAGATTTGTTTCGGATTTGGTGCTTCGAATTTCGGATTTCAAAAGGCAGAATGCAGGGGAAGGATAATGGCTACGGGCAAAATTACGGTGGTGGGCGCCGGCAATGTGGGGGCGACGACAGCGTTCATCGCCGCGACGCGACGGCTGGGACAGATCGTGCTGGTGGACATCGTCAAGGGGCTGGCCGAGGGCAAGGCGCTCGACATGGCCCAAGCCAGCCCCATCGAGCTGTCGCAGCAGGAGATCGTGGGCACGACCGACTGGGCGGCGACCGCGGGCAGTGACATCGTCATCATCACCAGCGGGATTCCGCGCAAGCCCGGCATGAGCCGCGACGACCTGCTGGCCACCAACGCCAAGATCGTCCGCGACGTGAGCAGCAAGGTAGCCCAGTATTCGCCCGACGCCATTGTGATCGTGGTCTGCAATCCGCTCGATGCGATGGTCCATGTGGCCGCCAAGGTCACGGGTTTTGCGAAGCAGCGTGTGATGGGAATGGCGGGGGCCCTCGATTCCGCGCGGTTCTGCTACTTCCTGGCTGCTGAGTTGGGCGTCCATGTGGCAGACGTCAAGTGCGTGCTGATGGGTGGTCATGGTGACGACATGGTGCCACTGGCCCGGTACACGACGATCAGCGGGATTCCGATTGCCCAACTGCTCCCGCAGGCCAAGATCGATCAGCTTATCGACCGCACCCGCAAGGGCGGTATCGAGATTGTCAACTTCCTCGGCTTCAGCGCCTATTACGCGCCGGCGGCGGGGGCGGTGCAGATGGCGGAGGCTATTCTGCGGGACACCAAGAGCATCATTTGCTGTTCTGCATATTGCGAAAGAGAGTATGGCGCAGGCGGCTTCTTTGTCGGCGTTCCGGCGGTCCTCGGCGCCAAGGGCGTGGAGCGGATCGTGGAGCTGGAATTGGACGAAGCGGAGAAGACGCAGTTCCGCGCCTCGTTAGGTCACGTCAAGGAACTCACGGCACTGGTAGATAGACTCCTGGCGGACCGTTGATCGGTTGCTGCAAGAATCGCGGAACGTCTGTCGGTGGCGCGGCTCGTTTCGTCGAACGGTTGCGTTGGTCGGCGCCGTCCCTCGCTCGACGCAATCGATACGAGCTTCGCAACCGCAACCGCTTGACGATCCTATTGCATCAGCAACAGGACCATGAAGAATCCGGTCATCAGGACCAATCCAAGCGGGACACCGAACACCGCCCAGTCCCGGCTCTTGATCCCGAGTTTGCCGGCACAGATGATGTTCGGGATATTGCCCGGGATGAGCATGCCGCCGGCAATCAACAGGCCCATCAGGATGCTTTGGATCTGCGCGACGGTCATTTTGGGAGAGAGCTCCGCGGCTGTCAGGGTGGCGTTGTCCAGCACGGCCGAGATCATGTTGATCCAGTACAGGGCGGCGGTGGGAAGCTGGATGACGTACTTGTCAATCAGCGGCTGGAAGCCCGTGCCCAGCAACACCAGGGCCACGACAAAGAGATATACTTTGCCCGCGCGAACGAAGACGTCGGAGAGCTGCTCCGGCCGGTTTTCGCTGATCGACTCCGTGGTGACGACTTCCTGGCCACGGAGGAACATCGCCACGATTCCCAGGACGAATACGCCGGGGATGATGAGGATGGCCAGTTTTTGGAACAGGAACCAGAATCCGGCCTGATAAGGTTCGCCCGCCAGCTTGGTGATGGCAATGGTGGCCAGGGGTTCTCCCACAGGCGTGAGGGCGGCGCCGAGGCCGATGGCAAAACAGGTGACGATGACCAGTCGGGTTTCGATCTTCTTGTCCAGCCGCAAGCCGGTGATGACCTCGGCCAGCACCAGAGAGGCGATGATGGCCGTAATCACGCTGGACAGGAGCCCCAGCACCACCACAACCAGGAACAGGAACAGTCGCCGGCCGACCGCTCGCTCCAGCCCCATCACATGGCGGCGAATCGCGTCGCGAAAAACGCGAAAGAGCAATCCCGCCACCAGCACCGCTTCGACGATAGGATGCTTGAGCCGGATCGGATCCAGGAGGGCATCGACGACCAGGTGTCCACTCCAGAGGTCAGAGATCGTCACGGCCAGGACACCCATGAGGAAGAGGAAAGCCTCAAGCTGCTTTTCCACCTTGTGGATGAGGAAAGGCAGCGCCAAAACCAGCACAATGATTGTCGCCAGTCCGCCGGTGACCAGATGTTCATTCATAGCGTGTCCTAAATCAACCATGGAAGCTCTGAAGGGCGAAAGTCTACCAGATCGAACGAGGCTGTAAAGGGCCCTCTCGCCCTGTCGGAGACCGCGAGGTCATTCCGGCAAGTCATAGTCTCTGCGACGCCCAGGCCGGATAGGCACGTCCTGGGGAGACCGGCTCGCGGGCGCCTCGTTGACCTCGGGCGGTTTGTTGCCGGGGGCAGGATGAGCGGTTTTCATCTGCACAAGTCTTTGCAGGGCTGCCTGGGTCGTGCCGTCGCTCTCGTCGCCGCCGGCAAAAAAGTGGATCAGGTCGCAGCCGCGCGTGAGGCAGGCCAGATTCGCCGATTGGGATTGCCTGCCCAACCCGAGGACGCCGGTGATCTTATGATCTGCCAGCGGTGTGGTGGTCAGAGCCAGGGCGAGGAAGCTGAGCACGAGGAAGCCGGCGACGAACCCGAGCATGCCGGAGAATAGAACGTCGAAGACCCGCGGAAAGGGGATGTGGAATTGGCCGGTGAGAAAGACGAAGGAGGAGCCCTGAAGAAACGCGAAGCAGCCGCCGGCCAGGACGATCAGGCACAGAGCTGTGTGATAGGGGGAGGCTCCACCCGGGGTTGGCGTAAGGTCGGCCAGAATCGGCGTAAGGAAGATGGATACGTAAATCGACACGATGATGTTGAAGAACAGGACCCACGTCTCGTAGAAGCCCAGGCGGACGGCCAGCCAGACGAACAACGCACCCGCGAGAATGGCGATCCAGAATATCATAGCGTTTACCCCACCACGCGTTTGAGCTCATCCAGGCTGGTGACGCCTGCCACGACTTTCTTAAGGCCCTGTTTGCGCAGGCCGGAGTGGCTCTGGACGCCTTCGGCACGCAGCTTGTCGAGGAGCGATTTGCTCTTGGCGATCTCGGCTTTGAGTGCGTCGTCCACCACCATCAGATCGCAGATCGCCGTTCTGCCGAAGTACCCGGTCTGTTCACAGCGCTGGCAGCCCGCCGCCTCGAAGATGCCCGCCGGGTCGATATGCTTCCTGCCGAACTCCTCGATCTGGCTGTCGCTCAGGTGCGCGGGTGCCTTGCAGTGTCCACAAAGGCAGCGCAGGAGTCTCTGGGAGACGACCAGGCTCAAGCCGGCCGACAACAACAGCGGCGAAACGCCGAGGTCCAGCAGCCGGATCAGGGCGGTGGCGTTGCCCGCGGCGTGAAGGGTCGCCACCACCAGATGGCCGGTCTGGGCGGCCCGCAGGGCGGTTTCGGCCGTCTCTTCGTCGCGAATCTCGCCGACGCAGATCACGTCCGGGTCCTGTCGGAGCACGCTGCGCAGGGCATGGGCAAAGGTGATATCCGCCTTCGGGTTGATTTCGATCTGGCTGGCCTGGGGCAGCACCGCTTCAATGGGGTCTTCGACGGTGATCACGTTGCGGGTGAACCGGTCGATCTCGTTGAGCAGGGCGTACATGGTGGTGGTCTTGCCGCTGCCGGTCGGCCCACAGATCAAGATCATGCCGGCCGGTTTGGCGATCTGGCCCGCGAGAATCGTGCGTTGCTTCTCCGACAGTCCGAGGCTCTCGAGCGTGAAGGACCCGGCGTCCTTGTTCAACACGCGGATGGAGAGTTTCTCGCCCTGCAGGGCCCCGGCACTCGCCACGCGGAACGACGCGGTCTGCGTCCCCTTTTTGGCCATGAAGCCGCCGTCTTGGGGTCGCCGGCGCTCGGCGATATCCATCCCGGCGACCGCTTTGATGCTGTTGATGACCGATCGGCAGACCTCCCCCGGCAGCTCCTTCACGATCCGCAGCGTGCCGTCGACGCGCAGGCGGATCGTGTAGGTGGACTCGTCCTTGGGATCGATCAGGATGTCGCTGGCCCGGCGTTCGAGGGCATCGGCCACGGTCGCCTCGGTCAGGTCCAGGATCCGCGCCTCTTCGTGCTTCGTGTCCCCGTGCCCGAAGATCTCGTCGATGCTCCGGCCGGAGGTGTCGAGCAACCGAAGGGCCAAGTCCTCCGGCTCGTCCGACCGATCCGAGTGCACGGCCGTCCAAGCCTGCTGGATCTGTCGCTGCAGCACCTGGAGGAAGCTGTCGCTGGTTCCCCGCGTCTTCTGCGCGGCATCGAGAACGAAGAGGATCAAGAGCAGGAAAGGCCCGGCCAAGAGCGTGACCACATTGGCCAGCGTCTTGTAGTTCTTGGGAACGAGCGGGCTGAAATTGGCCCGCTGCACGAAGTACAGGCACAGATACACCCACCCCACGAGCAGGATCAGGCGAATCGGATTGAAGCCCAGCTCGGCGCTGCCGATGGGAAGGGGGCTCGCCCACAGCGATTCAGAAATCCGGACCCAAGCCAGCATCGGAACGTGACCTCTCTTGCCTCTCAGAATCGCAGTACAACCACAGCACTCGACAACCTACCAGATAGGGCGGAGGTTGGCAAGACCCCAGCCCCGAGAATCGGCCGTGGCCGCCTTGCACTGACTGGCGGCTGCCAGAGCCCCCCACCCCGCCTGGCGGGAATTGGCTTTGTTTTTTCAACCATCTTCCGACCGACAACTGACAACTGACTACCGACTACTGCCTTTTGGCTTTGTTTTTTCAATCATCGTCCCACCGCCCACCGGTGACCGCTCTTGGGCCTTGTTTCGCACAATCGGCCGCCCCGCGGCAGATCTGTCCTCCATCCGCAATCCGAAATCCGCAATCCGCAATCGAGGAATTGGCTTTCTTTCCCGAATTATCACGGGTGGGACCTCCCGGAGCCGGCGCGCCCGCCACCCGCCGCCCCAATCGGCGCGCGCCGAGACGCCCGGGCGTGGAGAAAACCACGATCGGGCAGTGCCAGGGAATTAGGAATCCCCCGTCCGGTGTCTTCGATCATCCGTCCCGGCGCTCTGCCGCCTGGGCGTCCCGCAGGTCCTCCGGCGCGTTCGTCGCGCTGTCAGACGCCGGCGGGGCCGACACGGGGACCGCCGGGTCGGGGAGGCGATCGGGCAAGGGGGGAACGCGCGGATTCCATCCCCGGTTGCCCCGCCAGGCCAGGTCAAACTCAGAACCCGGATCCCAGGAGGCCGGGGGGACGTTGGCCGCGCCGGCCGTCCCCGCCGGGCCCCGCTCCCTTGAAACTTGACCGTGGAAACTTGAAACTTCCCCTTGGCCCCTCCGACCCCAGCCCTTCTCCTCGGCATCCGCCCACCTCCGGTCGAGGGCGGCACCCCCGGTCCTGGCGGAGGTTACCGGCTGCCGGCGGAGCTGCCGCAAGTCGGCGCACGCCCGGTGCAGACTGCTCTCGATGCGGCGCTCATACAGGAGCACGCGCTCCAGCACCCGCTCCCCCGAGAAATCCGCCACCAGCATCCGGCCGAGCACCGAATCGCTGGCGACCGACGGGACCGGGTCCGCCGGGGCCGGCGTCTGGACCTGCTCGGCGGCGTACTTGTCGTAGAGGGTCTCGAAAACCGCGTTCTGATACCGCTCGGCCCGGCGGAGCCGCCAGTAGAGACCGACGATCCGCTCCGCCAGTTCCTCTTCCTGCAGGCCGTCCGGATACAATTCCTGGATCAGGTTCTCATGGAAACTGGTGTAGTCCTCCCACTCCTCCCCCTGCAAGACCGCCGCC
>CAYHAJ010000320.1:0-4204 GCA_964354535.1 uncultured Pirellulales bacterium
AATGCCTCCTGGCGTATGGGTTGGGTTTTCCGGATGGTTCTTGTTCAACCCTCTTATACACTAGGCTTCAAGGCATTTCGAGCCTTTTTGTCAATTCCCGCCTCAGAAAAGCGGGAAAAATCACGCTTGTATAGGGACTAGGTCGCCATTCTACAGCACGACCGAACGGACCTTCTTGCCCGCCCAGAACTGGACCGCCAACGGTGCCGACACCCTGACGCTATGGTTCCGAGGCAATCCGAGAGACTTCCTCCAGCGTGCCGACGGCAGCATTCAGATGAGCGGCGGTGGCGCGAACATCTGGATTGCCCCCGATCAATTCCGTTTCGCCTACAAGCAATTGAAAGGTGATGGCGCGATCGTGGCCAAGATCCACAGCTTGGTCGACACCAACCCCTTGGCGAGGGCCGGCGTGATGATTCGGGGCAGTCTGGACCCGGCGGCCACCTATGCGTTCATGGCCCCTACTTCCGATGGCCGACGCATGTTCCAAAATCGAACGACCATCGGTGGCGGCACCAAATCCGCGCACAGTAACACCGGCGCCATTACCTTACCCCTCTGGTTGAAGGTGGAGCGCAAGGGCGGCACCCTCACCGGCTACTACTCGCAGGACGGCAAGAACTGGATCACCTGTCAGCCTGACGCCACGAGTCCCCCGAGCGACTCCACCAATCCCGTGCAGATCGTGATGATGGGCGACGTCTGCATCGGCCTGGCGGTTTGCAGCACGAACATCAGCATGCCAACCATCGCCGAGTTCTCCGATGTGTCGTTTACCGGGGCGGTCACCGGCCCGTGGCAGGTCGAGGCTATCGGAGTGCCACAGCCGAGCAACGATGCGGCACCCTTGTATGTAGCCGTCGAAGACAGTGCGGGTAAGGCGAAATCGCTGACACACCCCGACCCGGCGGCCGTGCAGAGCATTGAGTGGCAGAAGTGGATGATTCCGCTCAGCGAGTTCCAGGGCGTGAACCTGGCCGGCGTCAAGAAACTGACCATCGGCGTGGGCGACCGGACCAATCCAAGAGCCGGCGGCAAGGGCGTGATCTACTTCGACGACATCGGCGTCGGCCATCCGCAGTCATCCCAGCAGGTCGTAGTCCAGTAGCATCCAAGACCCACTTGGCCTAAAGAACAAGGGCCGGCGGCGAACGGAGCCGCCGGCCCTTGCTGTTTACGGACTGGGAGATATACGTTCGGGCAATGGCCAACTGGAACACTGGAACCTTCCCAGGAATTTTCTTGTAGCATTGGTGGGCACGGGGTAGACTACGTACAGACTGGTCCTTCCGGGCTGGCGTACGGGCGACACAGGCGTCCCCCGTGCCAGCGGTCCGGAATGAGCGTAAGTCGTTGGCAATTGACAATTTGGAGAGGTGGCCGAGTGGCTGAAGGCAACAGTTTGCTAAACTGTCGTAGGGGGTAAACCTCTACCCCGGGTTCGAATCCCGGCCTCTCCGATTCTCGATAGAGATTCGAGGTTCCTTTCTCAGAAGCACGAAGCGGCAGGTGCCAGCAGGCTGTACGGGCGACGCATGCGTCGCCCCTACCGGGAGCCCGCGCAGATGAACCGGCGGGAATACACCAGCATTGGCGGAGACGAAGGGGGGGTTCCAGACAACGCACTGGACCGCCATTGAACAGGTGCGTGCGGGGAATCCGGCCCGGGCGCGGGCCCTGATCGGCGAGCTGCTCCAGGCGTACTGGAAACCCGTGTACTGTTACCTGCGTCATCGAGGTTTCCACAACGAGGAAGTGAAGGACCTCACGCAGGATTTCTTTCACGAGGTCGTCCTGGGCCGCGAGCTGGTGCAGTCGGCCGATCGAACGAAAGGACGTTTCCGAACGCTGCTTTTGCGGGCTTTGGATCGCTACCTGATCAGCGTGCGTCGAAAACAGATGGCCCGCAAGCGCATCCCCCCGGAGAGACTGGTCTCGTTGGAGGATGAGTGGCTGGCCGAGCTTCCAGCCCAGATGGAGCCTCTGAACAGTGAGGAGGCTTTCAATTGCGCCTGGATCTCGGGGCTGCTCGACCGGATGTTGACGGAGGTGGAAGCCCAATGCCGGCGGGATGGCATGGCCGTCCACTGGAATCTGTTTCGGGACCGAGTCCTGCGTCCCATTCTCGAAGACCGCTCCCCGCCGCCCCTGACAGAGCTGTGCGCCACCTACGGTATCGAGGAGGCGACGAAGGCCTCGAATATGATTTTTGCCGTCAAACGACGCTTCCAGTCGGCTCTCCGGAAGCACCTGCGCCAGTCGGTGGCTTGCGACACCGACGTCGGTGCGGAACTCCACGAATTGGCGCATTTTCTCGCCCATTCGCGACAATATCGAGAATAATCTGCGTATGTACCAGCGCTGAGTGCGCGAATCGGGCGGTGGAGACCCTCTGCCGGCGGTCGTGCGGTCGGTGTCCCGGGATTCAGGGAGCGCGGATGGCAAACGAATCGGTCTACGGGCTGAGGCTGGATCAATTGGCGGAGGTCTTCTCCCTCGGGGCGGAGGACTCGGACGCCCTGGGCGCCGGGGACAACGACGAGCGGATGGCCCGCCTTTTGCGGGAGCAGCTGGGCGGTGTTCTGCCGAAGGGCTCGCTGCTGTCTGACGCCCTCCTCATGATGATAGGCCGGCAGGGCTGCGACGTGCGGCCTTTGGCCGGTGGATCGCTGCTGCGAGTCCTGCTGAGCCCGCAAACCGAGCTCGGGCTGCTGCAGGCCGTCAAGGATTGCAGCAAAGAACTGTCCGCCAGCCTGGATTCCCAGACCGAGGCGATGCTGGCCACCACGATCTACTACGCGGCACTGGCCAGCGCCCTGGTCTATCATGACCAAAGGATTACCCAGTATTCCCACGAGGTTTTGAGCCAGTCCTTTGCGACCTTCGCGGCCAGGAAATGGATGGTGCCCGAACTCGCCGAATTGTTCGTGCGAGCCGGCAGGGCGTGTCAGGAGAAGCGAGGCACCGATGAACACGACCGGCCCCGGACCGACCGGTGATCTGCCCGCGGTCAGCGGCTTGTCGCCCGAGCAGGCGACGGATCTCCCTGTCCCTGCGCCGCGGATCGAGGGCTATGAGATTCTGGGCGAGCTGGCCACGTCCGGGCAGGGACGGGTGTGGCGTGCCCGGCAGATCAGCACCCGTCGCGAGGTGGCGCTGAAGGTGCCCCGGGTGGACCTGCTGAGATCCCGGGCGGCTCTGACGCGCTTCGAGCGGGAGGTGGAGCTGACCGCTCGCCTGAGCCACCCCAACATCGCTCGGATCTACGACAGCGGCATCCACCAGGGGCTCTACTACTATGCCATGGAGCTCATCGACGGGGTCTGGTTGGACGTCTACGCGCAGGAACACCACCTCTCGGCGTGGCAAGTCCTCCAGATGATGCAGGTGATCTGTGACGCCATCCAGCACGCCCATCGAACACGGCGTCGTCCATCGGGACCTCAAGCCCTCCAACATCCTCGTGACCCAAGACGGCCAACCCCACATCGTCGATTTCGGCCTTGCGGTGGCCCTCACGCCGGAGGCCATGGCAGCAACGGTATCCCTGGAGGGCGATTTGACCGGAACGCCGGCCTACATGTCGCCGGAGCAGGCAGCCGGCCTGCGGGACCAGTTGGATACGCGCACCGATGTCTACTCCCTCGGGGTCGTCTTCTACCGGTTGGTCACAGGCGAGTTCCCGTACGACGTGAGCACGTCGATTCTGGAAACCCTTCAGAATATCCGCCGGTGCGACCCCATCCGGCCTTCGAAGAGGGTCCATTCCCTCGACCGCGACATCGAGGCCATCCTCCTCAAAGCCCTGGAGAAGGAGATGGACCGCCGTTACCAATCCGTGACCGAGCTCAAAGGCGACCTCGACCGTCGCCTGGCGGGCCTGCCGATCCTGGCGCGGTGCGATAACTCGCTCTACCTCCTGCGCAAAATCCTCTCCCGGCACCGTTACACCAGCACGGTCCTAAGTAGGTAGCCAAAAGAATTCGCACGAATCGCGGGCCTCGGACGTTAGCGGCAGCGGTATTCTGACTGGTGCCATGACCTATTTGTGTGAAAACTTCAACGACCCGCTCAAAGGCTAAGAGAGTCCTCCGGGTGGCAGCCTCAAGGCCGGAAGGCCTTGGGGATGGTTGCATGTTGCTCGTGCGCCAACCCCCGTTTCCTGGGTCTGGCCATCCCCAAGTCCGGAGGACTTGAGGCT
>CAYHAJ010000321.1:0-3348 GCA_964354535.1 uncultured Pirellulales bacterium
CGAAAGCTGTTCCGGCCATCAACAGGACAGCCGTAACCACTAACATCTTCTTCAACATGTTTACTTCCTTTCTAACTTAACCCTCGCTCCGAGTGGGCCGACAGGACCCACGAGAGCTAACCCAGTTGCTCTGACCAAGCCCTACGATGGCTTGGACCACAGACTACAGCAGGCACCGAAACCTTCCCGACCCGGACGGACCTGCCCGCTGATCGTCCGACCGGTCGTGGCCCGAAAGACATATCATTTGACCTGCGATTTTCATTCCCACTTGGCATTTGACATCGTCCGGTCATCCGAAAAGCAGGCCAATCTTCTCGGACGTCTCGCAAACCGTCCCCAGCTTGCGAGATCAGCATGTCATCACCTTACCTCCTTTCTCCCCTGCTCCCTGCTGAGGGGGCCGGTTTGGGATCGCACCTTCCTGCACGTCCTGGGCAATTCGATGAATGAATGATGGCGGCCCTCTGGGTTAGGGAGGGCCAAAGTTAGAGAGGAGTAAACATGTAGTCTGTTTGCAAGACGTGCAGAAGCAACGATCTGGGAATCCCTCTCCCGTCTCTCTGTGTGTTAGCGCCGGCAACACTCCGACCCCGGTTGCTTGTTTGCATGTTTACCCTTCTCCATTACCTTCCTGGGTATTGGTCCCAGTAATACCTGAACGCACTACCAGACAACAACGTTCCAAGGAATTGCGGTTTTCTGTACTGATACCAAAGTTTTTTGAGCAACCGCCGTAAAGGGTGTTTCCGAAGGTGTCCGCCCATATAGATGAAGAGCTGGACATTGTTTGGCATATTACTGGGAATTGTTTGACACAGGAGCATGCGCTTGCTACAAATGTTCTTGCGGTACCAAGGGGGGGCTTGGAACTTCCCGGTGGGCAGGAACGTTCAGAATAAGGCGGTAGAAAGACATGCAGATCCAGGAACGTTTCGAGGAGATGGCCTTGCCGCATCTGAACAGCGTGTACCGAGCCGCCGTAGCAATTTGCCGGCGGTCGGATGAGGCGGAGGATTTGACTCAGATGACGTTCGTTAAGGCTTTGGAGCACTTCGATACCTTTCAGCCCGGGACAAACTGCAAGGCGTGGCTCCTTCAAATCATGCGGAACCTCTGGATCGACCAGTTGCGGCACAAAAAGGTGGCCGGCAACGTTGTTCCGGTCGATGAGGATTTGATAGCACCGGACCAGACCGAGCGTACCGTGTGGTCGGATGCCCAGGACCTGCTGGAGAATTTCTCCGATGAGCAGGTCATTGACGCGCTGCACCGGCTGCCGGAAGACCAGCGCCTGACGTTGTTTCTGGTGGACGTGGAGCATTTGAGCCAGCAGGAGGTAGCCGAAATCGTCGGCATGGCGGTCGGCACCGTCAAGAGCCGCACCAGCCGGGCCAGGAACCAGCTCAAAAGCCATCTCCTGTCGTACGCAAAGGAAATGGGATTTGCGCGGAGAGACCGATGAGCCATTTGACGCAGGAACAATTCGAGGACATTTTGCAGGGCCGGGCCGAAGTTCCTGAGCACGTCGATCAGTGCCCTCAGTGCCGGGCCTATCTTGAGGAGAAGCGTGCTTTGGCACGCCGCGTGGCCAAGGCGTTCTCTTCCGTTCACGCCCCTCCCAGCCTGGCGGCCCGGATCGAGGCCCGGATCACCGCTGCCGGGCGACCTGCGGCGGTGGCCAAGACCCGAGCGCGCGTGATCTCGTTGCGGGCCTTTCGAGCGATCGGACCCGGACTGGCGGTCGCCGCCGCTCTCGTCGTCATCGCGATCTTGAGGAGTTCCTATGTCGACCCGGTCTCGCGGGCCCGAGCGGCCCAGACCGCGTTGGTCGGCATCCATCGGATCAATCTCGATTCTCTCGACGAGCTGCGGAACGACGTTCGCACCGGCAGACACTGCCGGTGTATGGAGGGGAGATCGGAGGGCGCTCCCATGCCGTGCTGCGCGCGGGAGTTGTGCCGGTGTGGCTGCCAGATGCGGGACTTCCAGGGTCGCTGGGTGCCAAGTTGTGTCATTGAGGAACCGAACACTGTTCCTGTGTCGGTTGTCGTCGTTCCCGAGTCGCCCCAGGCTTTGGGCATGACGATCGGTCGCACCAAGACCGCGACCGGCCAAGCCGTCTGGCAAGCCAGTTGCGGACCCTGCAATATGGCTTCGGTCCGCCTGGGCGCGGAATCCTGTTGCGTGATCGGCCATGTCCCCCCGGACGATCTGGTCGCCGTGCTCAATGCGATGGGCGAGTAGACGCCCCGGGGGCGGAAATTCTAAATTCCAAATCCCAAATTCCAGACAAATTCCAAGCTCCTAAACGGAAGAAAGTCTCAAACGGACCTGCCGGGGGGCGCGAGCGTTTGGGTTCTTGAGATTTGGAATTTGGGATTTGTTTGGAATTTGGTGCTTGTCTGCTCGTCGTCGTAGTCGTCTTCAGCGCGGGCGGACCCGCACATTCGTGAGAGGGACCCGGGACCCGCTCGAGAAGATGCGGCAGGGAAGCGGCAAGGTGTTGCCGTCGGTCAGGCGAATCGTGAGAGTGTCGCCAAAGGCTCGTTGGGCGCCGGATAGAGGCGGCGGCGTGAGGGAGAGCCGCAGGCGATAACGAAAACTCTTTGGGTTCTCAGAGATGACCTTCTCCTTCTCTATGACCTCGACCAGGCGGGCCGTCGACGTGCAGGACGCAATCTCGAAATCCTCCCCATAATTGTTCGCTAACCACACTTCGCGCACGACGGGGCGATTCGGCTCGACGTTGAGCAGCATGATCGACGGCGGGCGGAATTCGAACTCCGGCAGGATCTGGTACCCGAGGCGGACCTCCTCGCACTCCGGATGCGTGAGGGTCAGCAGCAAAGTCCCGGTCGGATACTTCTGCAACTGCTGGAGATCCAGGGCGGGTCGAAAGGTGAATTCCGTCGCCTGGAGGGAGGGATCGCAGTCGGCGGTGAGGGTGCCGCCGCTGGAGAGGATCCGGGTCACCGCAAAGCTCTTGTGGTCCAGACTCCGCACCGTGATGGGCGGGCAGCCGGTGTCGGGTCCTTTGAGTCGCAGGATGAGCTGCCGGGGCTCGTAGGCCACGCGCTCGACGATCGTGGCCCGGATCGTCAAACGCACGGCTCCCCCTTGGCTCTTATCGTTGCTGTACACCAGGAAGCTCTTAATCGTAGAGCCGCCGGGCGCACTGGCCACATATGTGACCTGGATAGTGCCCTCCTCGCCGGGGGCATAGTCGGTTTTGGCGAGCACCGGCACCGTGCAGCCACAGGTGGAATCGATTTCCTTTCGGACCTTCAGGACGCCCGTTCCGGCATTCCTGAAACGGAACTCGCAGGTGTGCTTGGTTTGCGGGCC
>CAYHAJ010000322.1:0-10242 GCA_964354535.1 uncultured Pirellulales bacterium
CTCTCTGAAAGCTTGTCAAGAAAACAAAGCCAAAAGGCGGTAGCCGGTAGTCGGTAGTCCGTAGTCGGTCGAGAGACCGCCGTACAAACAAAGCCAATACGAGAAAGGTTTCAAGTCTGAAGTCTCAAGCGTCAAGTCCAGAAGGTCAAGGTCGGGTCTTCCGATTTCGCACTTGCTCTATGAACAAACAAACCCAATCGGCGGGGGATACCCCAGTATTCCACCATTCCATCGTTCCAGCATTCCAGGCCCAACCTTTCGTGCGAAACAAAGCCAATTCTCCGGCGGGGCCGGGTGGGGCGAGGCGCGGGGGACATGGGCCGGGGGTGTTGTACAAACAAAGCCAATTCCCGCCTAACTCGTTACACATAAAAGAGTTAGATTTCGCGCTAAGACGCCAAGAGCGCCAAGATTCGATCGAGTTCTCGTTCCAGTCTTCTTTGCGTGCTTCGCGTCTTGGCGAGAGAACTGGTCTTGGCTGCGGTCGAAGGCCGCGCTGGGTACTCGGGGTCTCTGTGATGAGGATTCCGCGAAACAAAGCCAAAAGGCAGCAGCCGGTAGTCAGTGGTCAGTAGTCGGTAGGAAGACCGCCGTACAAACAAAGCCAATTTCAGGGAGGTGTCAGCGTGCGAAACAAAGCCAATTCATGTGTAAGCCATTGTATTACAAGGAGTTATGATTCACAGGAAGTGGTCAGTTGGCAGTTCCCAGTTGGGAGTCTGGAGATTGCCGCGTCGCTTCGCTCCTCGCAATGACATGCTGATGATTGATGACAGGGTCATCCTGGCGATACTTGATCCATTCGAGGCACAGGCCGGCGGCCGGGGCGAGATGACCGGCGGCCGCACGGTTGTGAGCCGCCAGGATGTCGGTGATGTATTCGGGACGCCAATGGCCGCGCCCAATGTCGATGAGCGTTCCGGCGATGAGGCGGACCATGTGATGGAGAAAGCCATCCCCTTCCACCTCGATGGCGATCCAGTCGCGATCGTCGGCACCGCCCGGTGTGACATCGCAGCGGAACACCGTCCGTACGGCGTTTCGATCTTCGTCGACGGCGTCCGCGAAGGAGCGGAAATCATGTGCTCCCACGAGGTGCTGGGCCGCAGTCTGCATCGCTTCGACCGCCAGCGGGGCCGGGAAGTGCCAGCAGAACCGGATCTCGCGGACCGGACGAAGCCGGCCGGTGTAGATGGTGTAGCGGTAGGCCTTGCGCGTGACCTCTGCCATCACGTCGAAGTCCGGGCCGACCTCCTGAGCGCGGAGCACGACGATATCCTGGGGCAGCCGGTCGTTGAGAGCCAAGGGAAGATGATCTACGGGGATAGGGTGGCCCGTCTCGAGCAGACCCACCTGCCCCCGTGCATGGACGCCGGCATCCGTCCGGCTGGCCCCTTGCACGTGGGTCGGGCAGCGCAGCAGCGCGGCAGCCGCCTCACAGAGCGTGCCCTGGACCGTGCGCAGGCCCGGCTGAATCTGCCAGCCGTGATACTCCGTGCCGTCGTACGCCAGCACGAGCTTGATCTTACGCCGGAGAGGCCTGGTCGGAGACGTATTCGTAATGGCCACCTACAAGAGCAAAGGACGGAGGCTGCCTCCGCATCAGCCACAGATTACCTGACTTCTGGTGTACTCAGCAAGCTCAAGTCCAAAGAGAAGTCAGCGGCGTGTGGCCGGCATTCAGCGGCGATTCAGGTCTCCGCGTAGGGCGAGCGTCCTCGCGCGCCTGAAGAAGTCGTGCGGGGACGCACGACCTGCAGAGAGAGAGTCCCTTTGGAGCCTGCACCCAACCATTGCCGACGTTGTGCGTCCAGGCTCATTCGACGTGGCATCCACGTCACTTGGTTTGGAGGACGGGTAAGGGATCGGGGACTACATCAAGGACGCCTTTCTCCTGGAAGATCGTGGCGAGGCGGCCGAGATTATCGTTGAGGTAAGGCAGGAGTTGGGGATTTTTCTTCGGGTTCCAGCCATGGTGCCTGAGTTCCTGCACTACGTCCGCCGGGGACCTGTTGTCCACGAGCAAGCGGAGAAACGCAATGGCGCCGCCGGTGCGCTGCACCCCGGCGGCGCAGTGGACCAGGACCGGCTTGCCCTGCCGCTCGGCTTGGACGAACGCCGCGATAGCCCCCGCGTATTGATGGATGTCTCCCGTGCCGTCGCCGCGGAGCGGGAAGCGCTGCAGCTCGATGCCCAGCTCCGCGGCCGCCTTCTCCTCCGCCTGCTGGTCCTTGTCCTGCGGGTCGTCGGCTGTCAAAGCTACGATGACTTTGATGCCATTGCCTGCCAGAGTCCTCTTGACGAGAGCCGCCGAGAGCTGGCCGCTACGGTAGATTTGGTGTCCTTCCACAACATCCCACCGCTTGGGAATCAGCCGGTCCTTGAGAACGCCGTCCCAGAACCATGCCGCCCCACCCAACAGGCATACCGCCACCACCACCACCGCCGGTAGCGGCTTCATACGCCTGCAATCATTTCTGTCAGCGTCCATTCGAGTTCTGTCGAATCACGTGTGCAAGGGCCATTTGTGGCAGGCCGGTCTGGATCTGCCCAATTGATTTGTCATTTCGGAAGCAATGCCAGCGCGGACGGACATACCGGGAAACGGAAAGGAGAAATCGGGGCGAGAGGATTTGAACCGCCGACCTCCTGGTCCCGAACCAGGCGCTCTATCCAAACTGAGCTACGCCCCGAGCGGTAAAACATCAAGTATACCACCGGTTTCGAAAGCGTGCAAGTTATAACAGGTTCACCGGGTCAATATCAACAGCAATTTTTACGGCGGGCCGAATCGGGCGGTCCGCCCGCAGGGTGGCGAAGAGGCGGCGCATCGTGGCGGCGTCGGGCGCCTGGACGATGATCTGGATGCGGTGGAACCGCTCGATCCGGCTGATCACGGCAGGCATCGGGCCGCGAATCTTGGCGCTGAGCCGCTGCTTCTGGACGATGGCGTCAATCCGCTGCCGCATGTTATTGGCCGCGGCTTCCAGTTTCTCATACTTCTGGTCGCGGAGCATGACAATCGCCAGCCGCCAGAACGGGGGCAGATCGCACGCCTGGCGGTGCTTGAACTCCTCGGCGACGAAGCCTTCGAAATCCTGGGCCAGCGCGAATTTGATGGCGGGCTGCTCTGGAAAGTAGGTCTGAACGAAGACCAGGCCCTTCTTCTCGGACCGCCCTGCCCGGCCGGCGACCTGTGACGTAAGTTGAAACGTCCGCTCGTTCGCCCGAAAGTCCGGCAGATACAGACACGTATCGGCGCTGACCACGCCGACCAGCGTCACATTGGGGAAGTGCAGCCCCTTGGCCAGGATCTGTGTGCCGGCCAGAATATCCACCCGCCCCTCGCCGAACTCCTTGAGCAGCCGGTAGTAATCCTGGCTCGCCATCGAGTCGCTGTCCACGCGGGCGATCCGGGCCTCCGGGAACCGCCGGGCCAGCTCTTCTTCCAGCCGCTGGGAGCCGACCCCGATCATGGTCATCCGCTTGCCGCAGATCGGGCAATCACGCGGCACCAGCGTCTGGGCCAGGCAATAATGGCACATCGCGTACCCGTGCTCCATGTGCGCGCCGGTGACCGTGGTCATGTGCGTCGTGGGTGTCTTGATCTTGTGGAACGTCAGCGAGGCGTCGCAGTTGCGGCACTGGAGCGTATGTTTGCACGACGAGCAGAACACGAAATTGCTGTACCCCCGCCGGTTCAGGAGCAGAATCGCCTGCTCCTTGCGGGCCAGCACTTCGGCCAGATGCTTCGCCAGCGGAATGCTCAACAAATCCAGGTGGTTGTCCTTGAGGCTGCTCTCCCGCATATCGACCAGCTTCATCTCGGGCATCGGCAGATCCATCACCCGCTTGGTCAGCCGCACCAGCTTGAAGCTCTCCCGTATCCGGCAATTGTGCAGGGTCTCCAGCGAAGGCGTGGCACTGCCCAGAATGCAGTGTGCTCCGGCAAGCTGGGCCCGCTTGATGGCGACATCGCGCCCGTGGTAGCGGGGAGCGCTATCCTGCTTATAGCTCGACTCATGCTCCTCATCGACGACAACCAGCCCCAGATTGGGAATCGGCGCAAAAATCGCCGACCGGGCGCCAATGACAACATCCGTCATCCCGGCCTTGGCCTTCTGCCACTCCTGATTCCTCTGCCCGGCGGTCAACCCCGAGTGCAGCACCGCCATCCGCTCGAACCGGGCGGCAAACCGCTGCACCGTCTGGGCGGTGAGCGCGATTTCCGGCAGCAGCACCACCGCAGCCTTGCCCTTGCGTGCAACCTGCTCGATCGCCCGAATATAGATCTCGGTCTTGCCGCTATCGGTCACGCCGTGCAGCAAGGTCACGCCGAACCGCCCCGACTCGATCTGTGCCGCAATATGCTCCAACGCCCGCTGCTGATCGTCATTCAGCGTGATCTGCTGCGCCGCCTCTTCCAGCATCCCTTCCGGCACGACCGGCAGATTGGCGAACACCTTCTTCTGCACCACCCGCACGATCTGCCCATCGGCCAGATGCTTGACCGCCGGCGGGCCGCAGCCGACGATCTCCAGAAGCTCGCCCACCTCCACCGCCGTATCCGCCGTGAAGGCCTGCCGCTCGCGCAGAGCCGCGACAATCCCTTTCTGCTTGGGCCCCTTGAGGGTGCCGACCCTCTCCTCCCACGCCGGCCCGAGATACACGTACCGACGTTTCTTGATTCCCGCCGCCCGCTTGACCGCCCCCGGCACCATCGCCGCCAGCACCTGCCCCAGCGGGCAGACATAATAGTCGCCGATCCAACTGGCCAGTTCCATGAGCTGATCGCCCAGCAGCGGCTCCTCATCGATTACGCGCGCCACGGACTTGAGTTGCCGCCCCCTCTCCTTCCCAACGAACGACTCCCCCGCCGGCACATCAGCCCAAACACAGAACCCCGCTTCGAGCTTATTGTTCTTGCCGAAAGGCACCTCAATGCGTTGCCCGACCCGAATGGGCCACAGACCCTCAGGCACCAGATAATCGAACTCCGCATCCGCCCCCGACGACTCGACCGCGACCCGAACGATGTGGCACGCTTCAGGCTGCGGGCCGTAGGCCGCAGACCCTCCAGTGTCGCGGGCATCCTGCCCGCGATTCGAGGGCGGGACGCCCTCGACACAGCCTCCCGCCTCCGGCCTCCCGCCTACGGTCTCCTGGGATGCAAACAGACTGGACATTATCTCTTTACCGCTCATGACTTAGCATTCCTTGGCCCATCCCCTCGGCCCATAAGAATACCGACCGACAAGGAAGTCGTCAAGACTGTGTCGGTGAGAGTTGCGAAGGCTGCGGCGGGCGGGGTACAGAGGCTCCGCGCACTACTTCAGGATGACTCCCCATTCCGCCACGACGAGCCCGGACCGCGTGAAGGACGGGATGATAGGCGCGAGCAGAGTGAGAGTGCCATTCTCCATGCCGCGCACCGCGTACACGAGCCGAATCAGACTATCGGGGCGCACCGAGACCTTAAGCCGCACCGCTTCCTCGATCTGCTCGTTGTACTGGGGATAGATGGCATAGTAGGGATACTCGCTTAAACGCGGCACCCAGTAGTCCACGAAATCCTCGATCTCCTGGCCCTGAAACCCCGTTAGCGCCAGGTTATCTCGGAAGAAGGTCTCCAGTTCCTCCCGAGCCACGACCCAGCCGCTCTCGTACTGTCCATAGTCAGGCTGCGAGCTCTCATAGAAAAGGTATCTATACTGCCCGTCAATAATGCCCGAAGGCTCCGCCGTGACGTGCCAGCCGTCCCCATACGCCGGCCAGGACGTCGTCACTGACCCTCCTACCGGGAAGTCGATCCGCACATCCAGCTCCGTAGTCTCCTCCGGATACAGGTAGATGTTCGGCTTGAGCGCCACTGCGTGGTTATCGAAATACACCCGATTCACGAAGCCAGGTACATCTCCGATGATGCTCAAGATACCATCACCGTTGCAGTCGCCGGGAAGGGTAGGATCTTTGCCGGGGAATTGCTGCTCGTAGCCGGCGTAGTCCTGGAAATAGACCACCTGCACAAACCATGGCACATCCCCGATGATGCTGACGAACCCATCCCAGTTCATATCGCAGGGAATACAGCCATCGACCGTCCCTGTGATCGCGAAGTTGAACGGGTCCTCATCGCTGTCATTCGTCGTGAAGGTGATATCCCCCGTCTTAGTCCCGGCCGTCACCGTATCCAACTGGACGGTGAAGCTATCCGAGGCTCCCGGAGCCAGGCTGCTCGACAGAGCTTCCGTCAGGG
The DNA here is from genome assembly GCA_964354535.1 of uncultured Pirellulales bacterium. GTDB lineage: Bacteria > Planctomycetota > Phycisphaerae > Sedimentisphaerales > Anaerobacaceae > PLanc-01. The sequence continues at coordinate 6,257 of CAYHAJ010000322.1, forward strand.
TATAGCCCGCCGGAACCGCCACCGCCCCCAGCGTCAGCAGGGCCACGCCATCATTGCGAACCGCGAAGACCCGGCTGAGAGCCGTGCCCCCCTGCGCGACCGAGCCAAAGTCCGTGTGATCGGCACTGTCCGGAGTCGTATCCCCATCCGCGATCGATACCCCATTGCCCAGCACCGTGATCTCCGGCTCCGTCCCGCCGGTCACCACACCCGTGATTTGGAAATTGAAGGGGTTCTCGTCGCTGTCGTTGTTCGTGAACGTGATCTCGCCGGCCTTGGTCCCGGGGGTGCTGGTTTCCAACTGGACCGTGAAGGTATCCACGCCCCCCGGAGCCAGGCTGCTCGACAGAGCTTCCGTCAAGGTATAGCCCCCCGGCACCGTCACTGTTCCCAACGTCAGGGTTGCCGTGCCATCATTCCGAACCGTGAATGTCCGACTGATCGCAGAACCCCCTTGAACCACACTGCCGAAGTCCGTGTGGTCCGCGGCACTCGGGCTCGTATCCCCATCCGCGATCAAGACCCCGTTGCCTCGAACCTCGATCTCCGGAAGCGCCACTACAGTGGTGAACGACAAAGGCGCGGACCACTCGCTCCAGGAGTTCGCCGCACCGCTATTATCCTGGTGACGCACCCGCCAGAGGTAGGTGATAGCATCCGAGAGCAAACCGGCCGGCACGGTTTCGGTGCTCTTATCTGAATCCGTGTCTTCATAATCCCAAACAGGACTGGAGAAATCGCTGTCATCGTCCACCTGCCACTGCGTCGCTTGGTGCGTATCACCGGCATCCGGATCGGAGAAAACCGAATTCTCCAAGGTCGGTGTCAGACTCACGGCGGTCGCCCCGTCTGCCGGCGAACTGCAACTCGGTGTGTTCGGCTGTACGTTCACGCTCATGAACTCAAATGTTCCCATGTCCACGATTGGAGGCGCACCACTACCCGTGTCAGGTGTCCGTGGATCATCAAGACGCCGGGGCTTGGCGTCAAGATCCGTGGTCACGTCTGCCGGTACTGGACCGTTGTCTCCTGCATCAATACATGGGGAACTCGGCAGCAAGTGACAATCGCCGTCGCTTGGATCAGCAAGCAGTGGGTCGTCGCCGATATTCCCTGTGCCCCCCAAAGCCCCCGTCAGGCCCTGAATACAGCAGTAGTCGATCTGTGGTGATCGATTGCCAACAGAAATCTGGGCATATTCCCCCGTTTCTCCAGCGGCTTCGTTGCCCCACATGATGCAGTTCGCAATTGTCGGAGAGCAATTCCATATGAAAATCCCCCCACCATCCATAGCGGCATGATTCTCTAAGAACGTACAATTTGTAACTTGCGCCGAAGCTGCGCTCCCGTAGCAGCAAATACCGGCACCGTACTGACCCGCCCAGTTGTTGAAAAAGACACAATTGACGACCGTCGCGGCAGCGTTATTGGCCATGGCCCCGCCATTCCAGCCTCTGTTCTCCTTAAAAACACAGTTAGTGATTTTGGTGGTGGAATAGTTGTTGACCATTCCTCCGGCTTCCCACGGCCCCATACTCCCGCCGGAGTTCCCTCCCGTAACGGTGAACCCGTCGAGAAGAACATTCTCTCCATCCTTGACCACACAATAGCTGTTATCGCCATAGTTGGCAAAACCCACGTCATCGTCGCCACTCAGATCGCCACTGAGGACGGTTTCGTATAAGTCGAAATCTCGGGCCTCAGAGTCCAGTTCACCAAGACCCGCGTAGCCTCCTCTAACCGCCACTCCATTTATCAGTTGGAACGTCTCTTCCGGGTCTCCGTGTGTTGTACCGGCCCCAAGATCGGGCTTGTAGACACCCTGCGCCACCCTGATCTCTGTGACAGCGCCGCCGGAATCCCGCGCGAAGCTCAGAGCATCCTGCAGATTCACAAAAGCATCATCCCAACTCTGACCGCTGTCTGCCCCACCAGTCGCGTCATCATCGACGTAAATAGTCGATGGGGTGACCGCAACAGACAGCGAAGCTGTGTCGTCCGGGCTGGCCCCTACGCTCGTATCATCCACCTCTACCGTCACATCCAACTGTGGATTCGTCTCATGGTCCAGCGCCGCTCCCGCTGTCAGGTACAGCACACTCCCGTCGATCTCGAACAGGCTCGCATCCGCGCCGCTGAGGCTCAGCATGTTGGTCCCCAACGCGTCGTCCGTCACGACAATATCTGCCACCTTGATCCGAGCAGAAGTATTCGTGTTCTCTGCCAGACTCGTGGTCGTATTGGCCAAAGCGACTGTCGGCGGTTGGTTGCCCATCTGCACAATGCCTGTCACCGGGAAACTGAAGGGGCTCTCGTCACCGTCAGTGTTAGCGAACGTGACATCCCCCGCAAAGGTCCCCTCCACATCCGTAAGAAGCTGGACCGTGAATGTTGTCGTTTCACCACCGTCGAGCGTTGTTTTCAACGGCTGAGTAACCTCGAAGCCATCGGGCACCTTGACCAAACCCAAGACCAAGAACTCCTCGCCATCATTGCGGACAGTGAATGTCCTTGCCGGTCCTAATCGGCCCAGTGACCCCCAGCCCAAATCAATAACGGCGCTCTGTCCGTCCGTGATGCTCGCACCACCTTCATCAAATACGGCAATCTCAGGTGGATAGCCCTGCGTCACAAAGGCGGTCTCACCGCTCCAGGGGCTCCACGCCCCGTTGTTGTCCTTGTATCGACATCGCCACCAATATTTCGTGTTGTACGCGAGGGCCTTAGACTGTGGCACCTCTGCGGACGTTGAACCCGGCGAAACCTCACCACTGTCCCAGACCGGGCTGACATAGGTCCCGCCCTCCGATCGCACCTGGAATTGGCTCTTGGCGGGTGTGTACTCGCCATCCGAATCTGAGAAATCTGATCCAATCAGCACGGGGGTGACTGATGTCCCCGCCTGATGGGCCAAAGGGTACTCGTTCTCAGGTGTGTCGGGAGCGCGATTGGCTGCGACCGTGAACGACCAGGACTCCGCATCCTGGTCCCTTTCCTCTATTCCGCCAAGATCGCGTGCTTTTACAATTAACGTGTAGTCGCCGTCGGGAAGGTCACTATATGTCACACCAGTCGAGTTCGTGAACGCGCGGAACTGTGACTCTCGCCCATCCAGACGCCAGGCATATACAAGCTGGTGCGCGGGGGTTGTATCATCAGTGCCCGTCCACAAAAACGTCACATCGCGCTCCGCAACCAGAGTGGGCGGACCAGAGAGAATTGCTGTACTCGGTGGGCTGCCGACGGCATTTATCTTCATCCATTGGAATGCGTCGCAAAATCGCCCCGTACCACCGCTAATGAGATAAAGATGCGTCCACCCGTTGTTGGAAGAGACACCCGCTCCGTAGGGTGCATGGACCTCGACGGTCATGACTCCATTCTCGCGAGTAGTAGATCTCGTCCATCCACTTGGAAGAAGCCCCGTTTCCGATAGAAACTCCACATCCTGACTATTGATAGTCGCCCACGACCCGCTCGTTCGGGAGATATGAAACGAAGCCGATCCACCCCATGGGACTGTCAAGAACTGCGTACTGAACGTGTACAATTTGTCGGGCCACCAGAACCGGAGAGAGCACCTTCCAGATTCAAGCCCAGCATATTGGAGAACTGCCCAGGGAAGACCAAGGATGTACTCTCCCTTCTGGGGATTATACTCTACTCCATCAATTGTGATGGTCGCCTGATTGCCCTGAGGGTCTGCCACCCCGACGAACTTAAGAGTATGGCCATTGGATTTCCGATCTTCAATGACGACTGATTGACCGGGCTCTAACAATCGCGACTCATAGCCGTCAAAGCTATCTGTGGGATTCAGGTTACTGCTATAACACAACGGTCTGCTAGTCCCTATACAAGCGTGATTTTTCCCGCTTTTCTGAGGCGGGAATTGACAAAAAGGCTCGAAATGCCTTGAAGCCTAGTGTATAAGAGGGTTGAACAAGAACCATCCGGAAAACCCAACCCATACGCCAGGAGGCATT
>CAYHAJ010000323.1:0-3514 GCA_964354535.1 uncultured Pirellulales bacterium
TCCCGCCTGCGCGGGAATGACAAAGCGGCGCGCTTACGGCGGATAAGAATTTCTGCGCCATTTTCGCTTTTTGCACAACATACAGGTGGCGACAAACGTCTTCTTACGAATAAGCGGCCGCCGGCGGAGGCGGCCGCACCGCCTCGCCGGGTCACGGACCCCGAGGAGCCTGCATGGTCGGTGAAGCGACGATTCCTGTCCCTGTGCGAAACAAAGCCAATTCAACTCGATTGCGGATTGGGGATTGCGGATTGCGGATTGAAGGCAGGGTTCCAGTTGGGCGAGCCAGCCCTCCGGCCTCCGGTCCCTGCTGGAGTATCGTGCAAGACAAAGCCAATTCCGGGCGAGGCCGGGCGGGACGGAGCCCCGCGGACGACAAGCGATTATGCAAAACAAAGCCAATTTGGCGGCGGCGCCCGGAAACGGGCGCGGTGGGCGGGTCGCCACGGGGAGAATTATGCGAAACAAACCCAATTCCTTGCAGGTGGGGAAGAGGGGCAAGTCCCTTGTGGAAAAGGAGTTATGGTGAATTGGACATGCAACAGGCCTCGGAAAGACGAACCCAATTGCCCGAAGCAGCGCACCGAGGCGGTGTCTCGATTGCGGATTGCGGCTTGCGGATTGGGGACAGATCCGTGGCGGGACGCGTGTGCGAAACAAAGCCAATTTCCCCGGAATGGGCACGGAAGACCATCGCCAAGGCCGGAAGCCTTGACGCTGCCACCCATCACGGGGCAATCGTGGGAAACAAAGCCAATCTGCGAAGAGTCCGACTTGAACTAACGGGGGGCGTCGGATACCATAGTTGCCCAGGCAACCGACCTTATAAGGGACAACCGAAAAGGAGGTAATATGGCACAGGCAGATGCGGCAGGCAAAGACACGGGGACAACGCGACGGGACTTCCTGAAGGCTTCTACGGGCGTGGCTTCGGCCTCCGTGCTGGGGGCCCTCAATATCGGGGCGTACGCGGGCGGCAGCGACATCATCCGGGTGGGGATGATCGGGTGCGGCGGCCGCAACAGCGGTGCGGCTAACCAGGCCCTGGGCGCGGATAAGGGCGCCCGGCTGACCGCGATGTGCGATATCTTCCTGGATCGCGTCAAAGCGGTCCGGGGACTCCTTAAGAAGGAAAAAGGCGATCAGGTGGTCGCGGACGACGACCACTGCTTCGCCGGATTCGACGGCTACAAGCATGTCATCGAGTCGGCGGATGTCGTGGTCATCGCCAATGCGGCCAAGTTCCACCCGTTGCATGCCTTCTCCGCGATCCAGGCGGGCAAGCACGTGTTCGTCGAGAAGCCGCACGGCACCGATCCGGCGGGAATGAAGATGATGCGGAAGGCCGCCGATCTGGCCAAAGAGAAGGGCCTGTGCCTCGTCTCCGGCCTGCAGAGCCGTTACCATCTTGGCTACGCGGAGACGGTGCAGCGCATCTATGACGGGGCCATCGGCGATATCATCACCATCGAGGAGAACTTCCTCCGGCCCCCGTACGTGATCATCGACCGCAAGCCCGGATTGACCGAGCTCCAATGGCAGTGCAGCACGCAGTACCACTTCCGCTGGCTTTCGGGGGACGATGTGCCACAGTCCCTGGTGCACAACCTGGACCGTTCCAGTTGGGTCATGCACAACCAAGTCCCGGAGAAGTGTCACGGCCTGGGCGGGCGGTCGTCGATGATCGAGCCGATCTACGGCGACGTGTTCGACCACCACTCGGTCGTCTATGAGTTCGCCAACGGGGTGCGGATCTATGCCCTGTGCCGGACCACGACCGGCTGCTACAACGAGACCTCCAGCATCATCTTCGGCAGCAAGGGCAAGGCGGACATCACCGCCTGCCGGATCACAGGCGAGAATCCCTGGCGCTGGACGGGCAAGTGCGACCCGTACCAGCGCGAGCACGACCTGCTCTTTGCGGCGATTCGCGCGGGCAAACCGGTCAATAACGGTGACTACATGATCCCCAGCACCCTGACCGGCATTATGGGGCAGATTTCCTGCTACACGGGCAAGGAAGTCACGATGGAGCAGATGAAGACGTCCGATTTCTTCTATCCGCCCAAGGCGGAGGATTGCCGCGACGACATGGAGCCGCCGGTGAAGCCGGACGCCAGCGGCAGCTATCCAACGCTCGTGCCGGGGCGAACGAAATTGATATAAGAAAAGTTTGAAGTGGGAAGTTGGAGGTTTCAAGTGAAGGCTTCAAACTTCACACTTCAAACTTGAAACTCGGCTTATAGGAGACAGAAAGTGAATCGACGTAGCATTCTGACGTGTGCCGTTCTGCTGGCGGGCGCCGCCGGCATTCTGATGGTCGGTACGGCCCGGGCCTCGAAAGACAATCTCCCGAAGAAATACACCGAGACGGTGACGACGAAGGATGGCTCGAAGCTGACCCTCGATATGGTCCTGGTCCCCGGTGGCACGTTCATGATGGGCAGCCCCGCGGGCGAGGCGGAGCGCGTGGACTGCGAGAGCCCGCAGCGCCAGGTGCAGCTCAGTCCGTTCTATCTCTGTACGACCGAGATTACGCTCGAGATGTTCCTGGCCTACTACCAGGAAACAGGCACCGCCAAGAAGGAATTCGCCGAAGAGCAGGCGGAGGAGAAGGCGGAGGCGGAGAACGCCGCAGGCGTCAACGCTATCACCGGTCCGACCCCCGTCTATGGCGACATGACGATGGGGTTCAGCAAGAAACACCCGGCCATCGGCATGACCTGGCACAACGCCACGACCTTCTGCAAATGGCTGTCGCAGAAGACGGGCAAGAAGTACCGCCTGCCGACAGAGGCGGAATGGGAGTACGCCGCCCGCGCGGGCACGACCAGTGCCTTCAGTGTCTGCGACAACGCAGACGGTCTGAAGGACTATGCCTGGTACAATGCCAACGCCAACGTCGAGCCCCACGCGGTGGCCACGAAGAAGCCGAACGCCTGGGGCCTCTTCGACATGCAGGGCAACGTCCGCGAGTGGGTGCAAGATTTCTACAGTCCGACCGGCTATGAAGAGGCCGTCAAAGAGAAGCAGATGGTCAATCCCACCGGCCCGAAAGACGGCAAGGTGCACGTGGCCCGGGGCGGCTTCCACGACAGCCCGGCGGGCGAGCTGCGCTGTGCGGCCCGCGGGTTCGAGGAGGATTGGTGGCGGATGAACGACCCCCAGATCCCCAAGAGCCGCTGGTGGCTGCCCCAGATCGACTCGATCGGTATTCGCGTCGCCTGCACCGTCGAGCCGGACAAGCAGAAATAAACACCAGGCGATGGCAACGAAAGGGGGTCGTGCACCCCAGCATGACCTTGTGCCTTGGGTGCCACGGCCAAACGTGTTTGACCGTGCTCTCTCGCGGACAGAAAACACGCTCAAGCTACCAGACTGTGTCACAATTCGGCACGAGCACGAGCCTGGTTCTCCTCGAGGGCCAGCGGCCTGCGATGTTCGCCGCGCCGACACGCGGGCCGGTACGGCTCATGTCCGGTCGGGACGCGCGGTTGACCTACGCTCGTGGCCT
>CAYHAJ010000324.1:0-19840 GCA_964354535.1 uncultured Pirellulales bacterium
TACATCAGCACAATGCTGCTGAGAATCACAGGCCCGTTGCTGGGTCGTGCCGTGGTGGCCGAAAGCCTGCGAGACAGAGGCTTTCTCTGTTGTTGGCGGACGACTTTCGCTCATTTTTCTCTGCAACCCTGCTACAGTCTCGGGATTATCGCACATGCGCTTGCACGCGGCCCACCCGACGGAATATACTGGCGCGCTGCATGTGGGAACTCAAGGAGCCCAGGCCCGTTAAGCTGATCGTCGGAATTCTGGCCTCGGACGAAGGGGACTCTACGCGCGATCCAGCACGTGTGGAGACCCAACGATGCCTGACCGCCGCGAGAGAGAGTCTGGCTTCCGCGCTGGGGGTGTGCGACTTGGTCAGCGACATCTGGAGCTTTGACCAGACCGACTATTACGCTGAGCAGATCGGTCCGCGGATCGTGCGGCAGTTCGTCAGCATCGAGCGACTCCTCGACCCCGGCCAGCTTGCCCAGATCAAGCACCAGACCAATGCCATCGAACAACATCTGGCGGCGGTCCTCGCGATGCCGTTTCCGCGCCCGGTGAACCTGGACCCGGGGATAGTCGAGCCGTCCAAGCTGGTCCTAGCCACAACCAAGAACTACGCTCATCGCATCTACATCGGCAACCGAATGTACGCCGAAGTGACGCTCGTTTATGACAAGGGCCAGTGGCGTCCGCTCCCTTATACCTATCCGGATTACCACCGGCAGGAGTATTTCGATTTCTTCACCAAAGTGAGGCTCCAACTCGTGCAGCAGTTGCGAGCGGCCGGAGACCGTAAGCTGGAGGCCGGAGAAGCCCCCCGCAGTCTACAGCCTCCCGCCTCCAGTCCGTAAGGGAAACCATGCTTATTTGGTTGGCCATAGCTTTATTTGTGGGCTCTTTCGCGTTATCCGCTGCCCTGACCGCGATGGCCAAGAGAATCGCTCCGCGCGTGGGGCTGGTCGCCCATCCGCGAGCGGACAGGTACCATCGCTCCATCATCCCACTTGGCGGCGGCGCAGCGATCTTTGGCACACTGGCGCTGTTTCTCCTGACGGGTGCGGCGGCCATGCGGTTCTTGATCGTGCCCGGGCATCTCGAATCGCTGGTCCGAAGCGCCGGCCTGAACCCGGCGGACTTCCTGCACCACGGCGGCGAGTGGCTCGTCATTCTGCTGTGCGCCACGATTCTCTTTCTCGTCGGCCTTTGGGACGACAAGCAGGCGCTGGGCCCCTTCGTTAAGCTGGTCTTTCAATTCGCCGTGGCCTTCCTGGCCGCCGCCTTCGCGGATGTCCGAGTCGAGATCTTCCTTCAAAGTAGGATCCTCACCTCGATTCTCTCGGCCTTCTGGATCGTCCTGATTGTCAATGCGTTCAACTTCCTGGACAACCTGGACGGCGCCTCGGCGGGGATGGCGGCCATCGCCAGTTCCGTTCTCCTGACGGCCGCCGCCTTCAATGGCCAGATCTTTGTCAGCGGCCTAGCGCTCGCCTTCATCGGCGCTCTGCTGGGTTTTCTCGTCTTCAACTTCCCGCCCGCTTCCATATTCATGGGCGACGCCGGCTCGCTGGTGGTCGGCTTCCTCGTCGCCCTGCTGACCCTCCGCACGGACTACTACCACCAGGCCCAAAGCGGCCCCTGGTACCCGGTCCTGCTGCCGCTGATCGCGATGGCCGTGCCGCTGTACGACTTCACGAGCGTCATGCTGCTGCGGGTCAGCCAGGGCAAGAGCCCCTTCGTGGGCGACACCCAGCACTTCTCGCATCGCCTTAAGCGACGCGGATTGACGGACACCCAGACCGCCCTGACCCTCTATCTCGCGACCCTCTGCACCGGTCTGGGAGCGGCCTTTCTTTACCAGGTGGACCTCGTCGGTGCCATCCTCATCGTCGGCCAGACAGTCCTGATCATCGGCATCATCGGCGTCTTCGAGAGCACAGGGAAAGCAGAGGACAGATGACAGAGGACAAGAAGCGGAGGACAGAAGATGGAAGACAGAAGACCGCCCCGCCGGCCGTTCTCCGTCCTCTGTCGTCCATTCTCCTTCTTGGACTGTTCCTGTGCATCCTGGCCTTGCGCGTGACCTACACGGAGTCTCCGACTTCCCAAGTGCTGACGATGCCGGGCAGCCTCGCCGATACGGTTTACAGCCTGACACTGTCGGGCCTCTTGATTTTCGCCTTTGTGCTGTGGCTGCTCTGGGGGATCTTCACCGGGCGGCTGGTCTACCGCTTCACGGGAATCGAGATTGGGTTGGTCCTATTCGGCGTGGCCGCCGTCCTCGCGGCCCTCGGCGCCTCGGACAAACGGGCCGCCATCAGCCAGGTCGTGACCCTGCTGGGGCCGGTCTTCGCCACCTTGCTGCTGGCGCAAATCCTCGACCACTCCGCCAAGGTGCGGCTGGTGCTTCTGTTTCTCGTGGGGCTCGGTATCGTTTCGGCGTACCAGTGCGCCGAGCAGCGTTTCATCAGCAATGCCGGTATGATCGAGCAATACGAGAAGACCCCCCAAATCCTGCTGGAGCCGCTCGGGATCGAGACCGGCACATTTCAGCACTTCCTGTTCGAGCATCGGCTCTACTCCCGCGGCGTCCGGGGCTTTTTCACCACCAGCAATTCTGCCGCCTCGTTCGCGATTCTGGCATGCGCTGCGGCCGTAGTGCTGCTCGTTCAGAGGCTCAGGGACTCCAGACGCCGGGGAGTTGCGCCCCGCTATGCATGGTTCGCCGGGCTGGCCACCGCCCTGGTTGGGGCGGGGCTGCTTCTGACACAAAGCAAAGGCGGCCTTCTGGCGTTCTTCGCCGGCCTGGTCCTTTGCGGACTCGTTCTAGGCGTCCGTCAATGGCTGCCAGCGAAGAAACTACTCCTTGTGAAAGTCCTCATTCCGCTCGCGCTGCTGCTTGTGGCCGGAGCCGGATATGTGATGGTGGATTACGGCCTGAAGCATGGTCGGCTGCCCGGCGGCAATTCCATGCTGGTCCGCTGGCAGTACTGGACGGCATCGGCCAAGATGTACGCCGACCATCGCCTAACAGGCATCGGGCCCGGCAACTTCTCGGATAACTACACCCGCTACAAGCCGGCGGCCGCCCTGGAGTCTGTCGCCGATCCTCACAATTTTGTGCTGAGCCTGCTCACCCAGTACGGCCCACTGGGCCTGATTGGCTTTCTGGCGATGGTCTTCCTGCCACTCCGATGGTCGGCCACGGCCCCCGCCCCAGTGTCACCGGTCGTCCTTACGTACCCACAACCGTGGTTCCGAAGACTTGCGCTGGCCACGCTGCTCGTAGTCTGTGCGTGTCTTCTACTTGTCCGAGCGTTGCTCCTCCCTACAACGGCGGACAGCCCGGACCTTCTGCTCTATGAGATGATCACGGTCCACATCGCCCCGGTGGCCACACTGTTGATCGGATTCCTGCTGATTGCATCGCCCCTGGACGATACCTCCGCGCGGCAGGTGGATTCCCCGAATCCGATCCTGTCCCTGGTCCTCGGCGGCGCGGTTCTGGCGGTCCTTTTGCACAATCTGGTCGACTACGCTCTCTTCGAGCCGGGCGTATGGATGACGTTCTGGATCGTGATCGCGTGCCTGATCGCCACACGAGTTCAACGACGGGCAGGCTTTCCTATGGTCGCATTGAGCCCGCGCATGCGAAAGCCGTTGGCACTGGGGGTAGCCCTCGCGCTCCTTGTGGCTTACGGTTTCTACGTGTGGAAACCTGCGTACGATACGGCCATCGGCATCCAAGGAGCACAACGTGCGATTGCCACCGGCAATTACGAGGCGGCGCACCACTATCTCGATATCAGCATGCGGGCCGATCCGCTGTCCCCGGTTGCCGCTAACCTCAATGGTATGATGTATTTGCAGCAGTATGAACAATCTCTACAGAGGCAGCCGGCTTTGCTCGAGGAGGCGGCTCGGTGTTTCGACGCGGCCATCGAGCGAAATCCTGCCGACTACAAGAATTGGGAGAAGCTGGGGATGGTCTGCGCCCGGCTCGGACAGCCGCAGAAGGCGTACGAAGCGTATCTCAGGGCCGCAACCCTCTACCCGGGCCGCGAGCGACTCTGGTTTGAACTGGCCCGGACTGCCGAACAACTGGGCCAGCCTGGCTTGGCTCTATGCCACTATGGGAAGGCGGTGGAAATCGAAGACTGCTACCGCCGGCAATTCCACCAGATGTACCCCGACCGGGAAAAAGTCGTCAGCCGGCTGGGTGACCGAGAGTACCAGCTTGCCAAAAGCCGGATCGCAGAGGTGTCCAAATGACCACGCGGCACCGGGTCATTCGCCGACCTTGGCCATGACCTCTTCAGGAATGTCGAAGTTGGCGTAGGCGTTTTGCACGTCATCGTGGTCGTCGAAAGCTTCCATCAGGTTGATGACCTTGCGGGCCGCCTCCGGAGTGGCGATCGGCACCATCGTCGTCGGCACCATCGAGATCTCGGACGATTGGATAGGAATCCCCTTCTCCTCCAGTGCCTTCTTGAGTTGCTCGTACCCACTCGGATCGCAGGTGATCTCGTAGACCTCGCCAACGTTCGTCATGTCCTCGGCGCCCGCCCCGAGCGCCAACTCCATGAGGTCATCCTCCCCGATGCTGGATGTGGCAACTGTGATCAAGCCTTTCTTATGGAACATCCAACTCACGCAGCCGGGCGTGCCCAGCGACCCGCCGTGCTTTTCGAAGATCCGCTTGATCTCCGGGCCGGTGCGGTTACGGTTGTCCGTGAGCACTTCCACGACAATGGCCACGCCATGGGTCCCGTAGCCCTCGTACTGCATCGACTCGAAGGCCGCTCCCCCGATCTCGCCTGTGCCGCGTTTGATCGCCTTGTCGATCGTGTCCTTGGGCATGTTGGCCCCTCGGGCCTTGTCGATGGCGTAGCGGAGCACGAGGTTCGAGTTCGGATCGCCGCCACCGTTCTTGGCCGCCACGATGATCATGCGTGCGATCTTGCTCCACAACCTGCCTCTCTTGGCGTCGGCGGCTCCTTTCTTGTGCTTGATTGTCGCCCAGTGTGAATGCCCTGACATGCCGTCTCCTTAGCTATCGTTGATCAGCCAATCCACAAAGATTCCCTTGAACGCCGCTATTATACCCCGCTCTCCGCCTGTCCATAGGGAATTCTTCAGCAAATTTGCATCCTCGGTCTTTCTCCTGCCTGGAAGGAGACGGGTGGACGGCCAAGCGGTCCCCCAGCCGAAACCGTTCTTCTCTCGCGCAGATGTCCGATAACACCGCCTCCGGAAATGGCTGCGGTCGGAGAATCCATCCATCTGTCCCCATAACCACGATTTTGCCGGTTTTTTTCTTGACGGTCGTTTAGCAGGATTCTAACATAGTCGAGTACAACAGTAGCAGTCGTGGACGAACACGGCTGAAAAACCGTTCCAGATCTTGCGGGAGAATGCAGAGTACCTGCGAGATGGTACACGGAGATGGGCATTTTGAGCTTGTCTCAGACGGTAGTTGAGTTGCAAAGACACTGTGAGGTTGCCGCCGCATCCGAGTTCCAGTTATCGACCCGTTTTCTTGGCTCTGACGGCCGCGCCAGTGGATCTTGCGTGAAACGAGATTGAGTCTCAGTGAACTATTGTTTCCCAACGCCGGAGGGGTGTTGTTGAGGATAAGACCAGCAAAACTTCGGTCTATGGCGGATCGGCAGCCTGGAGGAATCCAGGACGAACGAGGTTCTATCGCCTTGCCGGGCTGATTCTGCCCTCATTTGGGAAGACTCTGACGATTCACGCACACTTCTTTGGGCTTTCCTACCGGCCCATCCAGCGGTTCGTTCCACACGTAGCTATTTCTCAATTCTAACGCGTGGAAAGGTAGGAACATGGACGCCGTATTGTCGCAGATCACTCTTCAGGCCTGGGTGACCGGCCTCATCTGCTTCATCCTCGGTGTCTGCCTCGTGCTCATTGTCCAACAGATGGTCGCCCGGGCTCGGGCCAAGACCCGCGATGAGGACCTGCGCAGGCAGATCGACGGAGCCAAGCGAGAAGCAGAGAATATCATCAAAACCGCCCAGATCGAAGCCGCCGCCGAGGTCATGAAAAAGAGGGAGGAGTTCACCGCGGAGGCCAACCGGACCCGTGGTGAACTTCGTGAAAACGAAACGAGGCTCTCGAAACGCGAGGATGTGCTGGAGCGGCAGACCGAGCTCCTCCAGCAGCAGGAAAAGGCGGTCAAGGGGCAGGAACAGGAGTTGGACCGCCGGCTTCGCAACGCGGAGCTCAAGGACAAACAACTCACCGTCCTGATCGCCCAGCAGAAGAACCAGTTGCTGAAAATCACCGGGATGGACATGGAGGAGGCCCGGCAGTTGCTCCTCAAGCGTCTGGAGGACGAGTGCGAGCATGACATGTCCGCCCTTATCCAGCGGAAGGTGGAAGAAGCCAAGGAGATCGCCGACGACAAATGCCGGGAGGTGATCAGTGCGGCCATCCAGCGGTATGCGGCGGAGCAGACCTGCGAGGTGACCGTCTCCACGGTGGATATCCCGAACGATGACATGAAGGGTCGGATTATCGGCCGCGAAGGGCGGAACATCCGGGCCTTCGAGAAGGCGACCGGCGTCGACGTTATCGTGGACGACACGCCCGGTATGGTCGTCGTCAGCGGCTTCAACCCCGTCCGGCGAGAGGTCGCGCGGCTCTCCATGGAGCGGCTGATCCAGGATGGGCGCATCCATCCCTCACGCATTGAGGAACTGGTGGCGCAGACGCGAAACGACGTCAACCACAAGATCCTCCAGCTTGGAAAGGACGCTGCCGTCGAGACGAACGTCCGGGGCCTGCCGAATAAGCTGCTGAGCCTCCTGGGGGCCCTGAGTTTCCGCACCAGCTACGGCCAGAACGTCCTGCGGCACAGCGTCGAGGTGGCCTTCCTGGGCCAGGCGATGGCCGATGAGCTGGGCCTCGATGGCTCGGTCGCCCGGCGGGCGGGCCTGCTGCACGATATTGGCAAGGCTATCGACCACGACGTCGAAGGGAGCCACCCCGCCATTGGGGCCAACTTCCTCAAGCGGTTCAACGAGTCATCCGTCGTGCTCAATGCGGTCGCGGGCCATCACGGCGATATCCCGCCGGACAACCCGTATACCCCGTTGATCTCTGCGGCGGATGCCATCAGCGCCTCCCGCCCGGGGGCTCGCCGGGAGACTCTCGAACGCTATATCAAGCGTCTCGAAAAGCTGGAAGAGATCGCCACCAGCTTCAAAGGCGTCGAGAGCGCCTACGCGATCCAGGCCGGACGCGAGATTCGGGTCATTGTCGATGCCAATCAGATTGACGACGAGTCCGCGATGAAGGTCGCACGCGACATCGCCATCAAGGTCGAGCAGGACATGACCTATCCGGGCGAGATCCAGGTAACCCTGCTGCGGGAAGTTCGCTGCATCGAGTACGCGAAGTAGAACCTATCGTGCGAAGCCATTCAGGTCCGTTGGGGCCTTTCGTCGCCCAAAGGGACCTAAACGACCTAAAGGACGCGGTCTTGGCCAAGGGATCATCCCATGAGATTGAACATCCTCTGCATCGGCGACATCGTCGGCCGGCCGGGCCGGCGGATGCTGTCCGAGAAGCTGCGCAGCGTCGTGGAGGAGCACTCGGTCGACTGCGTGATCGCCAATGCAGAGAATGCCGCCGGTGGCTCCGGGCTGACGCCGCAGATCTATGACAAGCTGCTGCGCTACGGGGTGAACCTGATCACGCTCGGCGATCACGCTTTCCGCAAGCGGGATATCATCGAGACCCTGGAGCGGGCCGACAACATCGTGCGTCCGGCGAACCTCTCGGAATACGCCGCCGGTAAGGGGATCGCCGCGTATAAGACCAGCAAAGGGCCGACCGTCGGAATCCTGGCTTTGATCGGGCGGCTCTTCATGAAGCCGGCGGACTGCCCCTATGCCGCCGCCGACAAGTGGATCCCCAGGCTCCAGCAGCAGGCTGACGTGATCGTGGTGGAGATGCACGCGGAAGCCACGAGCGAAAAAGTTGCCATGGGATACCATGTCGATGGCCGGGCCAGTTGCTGCTTCGGCACCCATACTCACATAGCCACCGCCGACGAGCGGATCTTGCCCAAGGGCTGCGCCTACATTACCGATGTCGGCATGACCGGGGCCCACGACTCCGTCCTCGGCCGCAAGACCCAGAGCGTCTTGAAGGCCTTCCGTACGCAGATGCCCATCCCCTTCGAGATCGCCACCGGAGACGTACGGATGAATGCGGCCCTCGTGACCGTCAACACTCTCACGAAGCAAGCCGAGCGGATCGAGCGCATCCGCGTGGATGCCGGGACGGAGGACGCCGCCAGCTACGATAGCGACGACGGCCGCCCGGAATACTTCAACGCTTTCTGAAACCGCCGATGAACGGGGATAAACGCTGATGGTCTTGTTCTCGCCAAGACGCCAAGCACGCCGAGAAAACCAGTGAGAAGAAGGACCCTGAACCTTGGCCCTCCTTGTGTCTTTGCGCGAAACCATCTCCTGTTGCTGTCAGCGTCTATCGGCGTGTATCTGGGGTTCCATTTCACGGCAGCCGCTTCGTCAGGCGGATATCGTCGATGTAGATTCGGCCGGTGCCGCCGGGCTTCGGGTTCTGGCGGTCGCCGACGCCAATCACCATCTTCTTAACCGCCGCCACGTCCACGCCCGCCGCTCGCACCGCCGCCAGCGCGATGTGCCACTTCTGCCACTCGGTCGCCCGCACCGCCCCCGCATCCGGGTGGACCACCACCGCCATCCGCCTGGCACCATCCTCAATCCTCACATACAGCGGCTCTGGGCTGTTGCCTGGCTCGCCCCGGAAGTACAACGTTAGAGTATCCGCTCCCCCAACCGTCCAATCCTGCGGCGTCTCCCACGTCCGCTCGGCGTCCGAGTACCACAGATCTTTCACATTGTTATAGTCCATCGGCATCGACTGGTTGCCGCCATGCACGATCCCCTGTTCGGCGTACGTTCCAGACATGTTGCCGACACAGGAGCCTGTGCCGTTGCCCTGGATTTCCGGTTCGCATCCGACACAGCCGTATCCGTCGCGCCACGTCTGAAAGATGGCTTGCCCGGCTCCCATGTCGTCTGTGTAGCTCTCGAAATCCTCCAGAAGAGTCACGATGATGAAATCCACCGCCGTGAAGCTCCAGACCTTGCCTTTCCACGGGCTGCTTGGATCGGCTTGGCTGACCTCATCAACTCGCCAGTAGTATGTCTTGCCCCATTCCAGGCCAGCGGGGTCATAGATGGTCCTCCCCTGTCGCCCGCGATAGATGCCGATGTTCTCGACTGTCGCACCGCCGACAGCGTCCGGGTCTTCCCCCAGATACACGTCGTATTCTGCCCCTGAACGCCCGGGAATCCAGGCGAGAATAACCCCTTGACCGACGTCAGTGGCACCATCCTCAGGACGAGGGGACCATGCGTGAAGCGGCGTAAGATCCCACAGCAAGGGGTAGTACGCGCCGTCGAGAATCCACCAGATCTCCTTGGTCCCGTTGGTTGTCTCGCCCATGAAGTCCCAGCCGGCCTCCAGGAACGTCTTGGCCGTCTGCAAGTCCGCCGTGGTCTTGCCCGTGCCGCCACCACTCGTGGCCTGGCCTGAGGCCTGGGTGTCCCAGAAACTACCCACCACAGAACCGGCGTTGCTTCCGACCAGGCCGCCGACAAACAAGTTGCCGCTGACTGCACCGGTGCTGTAGCAGTTGGTTACAGTACCCCCGTTCTCCCCCACCAGCCCGCCGACACAGTCGTTGCCATCGACCACACCGGCGCTGTAGCACTGGCTCACACTGCCGCCGTTGCGCCCGATCAGCCCACCGACATAGTTGTTCCCGTCGACAGCCCCGCTGCTGTAGCACTGGGTCACAGTACCCCAGTTGACCCCCACCAACCCGCCGATCTCCGAAGCACCATTGGCCCTGACAGTGCTGTGGCAGTTGGTTACGTGCCCATGGTTCTGGCCCACCAGCCCGCCGATAGCACCGTATTTGCCGCCGCTCACCAGGCCGGTGCTGTAGCAGCCGGTCACAGTACCCCAGTTGAATGCCACGAGCCCACCGGAAGAATAATACGTGCCGGCTATCCTGACATCCACGGTCCCAAGGTTCTTGACCTCCCCTTGGTAGGCAAGATAGCCAAACAGGCCCCGATGTCCCGCACCGTTGATTACCAAATACGAGATCGTATGGCCGTTGCCATCAAAGACGCCGGAGAAAAGAGTATCGCAACCAATGACATTGAATGCCGGCCTCCTATCCTTGCCATCAAAACCTGACAAATCGATATCCGCCATCAGCTTGAAACGCTTGTCCCAATCGCACACAATCATGCCAATCCTGTTGAGTTGCTCGGGCGTATATATCAAGTAGGGATCGGCCCGGGTCCCACTGCCACCCCCATAGAAATAGGCCCTCGCTATAGGCTCTCCGGTTGCCTGTTCCCACCGGAGTCTCGGGTAGTCTCTCCCCTCATGAATTGTCCAAATCGAACCATACCACCAGCCGACAAATGCGCCGGCCGTGTGCATCTCGGCAGTGGTCAGTCCTGTGCCCCCCGCACTCTCAGTCTGGCCCGCAGTCTTGACGTCCCAGAAACAGGCAATCACAATGCCCTGCCAACTGAATCCCACCAGCCCGCCGACATCAAAACCGCCACTGACGGCACCGGTGCTGCAGCAATTGGTCACAGTACCATCATTATACCCCACCAGCCCGCCGACGAACCCGCGGCCACTGACCGCATTGGTGCTGTAGCAGTTGGTCACAGCACCCTTGTTGGACCCCACCAACCCACCGACAGACGACCATTTGCCGCTGACCGCCCCGGCGCTGTAGCACTGAGTCACAGTACCCCAGTTGCCCCCGACGAGCCCGCCAACACTGTGGTCGCCGCTGAGTACGCCGGTGCTGTAGCACTGGGTCACCACGGTGCCATAGCCGTTGCTCCCCGCCAGCGCCCCGACGAGTCCGCCTGAACCGGCTATGTTGACATCCACTACACCGACGTTCTTGACCTCAGCCTCAGATTCCAAATGGCCAAAGAGGCCGAGATAGTCCCCGCCTTTGATCATCGGGTGTGAGATGGTGTGACCATTACCGTCAAAGACACCAGTGAAGGAAGTCCCCTGGAACCACCCGGTCGCATCGTTGGTGTCCGGCGCGATGACGGCCCTGTCGAAGACCCTGCGGCCGGGCAGGTTGGGGTCCAGGTCGATGTCGGCGGTCATAATGAAGTGCTTGCCGTAGTCGGCGGGGGTCTCGCCGAGGGCGCTCAGGTCGGCGGCCGTGCCGGTGCCGCCGCTGTATTTGGCGGAGGCGGTGGAAACGATGGCCAGAAGAAGAACGGTTGTCGCCACCCACACGCGGAATCTGATTGCCGCGCTACGCTCGCAATGACATGTCGCGATCAGGAAAGGGATCGTCCGCAGGGTTGGGGAGCTTCTCACTTCGACCATCAACGGTCCTCCATTCCCCCAACGTTCGACAGAAAGACAACGCCCGCCCAGCGGCGTACATGGCGTCGATCCGCGGTAGACTTGCCGAGGTGTAGTATACCCGACCCAGCGTGTCCGCGTCAACTATCGGACGAACGGATTAGCCCGTTTCTCGCGGCCGATGGTGGTCCGCATGCCGTGGCCGGGGTAGACGGCGGTCGTGTCCGGCAGAGTGAAGAGTTTCGTGCGGATGCTCTCGATCAGTTGCTCCATGTCTCCCCCAGGGAAATCCGTCCGGCCCACCGAATCGGCGAAGAGGGTGTCGCCCGCAAAGACGAGATCGTCCGCCTCGGCGTACAGGCAGATCCCCCCAAGCGTGTGGCCGGGCGTGTGCAGGACCTGCAACCGGACACCGGCCTCCTCGATCACGTCCCCATCCCGGAGAAGAACATCGGCGGACTCCGTGGCAAAGGTCATACCCGCCAGAGCGGATAGATTCGAGTCGGAGTCCGTCAGCAACGGGGCGTCCAATTGATGAATGAAGACCTTGATGCCGGGATACCGTTGTCGCAGCGCTGCCAGACCCACGATGTGATCGGCATGGCCGTGCGTGAGAACCACCGCGACCGGCGCAAGCTGATGCTCCTCGAGAAACTCGACCAGTTCGCGGCCGTCCAGTCCCGTGTCGATAACCAGGCATTTCGTGGCGGATTCGTCGCCGCGGACCACGTAGCAGTTGGTCTCAAAGGCCCCGAGGATCAAACGGTCGATCTTCAATGAAGCTCCCCTCCATTGCTCGTCATGCGTGGAATGTTTACGCGGCTCGTTTCGTTCGTAGCGACGCCGTAAGGCGTTATCCTACGTCGAGAACACACCATCTTGTACCACGAGCAGGATTCCTGCGACACAGAAGGCTATGCCCTTACGGGCACACTACAAACGAGTACTGCCGCCAGACGATCAGTTACTTCGGACCACCGGCGTCGGGCTTCACGGCCGGTGCCTGGTTGGGCTCGGTGGCAGATTTCTGCGGACTTGCCGCCGGGGCCGCCGGCAGAGTCACTGGGGCCGGCTGCGCTGCCTCTTTCGGTTGGTTTGGACCTGGGATCGGAGTCACTACCGGAGCTACGGCAGCGCCCGGCGCGGGTGCCTCGGCCTTCGTTTCGGCCGGCTTCTCTTTGTCTTCCAGCAAGGCCGATTGTTTCATGGTCAAGTACTTGGCCTTCCAGTCTGCGATCTCGTAAACCCAGCCCTTGTGTTGCAGCGTGAACTTCTGCGCGTGCTCCTGCGCCAGAAGCTTGGATTCCTTCTTCTTGAGCTCCTCCTGCGAGTCTTTTTGCGTCGGCTTTATCAATACCGGCGTCTTGTCCGTGAAATCCGCCTCGCACTGGAGGTAGGTCTTCTCGCCCTTCTTGGCCAGTTTCAGCCGGTATTCGGTGGAATCGTTCAACCGGCAAATATACTCGTGGTCGAACAGCAGCCCCGTAACCTGCGCCGGTGTGTTGACGTCTTCGAAGCGCAGGCTCGTCAGCGCGGTCAGGACGCTTTTGACGTCGCTGTCCTTGAGTGTCCGGTCCGCCGGCATGTTCACCAGGAGGACGCTATCCGCTTCCTTGCCCGGCCGCAGCGCGTACGTGCCTTCGGGCGTCGTCACCGTCACCGCGTTGACGTCCTCACGCTTCACCGAGGCCAGTTCCTGATTGACGAAATCGATGGCCCGGTCGCGGAAGTAGGGCGCCTCGTCCGTGAGATAGACATCATCACTCGACGCCAGCCGGACATACGTGCCCTGCCCCGTCTCCCGCGATTGGCCGACTACCACGCCGGTCAGCAGCGCACCGTCGCCCTTGAAGAACTTGACGACGCTGCGGGCCTTGTCCTCCGTAACCTGCAAGTCTTCGTGGTTCTTCGCATCGCTGGTGTACAGGTCCGCCGTCTTGATGTCGAGCGACTTCGCGATCAGGTCGTTGATCTGCTTCGTGTCGGCGGGATAGTTGGACTTGTTCGCGACGACGAACCGCCCTTCCTGCTTCTGGATCTTGATCGGGTTCTTGCCTTTGCCGACCGTGATGCTCTCAATGCTCGCCGGCTCCAGACCCTGGATCAGATAGGCCGGTCCCGTGGGCTGTGACCGCTTATGGACGGACAGTCGTGCCTGGACGACCGCCAGGAAAACCATTACCGCCGCCACCACGGCCAGGATGCCAAGTGTCCGGTTGCTCATCGGAGACTCCCTAATAGATTGATGATTTATGATTTATGAATTGGCTTCGTTGCCACGTGAGACGTCGTGGGTTTGCCTTCTTCCAATCATAGGTCATAAATAATAAATGATAAGCTCTTCACGCGTCGCTCGCGTGACTGATGTAATGCCGTTTGCGGACGCCGCGCCAGAGGCCCAACACCACGGCGACCAGCATGACCACGCCCGGCACCGCCGCCATGTTGACCACTTCCAGCGTCTGGCCCATTTGGTCGATCCGTTCCCGCTGCTTGGCCTTGATGTCGCGCAACTGCCGCTGGGCCTCGCGGATCTTGAGCTCCAGCTCACGTTTCTTCTGGACGATCGCGTTGCCCAGCACTTCCTGCTTGTCCTGCTCTTTGTTGTCCGAGACGAGTTTCTGCAATTCCTGGTTGAAGCTCTCGATCTGGAGGTTGATCACCGCGATCTCGTCGGCGGTCTCCTTCTCCGCCTGCTGCTCGATCTTGTCGATCACGACGAACGGCCGCTTGAAGTTGCCGCGCGAACGGATGGAGATCAGGTCGCCCGAGCCGCCCAGGTCTTCGAGCGCGTTCAGGAGCAGAGCGCTGTTGTCGCCCACCACCATCTTGCCGAAGAAGGACGCGGCATAGGCCAATTGGTCGCTGATGAAGTCCACGTCGGAGAACACCGCGACGGCGCACTCGTCCTGGGCCTCGGTCAGGCCGGTGATGCGCTTCTTGACCGTCGCGGGCTTGTTGGGATCAGCCTTGTCCTTCGCGTTGGGGTCCTGGGCCGCGACTTCGATCTCGATACCGTCCGGGAAGCTGCTCTTGAATCGTCCCGTGACCAGATAACCCATGTTGACCGGTTTGGACCCGTCGCTGAAGCTGCTCATCAGCTTGGCGGCGTCGGGGAACATGAGCTCGAACGAGCTGCTCACCCGCCAGGCATTGCCACGGCCGGTCGTCATCAAGAGCGGCGTCCGCGTGATCTGGGGCGACGCCTCGGGCTTCTTCTGCTCCTGGGGCTGATTCGCATCCGCGGCCTTGCCCGCCGGGGCCTTCGCCGACGTATCAACCTCGTTCAGGACACCCGCAAACAGCAGCCGGACCTGGTTGAGATTGGTCGAGATCACACTGTCCTTGTTGAAGCATTCCGGCGTCAGGCCCAAGAAGCCGATGACCTTCTCCGGTCTCTGGCTGCGGCTGATGGGGGCCTCGATGGCCAGGGCCCGGTCGCCCGCAAAGGTATTCTGGGGCATCTCCAGACCCCAGGTCTTCAGCAGCCGATCCAGGCTGGAACTCTGGTCCTGTTGCGCCATCTGCATCGGGTTGCGCTGCGGCCGATCCATCCAGCAATGCGGGTCCACGCAGACCACCGTGCGCCCGCCTTTGAGGACATGCTGGTCAATGGCAAATTGCGTCTTCTCCGGCAGGTTCTTCGGATGAACAACCAGCAGGATATCCACATCGTTGATGTCGTTCACATCCGGGGAGACGGTTTTGACCTCGTACTTGTTCTTGAGCTGCTCGACGATGGTCCATGGCGGTTCCGGCTGCTGGCCCTGCATCTGCATCATGCGGGCCATGTAGTCGCTCGTCTCCTGGCCCATCACCGGCAGCGAGCTCATGATCCCGATCTTCTTCTTTTGCTTGGTGATCGCGGTATCGATCAGGTAGCTGATGTCGTATTCGATGAAGTTATGCCGGTCGGGGGAGAAAAATGGAATCGTCTTCTCGACCCCGAACTGGGTTTGCATGACCAGGCCGAAGAAGAAGTTCTCCTCCTGGGTGATGGGGAACCGCTGCAGGCCGTACTTCATGGCCTGCTCCTCGTCGTCCGAGAAGGGACGAGGATCGATGATCTCCAACTGGATCATCCCCTTGGAGACCGCGACGTACTCCTCCAGCAGGGCCTTCACGAACTCGTAGTAGTTGTTGAAATAGCGAATCTGGTCCGGGGCCTTCATGGCGGCGGTTGAGGCGTAATAGAGCTTCGCCTTGATCGGCTGATTGAGCTTGCCCAGAATCGCCTTGGTCCCGTCGGAGAGCGTATAAATCCGCTGATCCGTCACATCGACCTTCAGGCGGGCCCCCAGATTTTGGCAAATGCTGATCCCGCTGAAGACAATGACCAGGATCAGAACGGCACCGAGAATGACTCGTATTGTCCGGTTCATTAGCTGGCCTTCCTTTCATCCAAAACGACCGTACAAGCGGCGACCCAACCCACGATCATCATGACAAAGAATGCGAGGTCCTTGAACTGCACCACGCCCCGCTGCAGCGACTCAAAATGCTCCTGGATGCTCACAGCCTTGAGCAGCGAGACAGAGCCGGCCGGGAGAACGGTTGAGGCATAATTCAGGGTCGTCGGCATCCCGGCGAACACCAGCATCGCGCACGCGACCACCGCCAGCACGCCGGCAATCACCTGGCTCTTGGTCACCGCCGAGAAGAAGCAGCCGATCGCCAGAAAGGCCCCCGCCATCAGGAAGCTGCCCAGATAACCGGTGACGATCAAGCCCTTATCCGGGTCGCCCAGATAGGCGACCGTAATGATCATGGGGAACGTCAAGGCCAGCGCAATGCCGAGGAAAGTCCAAGCCGCCAGGAACTTGCCGAGGACCGCCTGGGTGATCGTAATGGGCAGCGTGAACAGCAACTCGACCGAGCCGATCTTTCTCTCCTCCGCCCACAGCCGCATCGCCGTAGCCGGCACCAGGAAGAGAAACAGCCAAGGTAAGTTCATGAAGAACGGCTGCATATCCGCCTGCCGGGCCGTGAAGAACCCCTGTTTGCTGAACGTCAGGTAGCCGGCCGCCGCCAGGAAAATCACGAGGAAAACGTAGGCCAGCGGCGTCGCGAAGTAGCTCTTCAACTCCCTCTTGAATACCGCGCAAAAGCTGTTCATGAGGTACTCCGAAAGAATTTCACGATTGACAAATTCAGGCGCTCTTCTTCATCTTGGTGATCGTGCGGAAGATCTCGTCGAGGCTGGCGTGGTGCTTTTCTTTCAGCTCCTTCGGCGTCGAGTCCACGAGCACCTTGCCCCGGGCGATGATGATCGTCCGCGAGCAGATCGCCTCCACCTCTTCCAGAATGTGCGTGGAGACGATGATGCACTTGTCCTTGCCCATGTTCGTGATGAGCTTGCGCACATCGTGCTTCTGGTTGGGATCGAGGCCGTCCGTCGGCTCGTCGAGGATCAGCACCTGCGGATCGTGGAGCAGGGCCTGCGCCAGGCCGACGCGACGCTTGTAGCCCTTCGACAGCGTCTCGATCGTCTGGTGGTAGACCGAGTCGATGGCGCACAGCGGCACGATCCGGTCGAGCGTCTTTTTGCGGTCCCGGCCCTTGATCTGCCGAACATCGCAGATGAAGTTGAGGAATCCGCCCACGGTCATTTCGGGATAGGCCGGGGAGTTCTCGGCCAGATAGCCGAGGGACTGCCGCACGCCCAGCGGGTCCTTCAGAATGTCGTGCCCGCAGACGCTCGCGGTCCCGCTGTCGGGACGGATGTAGCACGCGAGCATGCGCATAGCGGTGGTCTTGCCCGCACCGTTGGGACCGAGCAGCCCCAGGACCTGCCCCTTGCCCACGCTGAAGGAAATGCCGTCAACGGCAACTACCGGCCCGAATCTCCGCCGCAGTTCCTTGACCTCAATCATAGCCATCTCCAAACCAAACTATTGAAGGTTAATGATGGATTTACGAATGATTCACGGCCCACCCACTGGCATTGGGCGGCGCCGCGACGCCCTGTGAATCATCAGTTACCAATCATCCTTAATCAATCCAACGGGTTCCCCTCGCGGATAAACCGTATAAATCTACGGAAAACCGTTGGTTAGTCAAGACTTCTGCACCGAGAATCTTTTTTTCTCGTGGCGAGGGCATCCTGCCCTTGGTCTTCCTTTTGCCGCACCGCTTGCACATTACCACCCGGCAAGGCCAAGATGGCCTCGCAACGCAAGGGCGGGACGCCCTCGCCACACCGGGGACCGTGTCCAAGGGACAGTCACGGCGTTTTTGAGGCGCATTTACGACCGAATGGCAGATTTGTTCGGCATCGCCTGGGAATTTCCAGGGGATTGACAAACCTCAGGCAATCCTGCGATTATGACCGCCGGGCAAGCCGACCCGCGGTATGGACTTCGAAAGACAGACGCACATGAGCCAAGTCGCCAAGGTGGGGTTCACTGACTACGAGCACAGCATCCCTCAGGCCCTGGACCTGATCGGGGCCGCCGCGTGCCTGCCGCGGGATGGTCTGATAATCCTCAAACCCAACCTGACGAATTCCTCCCCGCCCCCCGTGACCACCAGCATCCAGGCGACTGAGGCTGTGTACCGGTACTGTCGCGCCCACACACAGGCGGAGATCGTCGTTGGCGAGGGGACCGGCAGCGGGCGCACGCATGAAGTCTATGCCGCTCTGGGATATA
Source organism: uncultured Pirellulales bacterium (assembly GCA_964354535.1). GTDB lineage: Bacteria > Planctomycetota > Phycisphaerae > Sedimentisphaerales > Anaerobacaceae > PLanc-01. The sequence continues at coordinate 18,087 of CAYHAJ010000324.1, forward strand.
CCGATTTTGCGAAGCGCGAAGGCCTTCGGCTGGTGGACTTCAATGAGGCCGAGACCGTGGAGCTTCAGAATCCGGACGCCCTGCAGCTCAAGAGGTTCCATCTGCCCAAGATCGCGTTGGAGGCGTTTATCATCTCGATCCCGGTCCTCAAGGACCACAGCTTCACGAAAACGACGATTGCGATGAAAAACATGTTCGGCCTGGCCCCGGCCCGGCACTACGCCGGCACGTGGAACAAAGCCAAGCTCCACTCGCCTTCGCCCGACGACAGTGTCGTGGACGTCTGCCTGTACAAGAGGCCGGATCTTTCGGTTGTGGACGCCTCAGTGGCCTTGACCGGCGGACACTTGGCCGGCAGGAAAAAGGCGGTGAATCTGATCCTGGCCGGCTTCGACCCTGTCGCGGTGGATGCCGTCGGCAGTCAACTGCTCGGTCACGAGCCCGGCTGGGTCCACTACCTGACCGCCGCCGAAGGCCGCCTCGGGACCATGAAGGACATCGAAATCATCTCCGGCTGTGACTTGAAATCGCCCCCGGTTTCTGCGAGAATTCTCTTGCCGGGACAGTTCCCCTCGGCGGGGAGTGGGCATGAGTGATGTCACACGCATCTTGAATGCCATCGAACGCGGGGACGCGGGGGCTACGAACGGACTGCTGCCGCTGGTGTACGAGGAACTCCGCCTGCTGGCTGCGCAGAAGCTGTCCCACGAGCCGCCGGGACAGACTCTCCAAGCGACCGCCTTGGTCCACGAAGCTTACCTGCGGCTGGTGGGGGACGAACCGCAAAGCTGGGAGAATCGGGGCCACTTCTTTGCGGCAGCAGCGGAAGCCATGCGGCGGATTCTGGTGGAGAATGCCCGGCGTAAGCAGAGCCTCAAGCGCGGGGGCGACCGATCAGCGGTCATCGGTACCAGTCTGGAGAGTCCGTTTGAAAGCGGCCCGGATGACCTTCTGGCCTTGGACGAGGCGCTGGCAGGCTTGGCCGCCTCAGAGCCGGAAGTGGCTGAGATCGTGAAGCTCCGTTACTTCGCGGGCATGACAGTCCCGCAGATGGCTCGAATCCGGGGAGTTTCCGACCGGACCGTGTTCAACCATCTGGCCTACGCCCGCGCGTGGTTACGACGCGCCATCCGAAAGGGCGGTGGGCTGAAGTAGGGGCGGCGCTCTCTTCGCCCTCGGGGCAGATCGACCAATTCCACAGACGTTTCCACCCGGTTCTGCTGGCAGCGGGGTCCTCCGTCAGCGGAAAAATGTGAAGTTCGTCACTTTTTTTCTTTCAGGTTCGTCCGGCAAATTTCGCATTGTACATCGGAAACCCTACTGAAAGGTTGTCATGGCCGGCACGTCACAAGACATTAAGGCGGTCTTTGCCGAGGCAATAGGGAAGAACAGCGCGGAGGAGCGGGCAGCCTATCTGGACGCCGCATGCGGTTCTGACCGTCGATTGCGGCACGAGGTCGAGTCACTGATCCTGGCCCACTATGATACGGAACCATTCTTGCAGGTTCTCATAGAGGATCAGGATGCTCTCAGAGACCTTCCACTGACGGAAGGCCCCGGTACCGTCATCGGCCGCTACAAGCTCTTGGAGAAGATCGGTGAAGGCGGCATGGCGGTGGTCTATATGGCCGAGCAGCAGGAGCCCATCCGGCGCAAGGTGGCCCTCAAGATCATCAAATTGGGCATGGACACTCGCCAGGTGATCGCCCGCTTCGAGGCGGAGCGACAGGCCCTGGCCCTGATGGACCACCCCA
>CAYHAJ010000325.1:0-13179 GCA_964354535.1 uncultured Pirellulales bacterium
TGGAGACCACGATGTGGCTCAGCGCCGGCACGCCGCCCAACTGGATCCAGTACGAGTTCGACCAGGTCTACAAGCTGCACCAGCTCACGGCCTGGAACTCCAATCAGATGGTCGAGAGCTTCCTGGGCTTCGGGGCCAAGCAGGTCACGATCGAGACCTCCCCCGACGGCACGACCTGGAAGCCGGTGGCCAACGTACCGGAATTCGCCCGGGCCTCGGGAGCCGCGGGCTACGCCGCGAACACCACGGTCAACCTAGGCGGGGCCCAAGCGAAGTACGTCAAGCTGATGATCAACGCCTCGTGGGGCGGTATGCCCACGACGGGCTTGAGCGAAGTGCGATTCTCGTATGTGCCGACGCAGGCCCGCACGCCGCAGCCGGCGACGGCCGCGACGGGTGTCAGCGTGGGAGCTACCTTGAATTGGCGGCCGGGACGCGAGGCCGCGTCGCACAAGGTCTTCTTTGGCACCGATCCGAACGCGGTAGCCCAGGGGACCGTAGTAGCCCAGAGCGTGACCGAGCACAGCTATGCCCCGGATTCCCTCACCTTCGGCACGAAGTACTATTGGAAGGTCGATGAGGTCAACGCCGTCACCTATCCGGGCGAGGTCTGGAGCTTCACCACCGAGGAATACCGGGCCGTGGAGGACTTCGAGAGCTACACGGACAAGGCCGGCGAGGAGGTCTTCGCCGCCTGGGTCGATGGCATGGTCAACGGCAATGGCTCGATTGTCGGTCTCTATCCAGACGCCGTCAACGGCACGTTCTGCGAGAGGGTTATCATTCATGGCGGCAAGCAGTCGATGCCGTTCGAGTACAACAACGTCAAGACGCCGTACTACTCCGAGGCCGAGCGGACCTTCGACGCGCCCCAGAATTGGACGGGCAACGGAGCCGATACCCTGGTGGTGCACTTCCGGGGCCAGCCGATGGCGTTCCAGGAGAACGCGGCCGGCACCATCGTCATGAGCGGCGGCGGCACGGACATCTGGAATACCGCCGATCAATTCCGCTTTGCCGGCAAACGCCTGAGCGGCAACGGCACGATCGTGGCCAAGGTCGAGAGCCTCGTGAATACCGATCCGTGGGCGAAGGTCGGCGTGATGATCCGCGAGAGCCTCGATCCGGGCGCGCGTTTCGCCGCCGTGTATGCCACCCCCGGCAACGGTGTTCGCTATCAGGCTCGGCTGACGGCGAGTGCCGCGGCCACCAGCGATACGGCGGTGGTCACGACGGAGCAGACGGCGCTGAGGGCACCGGTCTGGGTGAAGATCGAGCGGTCGGGCACGGCGTTCAACGGCTTCTATTCCACCGATGGTGTGAAATGGACGGCGATGTCGTGGAACCCGCAGACGATCAACGTGACCGCCGCGAGTATCTACATCGGTTTGGCGGTGACCAGCCACAATGCCAACGCCGCCACGACCGCCGAGTTCTCCAACATCGCGACGACGGGCAGTGTCACGGGTGCGTGGGAAGTGGCGGCAATCGGTGTGGCGCAACCCGCCAACGCGCCGGCTCCCCTGTACCTGATCGTGCAGGACACCGCCGGCAAGAGCAAGGTGGTGAGCCATCCCGATCCGCTGGCGACGACCGCCGCCACCTGGCAGGCGTGGCAGATTCCGCTGAGCGAGCTCAGCGCGGCGGGCGTCAAGCTGACCGCGGTCAAGAAGATGATGCTCGGCGTGGGCGAGAAGGCCGGCCCGAAACCGGGCGGGGCCGGCAAGCTCCACCTCGACGATATCGGCTTTGGACATCCGGTCCAGCCCAGTACGGCACCATAGCTATAGCTCCTGTTCAGGCGGAGCGTGAGCTTTCCTTACTCGAGTTGTGAAAGAGGATGACCATGAACAACAGACTGGTACATCTTGCCATCACTGTGTTGACACTGGGCCTGGCGGGCCCTGCCTCGGCGGCCCTCGTGGCGCACTGGCCGTTCAACAACAGCCCCAACGATCAGGTGGGGGCCCTGCACTGGACCCTCAACGGCGGGGCGGTCTACTCCACGGACTGCAAGGAGGGCAGTGCCTCCCTGGTATGCGACGGCGTCAACGACTACGCCAGTCTGGGCGGCTCGGGTCTCATGAGCGCGGTGTTCACGACCAAGACGGTCATGCTCTGGTTCAAGCCGAACGCGACCACGGGCACGCAGGTCCTCTACGATGAGGGCGGCTCCACCCAGGGCCTCTCCCTGCGCATCAACAATGGGGCGCTCGAAGCGGCCATCCGCGCCACCAGTGTCATGTCCACCCTGTCCACACCGGTGTCGAGCGGAGTGTGGTCGCATGTGGCCGTTTCGTTCAACAACGGCGCGTTCCGGCTCTATCTCAACGGCAAACAGGTCGGCGCGGCGACGGCCACCTTCACGTCGATACCGAGCCACACGAACGCCTCGGGCCTGGCCGCCCGGAACTCCTCCGATGCCTTCGGCACTTCGGGCGGGGGCGGCTATTATGGCGGCTTGATCGACGATGTCCGGATGTACGATCAGGCGCTGACCTTGGCGGAGATCCGGCCGATCGCGGGCATTGTGCCTGTCGCTGCGAACGTCAGTCCGAAGGACAGTGCCACGGACGTGCCGCGCGACGCGACGTTGAACTGGACGGGCAGCGAAATCGCTGCCACGCATGACGTGTACTTCGGCGCGGCATTCGCCGATGTGAACAGCGCCGCCCGGACGGATGCCAAGGGGGTGCTGGCCAGTCAAGGCCAGGCCGAGATCACCTTCGACCCGCCCGGTCTGCTCGCTTACGGGCAGACGTATTACTGGCGGATCGACGAGGTGAACAAGGTGCCTGACAGCACGGTCTTCAGGGGCGATGTGTGGTCCTTTACGGTCGAACCCTATGGCTATCCGGTCAAGCCCGTGGCCGTCACGGCCTCCAGCTTCCAGGCCGACATGGGCCCGGAAAAGACCATCGACGGCTCCGGCCTGACGGGAGACCTGCACGGCACCGAGCCGACCACGATGTGGATGAGCGCCGGCGCGGCACCCAACTGGATTCAGTACGAGTTCGACCGAGTCTACAAGCTGCACGAGTTACAGGTCTGGAACTCCAACCAACTCGTGGAGGCCTTCCTCGGCTTCGGTGCCAAGAGCGTCACGGTGGAAACGTCCGTGGACGGCACGACGTGGACGCCGGTGGCCAAGGTGCCCGAATTCAGCAAAGCATCGGGTGCGGTTGGCTACGCCGCGAATACCACCGTCAGCTTCGGTGTGATCGAAGCGAAGTTCGTCAAATTGACCATCACGGCCAATTGGGGCGGCGTCGCGCCGCAGGTCGGCCTGTCGGAGGTCCGGTTCTCCTACGTCCCCGTGCAGGCCCGCGCTCCGCAACCGGCGACCGCCGCGACGGGGGTCAGCGTGAACCCCGCCTTGGATTGGCGCCCCGGCCGGGGGGCCGCTTCCCACAAGGTCTTCTTCGGCACCGACCCGAACGCGGTCGCCAACGGGACCGCTGCCGCCAAGACCGTCAGCGATCACAGCTACACGCCCGACGCGCTCAATCTCAGCACGACCTACTACTGGCGGGTCGATGAGGTGAACGCGGTCACCTATCCGGGCGCGGTGTGGAGCTTCACCACCCAGGACTCCCTGGTGGTGGACGACTTCGAGAGCTACACGGACCAGGCGGGCGAGGAGATCTTCTCGAGTTGGATCGACGGTTTCGCCGACAACTACAAATCCAGTGGTTCCACCGTCGGTCTGAGCACGGCGGTGGGCGGCACCTTCGGCGAAACGACGATCCTCCACAGCGGCAAACAGTCCATGCCGTTGGCCTACGACAATACGAAGGGGCCGGGCTATTCCGAGGCCACGCTGACATTCGATACCCCGCGGGATTGGACTGCCAACGGGGTCAAGAGCCTGTCGCTCTGGTTCCGGGGCATCGCGGGCAACGCCGGACAGTTGTACGTGAAGATCAACGCGGCCAAGGTGCTCTACGACGGGGACGCGGCCGACCTGGCCCGCGTGGCCTGGAGCGTGTGGAACATCGATCTGTCCAAGATTGGTAAGGTCAACAGCGTGCGTTCCCTGACCATCGGGATCGAAGGTGCCGGGGCCAAGGGCACCCTGTATGTCGACGACATCCGCCTGTACGCCAGGACGCCGGAGTACGTCACGCCGGCTGCGACGACCAAAGGGCCGGTGGCCTACTATCGGCTGGATGGGGACTACAAGGATGCCTCGGGCAACGGTCGCAACGGCACGGCGGTGGGGGGCCCCACCTTCGCCGCGGGCCAGAGCGGCCAGGCCCTCTCCCTGGACGGCACGGGCGACTACATCACGATCGACAACTGGCAGGGTATTCTGGGCGGCAGCCCGTTCACGATCAGCCTGTGGGTCAACAGCACCGCCGTGGATGATCGCACCATGGTCTGCTGGGGCGGCGCCACCAACGGCACGCGGGTCGATTTCCGTCTCTACCAAGGCCGGCTGCGGGTCGAGCATGGCAATGGCAATATCCAGGGCAACACCGTGTTGGCCGACGGCCAGTGGCATCACGTGGCGCTGGTGGTCACGCAGGGCGCCACGCTGCAATATCCCCAGGTGACGTTGTACCTCGATGGCGCCAACGACACGCAGGGGACGGCGGACCCGGATGTCTTTGGCACGGCCGCCGATGTGCCGGTGACGCTCGGCCAGCGGCGTACCAACAACGACCGGGACTTCCAGGGGATGCTCGATGAGGTCCGCCTCTTCGACGTGGTGTTGAGCGCCGGCGAAGTGGCCGGCCTGGCGGGCCGCACGATCCCGCTGCACAAGGCGTTCTGAGGCCTGGTGCCGGTCGGCGGGCCGGGTGGCCCAAGCAGCGACCGTGCTCCAGAAGAGTCTTGAAAACATCGTGCCTTACTTGGAAGGAGGACAACCATGGCCAAAAGGCTATCGTATCTCACCATCACTATCCTGGCGTTGGGACTGGCGGGTGACGCCTCGGCGGCCCTGGTGGCTCACTGGCCGTTCAACAACAGCCCGAACGATCAAGTAGGCGCCCTGCACTGGACCCTCAACGGCGGGGCGACGTATTCCACGGATCGGAAAGAGGGCAGTGCCTCCCTGCTGTGTGACGGCAAGGACGATTACGCCAGTCTGGCGGGTTCGGGCCTCATGAGCGCCGTCTTCACCACGAAGACGGTCATGCTGCAGTTCAAGGCGAACGCGACTGCGGGGACGCAGGTGATCTATGATGAAGGCGGCACCACGCAGGGTCTCTGCCTCCGCCTCAACAACGGCGCGCTCGAAGCGGCCGTGCGTGCCAGCAGCGCCGGTTCCACCTTGTCTACGCCTCTTTCGAAGACAGGCTGGTCGCACGTGGCGGTCTCGTTCAACAACGGGGCCTTCAAGCTCTATCTCAACGGCAAAGAAGCTGGCTCGGCAACGGCTGCTTTCACCTCGGTGCCGAGTCATACGAACGCCGCGGGCCTCGGCGCCCGGAATGGTCAGGACGCCTTCGGCACCACCGGCACGGGGGATTACTATGGCGGCCTGATCGACGATGTCCGGATGTACGATCAGGCGCTGACGGCGGCAGAGATCCAGCGCCTCGCCGGCAGCACGAGTTCGGCTGGAAACGTCAGTCCGACGGCAGGCGCGACGGACGTGCCCCGGGACGCGACCTTGAACTGGACGGCCGGCGAGACCGCGGGGACGCATGATGTGTATCTCGGTACCACGTTCGCCGATGTGAACACCGCCGGCCGGACCGACGCCAAGGGCGTGCTGGTGGCTCAAGGCCAGGCCGAGATCACTTTCGACCCGCCCGGCCTGCTCGCTTATGGGCAGACGTACTACTGGCGAATCGACGAGGTCAACAAGGCGCCCGACAACACGATCTTCAAGGGCGAGGTCTGGTCCTTCGCGGTCGAGCCCTATGGCTATCCGATCAAGCCCGTGGCCGCCACGGCCTCCAGTTCGCAAGTGGGTATGGGACCGGAGAAGACCATCGACGGCTCCGGCCTGACCGGGGATCTGCATGGCACCGTGGAAACCACGATGTGGCTGAGCGCCGGCGTGCCGCCGAACTGGATCCAATACGAGCTCGACCAGGTCTATAAGCTGCACCAACTCATGGTCTGGAACTCCAACCAGTTGATCGAAAGCTTCCTCGGCTTCGGCGCCAAGCAGGTCACGATCGAGTCCTCCACCGACGGAACGACCTGGACCCCGGTGGCCAAGGTACCGGAGTTTGCCAGGGGGTCCGGGGCGTCCGGCTACGCCGCGAACACCACGGTCAGCCTGGGCGGGGCCCAAGCGAAGTACGTGAAGCTGACAATCAACGCCTCCTGGGGCGGCATGCCCACCACGGGCCTGAGCGAAGTCCGATTCTCCTATGTGCCGACACAAGCCCGCGTGCCGCAGCCGGCAAGCGCCGCCGCGGGGGTCAGCATAGATACGAGCTTCAAGTGGCGGCCGGGCCGGGAAGCCGCCTCCCACCAGGTCTATTTCGGCACCGATCCGAACGCGGTGGCCCAGGGAACCGCTCCCGCCAAGACCGTGAGCGATCACAGTTTTGCCCCCGGCGTGCTCAACCTCGGCACGACCTACTACTGGCGGGTCGATGAAGTCAACGCCGTGACCTATCCGGGCGACGTCTGGAGTTTCACCACGGAAACCTACAAGGTCGTCGATGACTTCGAGAGCTACACGGATCAGGCCGGCGCGGAGATCTTCTCGACCTGGATCGACGGTTTCGCTGACAACTACAAATCCAGCGGGTCCACTGTCGGTCTGAATACGGCCGTGAACGGGACCTTCGGGGAGACGACCATCATCCACGGCGGCAAGCAGTCGATGCCGCTGGCCTACGACAACTCCAAGGCCCCCACCTACTCCGAGGCCACCTGGACGTTCGACACCCCGCAGGACTGGACCGCCAGCGGCATTAAGAGCCTGTCGCTGTGGTTCCAAGGCGTGGCGGGCAATGGCGGACAATTGTACGTGAAGATCAACGGCACCAAGGTACTCTACGACGGGGACGCGGCGGACCTGGCGCGAGCCGCCTGGCAGGTGTGGAACATCGATCTGTCCCAGGCGGGCAAAGTCAACAGCGTGCGGTCTCTCACCATCGGGGTCGAAGGCGCCGCGGCCAAGGGCACCCTGTATGTCGATGATGTCCGCCTGTATCCCAAGACGCCGGGGTACGTCACGCCGGTCCCGCCGGCCGCCACGAACCTGGTGGCGTACTACACCTTCGATGAAGGCTCCGGCGCCAAGGCCGGCGACTCCTCCGGCAAGGGCAACAACGGAACCGCCAGCGGCAATCCGCAGTGGGTCGCGGGCAAGATCGGCGGCGCGCTGTCGTTCGACGGCGTGGATGACTTTGTCGATTGCGGCAAAGGCGCCGCGCTGGTCGTTCGCGACACGATCACCGTGGCCTGTTGGATCAAAGTCGCGTCGTTCACCCGCAACTGGGAGACCATCTTGGCCATGGGCGACGACTCCTACCGCCTGAGCCGCTCCGCGACCACGGGCAATTCCGTCCACTTCGGCTGCAACGGGCCGACGGGCGGCAACCTGGATGCGAAGACGCTGGTGACCACGGACACGTGGCGGCACGTCGCGCTGGTATACGATGGCATCAACAAGATCGTTTACGTTGACGGCATCGAGGATGCCCGGGTGGCCTCCACCGGGCAGATCAACGCCAGCGCCTACAACCTCTATATCGGCGCGAACGCGCAGCAGACGGGCCGCAATCTGAAGGGCCTGGTGGACGACGTACGGATCTACAGTCGCCCGCTGTCGGCCGATGAGGTGGCGGGCTTGGCCGGACTGACCCAGCCCAGGCATAAGTCGTTCTAAGGCCTTCCGCCGATGTCTGACCTGTATTGAGTGTGCGAATCGCAAGGGGGCTGTGAGTCATGCTCACAGCCCTCTCCTTTTGCAGAACCACCACCACCTGCCGCGACTACTCCTGTAGGGCGGCCTTCACTCTCCGGAGGTTCTCCCGGGCGCCGGGATCGTTGGGATCGAGGCGCAGCGCTGCTTCCAACTGCACCGCCGCCTCGCGTAGTCGCCCTTGCCCGGCGTACGCGGCGCCGAGATTGCTGTGTGCTTCCGCGTGGTTCGGACCCAAACGAACCGCTCGTTCCAGGTGAGAGGCGGCTTCTGCGAACTTCTGTTGCCGGCCGAGCACCGTCCCGAGCATATTGAGCGCGCCCACGTGGTTGGGATCGATCTGAAGCGTGCGTTGGAGTTCCCCCACGGCGTCCGCGTCGCGTCCCTTCTTCATTAGCATGCGCGCCAGGTTGAAACGGGCGGCGGCGAAATTGGGGTCCAGTTGGATGGCCCGTTCGAACTGGGCCTGCGCTTCGTCCCGGCCCAGTCGCTCGTAGGCGATGCCCAGGTTGTTGTATGCTCCCGCGTGGGCGGGATCGGCCGCGAGCGCCTGCTGGAATTGGGCCGCCGCCTCCGCCGGCTTGCCCGCCTTCAAGAGTTCGGTACCGAGGCGGTTGTGAACGCGGGCATCGTTGGGTTGGGCCTGCCCCAAGGCTCGGGCGGCAGCGAGAGCCTCGGCGTCACCCTGCGCCGAACGCGGAATTGTATGCACCGACCCTCGGCCGAGGTTGGGATCGGCCAGGATCTGCCTCAATGCTTCGGCGGCGACGCGGCATCCGGCGGCGGACGGGTGAAGCTCGTCGCCCAGGCTGTACGACAGCCGCGGATTCCCCGCGCCCCCCGACTGGGCCTGGTGCCGCCGGAAGAACTCTGAGAGCCGGACCGACGGGATCTCGCACATCGCCGCCAGATGCTCGACCACGAGTTGCTCGCTGCCTTGCGGCAGGAAGCACATGTCCGCAATGCGGTCCTCCAGAAACCGCGGCCAGATGACGACCAGGGGCTCAAATCCACGACGGTCGGCGAGTTCCCGGAAGCGGCGCAATCCTTCGGCCACATTGTTGTCTCCGATGGCCTTCTGGTTCCAGCGCACGGGGTCCGCCTCCGCGCCGAAGTGAAACAGGTTCAGCCGGACGCCGGCCAGGCGAAAGAGGTGGGATTCCCGAAACAATGCTTTGACGACGGCCGGCCGATTCCTCGTGCCCTCCAGAGGAAATGCCTCGCGGTTGAAGTTGTCAAAGTCATTCTCCACAAACACCAGAACGACCACGTCCGGGTCGAAGCGCAGACCCTTGGTCTCCAGCAGCTCGATTTCGGCGCGCGTGCAGTACGCGCTGACGCCGAAGTTGAGGACTTCGGTGGAGCCATCGCCGTAGAGCTCTTCGAGCTGGCGCGAAAGCGTCTCGGATTCGCGCAGCCCATAGCCCTCGACGACCGAGTCCCCGAGCAGCAGGACCCGCCGGACTCCCGCGGGCTTGCGGAGCGCGCGCTCCTTGTCGCGTTGCCCGTGGGAGTTCGTGCGTTCATAGGTCTGGATGAAGTCCGGACGGTCATTGTGATAATCGGCCTTCAGTTCGAAGCCCAGGATCGGGTTCGTCGAGCGCCGGTAGATGCAATCATAGGAACCCAGCTCGATGGGCTTGATGCGCGGCGCCCAACCGAGGACGCGCACCACAACTTCGCCCGCCAGCAGGGTGAGCAGGGTGGCGCAGACGGCCACGGCCGGACGGGCCAGCCGCCGAAGAAATGGCCCTGATTGCCGTTTTGCGGATGTGCTACGGTGTCCCACTTGTCTGCCCCACGCTGCCACCAACTGGGCGCGTCATCGGCTTGCTGTCCACCAACCGGCCTGATCATACCACCAGGCGCCCTATCACGCAAGCATCGTGGACCAGGGGGATGCAGTGCTCTCTCACCTGGGGGTGGCACGGCCAGACTCGTTGGCAACCATTCTGTTAGAGGCTCTTTGTCGGTATCACCCGGCGTTGCGGCGACGGGGCTTGATCTCAGACGTGGAGGGCTGCTTCGCTGTGTGCGCAGTGAACCGTCAGAGCGGAGTCTTGGGATAGCCTCTCAAGCGGAGAGGTCCGGAATTTTGAGTTTGGCGCCGCACTGGGGGCACTTGGCGCTGTGGCCGGCGTATTCGACCGGCACCTTCATCCGCTTGCCGCACGCGCAGATGAACCGGATGTGCTTATCCGGGGCCTTCTTCGGTTTGCTGGTTACGACGGGGGGCAGCGCCGGGGCGGGGCCGAAGAATTCCGTCTGGGCCGGGATCACGACGGGATGCCGGCAGCGCGGGCAGCGCACGGTCCGGCCGACGTATTGCCTCGTCACTCGGATCGCGTTGCCGCACGCACAGGCGGTGCGGATGAATCCATCGGCTCCCAGGTGCAACGGTGCGGGCTCCGGCTCGGTTGGAGCGGAGGGCATGGCTTCGAGTTCCGGAGGCGTGGCAGAGTCCGAAGCCTCCTGCTGGAGTTCCTCCTCCGTCAGGTGCAGGCCGAGCCGGGCATAGGCCACATCCAGCGGTTCCTTCTCTTTTGCACGCCGGCGCTCCTCCCACAGTTGGAGCAGGGACTTTTCATATTTCTCCATCGTGATCCAGCCCTTGTGGCACATCACAAGAGTGATCCCGAACCCGGCGGCGAAGCCACCGAGGTGAGCGAAATAGGCTACTTTGGAGCTCCCCGGCAGCAATGCGCCGACTACGTTCCAACAGAGCCACAGGAGAATCATCCAGATACTGCTGACGGTGAACACCCGGACATACGGCAGGATCAGCCAGAACGCGAACACGCAGGTGATCTCGTTCTGGTAGAAGAGCACCAGGTACATGCCAACAATGCCATTGATGGCGCCACTGGCCCCCACGACGGAACCACGCGAGACCATCAGATGAACGATACCCGCCGTGACACCGAGCAATACATAGAGGGGAAGATACCGGAGGTTGCCAATCTTGGCGCAGACAGCATTGCCGAAGATCCACAGGAACAGCAGATTCCCCAGGAGATGGAAGATGCCCCCGTGCAGCCACATGTACCCGAACAAGCCTTTGAGACTCCAGCCGCGCAGCTTCAGCCGGTTCGTGATATCTGGGATCTCCTGCTTCTGGCGAGGAGGCTCCTCGACCGATGGCTTTGAGGGGGTGGTCGCTCGGGGGGTACCTGGCCGCGTATCTTGGCGTTGGGCTTCCTGCTGAATGTCATATTCAATCCGCTCTGCGACCTGCAGCACAAAGATCGTCACCAGTGCCAGGAGGATCAACCAGTTCATCACCGGCCATCGGTCCTGCGGGACATCCACTCGCCAGGGTATGAGAAAAAACATCGATCTCCATCCTCTCGGAGCGGCACGCTCGTGACGCCGGCCTTTCCCGCATTCTATCAAGAACACCGCCGGAAATACAGGGCACGGACCGTCTATTCTATGGGCGCGCCAGAGGCGGAATCCTTCAATGGCCAAGGTTCTCGTACACGTCCGCCAGGGGGATCTCGGCGTAGCAGATGGACGTGTCGGCGGCGCCGTAGTAGACCTTCAAGGTCTTGTCCTCAACGAGCAGGCCACAACTGAAGACCACGTTGCCGAAAAAGCCGGCACACTCGTAGTCTGCCTGGGGCTCGAAAAGCGGCGTTGCGGATCTGGCCAGGATCTTCCAGGGCTGCTCGCCATCCAGCAGAACGGCCCCCAGGCAATAGCGGCTGTGGCGGTCCGCTCCGTGATAGATCTCGACCCAGCCCTGGTCCGTGCGGAAGGGCACCGCCCCGGCCCCGATGCGCGTCTCGTCCCACAGGCCGGCGCGGGTGCCCAGCAGGTAACGATGGTTGCCCCAGCAGATCAGATCGGGCGATTCGGCGATCCAAATGTCGTTCCGCAGGAAGAGCGACGAGTGAGGCCGGTGCAGGGCGTAGTACTTGTCGCCGATCCGCGCGGGGAAGAGGACCACGTCCTTGTTGTCGGGGTGAAAGATGACGCCATGGCGCTCGAACGATCGGAAGTCGCGCGTCGAGGCCAGGCAGGTCGTCACGCCCCGGGGCGAGACGCCGACGTAAGCGACATAGAACACGCCATCAATGCAGGTGAGGCGCGGGTCTTCGATGCCGAAGGTCTCGTACTCGTTGGCCGGCCCGAGGGACGGCCCAGCCGCGATCTGGAAGCGGATGCCGTCGCGACTGCGGGCCAGCCGCAGGTGCGAAATCGAGGTCAGGTAGGTCTCTTTCGTGGCGAGGGCGTCCCGCCCTTGTACTTCCGGCGTTTCGGGCACGCTGTGCCCGGGCAAGCGAGGCCAGGATGGCCTCGCCACGCAAGGGCAAGATGCCCTCGCCACGATCAGCCGTGGATCGGAGAAGTCGTTCCGCGGGTCGTCTCGCGCGAACGGCCGGAGGATGATGTCGTTGGCCTCAATGTCATAAATGGGGCTCAGGACCACGTCCTGGCGTTGGGTGACCGGCCGCTCCGCGACGCGCAAAAGGAGAATCACCTCATTGCGATACCGGGCCACCCCGGCGTTGAAGACGCCGATGACCTCGAAGTCGCTCCGGGAAGGCCGCAGATCTTGCGGCCGGGTGAGACTTTAGCCCGATGCGGCAGTGAAGTCCTTGAGAGCCGGAAGTTTTCCCGTTGAGATGTATATCCGCAGGGCTTGCTCAACGGTCTGGATCGGATTGAGGCCGCGTTGTTTGAGCGTGGTGAATACGCTCATGAGGATCGCCTGGGTTGAGGCTCCTTTGTCGCTGCGGTTGTTGAAGCTGTTCTTTCGCATGATCACCGCCAGCCGGATGATCCGCTCGGCAAAATTGTTATCGAAGGGCACTTTGGAGTCCAGCACGAAGGTGAACAGTTCCTGCTGATGGCGTCGCAGACGCTTGACCAAACGCCGGGCTTCGCGGTTGGTCCATTCCATCTCGATCATCACTTGCAGGCGTTGCTCAATCCGGTGATACCGCCGTTCATAGGTGTCCGGAGCCATCTCGTCCCGCCGTTTGCGAAGACGGATCGCGTCCCGAATCAGGCGTCGGAGTTTCTTGGCAAATCGGGCCCAGTCCCCACTCGTGTCCTTGTACTGTTCGACCCGCTCCAAATCGCGTAGCAGGTGGACCAGGCACTTCTGCTTGGCGCAGACCAGAATGTTATAGGCCGCCCAGAAGTCACTGACTAGGACCCCGGCAAACTGCTCTGTGATGAACTTCAAGACCACCGGGCTGGCTCGAGAACGCTCGATGGCAAAGAGGGTTGCCGAGGGGGTGGTAAAACACCACAGCCAGCCGAGACGGCCGTTGATCCGCCAGCCCGTCTCGTCCGCGTGCAAGACGCCGGCCAGGATAATCTCCGCGCCG
>CAYHAJ010000326.1:0-9520 GCA_964354535.1 uncultured Pirellulales bacterium
GAAGTCTCGTTCGTTCGCCCTGCTCGGTCGTGGGGGGCGCCTCCCCCGGCGGCCGCGCCTTTATTACAGACGTTTCTCGATGCCCGTATGTTGTACAAAAATCAAAAATCGCGCAGAAATTTTCACCGCCGGACCCGCCCAGCCCGGAGGGCGAAACAGGTAGGACCGCCGCCCCCGCCTGTCAAAGAACCGACAACTGACTACCGACTACCGACTACTGCCTGGCAACCGGGGACTGAGAACTGCTTGTTCAGCCACAGATTTCACCGATTAACACAGATTTTCGGCTGGGAACCGAGAACTGACAACTGAGAGCTGCTTTTCCACCACAGAGGCACAGCCCGCCCCCGCGCAGGCGGGGGGAGACGACGGAGGACAGAGGACCGCAGGCCGAACCAAAATCATGAATCATAAATCGTAAATCATAAATCCAAAGGCTACCGACTACCATTCTTTGGTCCACAGATTTCACCGATTTCCACAGATTTCCAACCGACTACCGACTACCGACAACCGTCCCTTGTCGGCCCGAGGCGGCCGAACCAAAATCATGAATCGTAAATCATATTGCCTTCTCAATCATCAATCATAAATCATAATTCATAATTCCAAACGTTTCCCTTGCTCCTGTCCCCAGGGGTCGGTACGATGCCTCTGGAATGCAAGGCCGCGAGAAGTGCCGGGACGTCGCGACAGGGCCCGTCGGTAGGGTGTGCTCCGCACCCCGGCTTCTTCCACGGTCGGGCCAGAAGTGGGCGACTCTTTGAGGCGGAGACCGCGATGCACTACAATCTGCTGGACGAGAAGGCTGGTGTGGATTGCCAGCCATTCCCCTGGCCATACTTATGGGCGAAGACGCCCGAAGATGGTAACGACTCACGCTATCATCCTCTGCTGTGTCACATGCTTGACGTTGCGGCGGTCGCTGGTCTCGTGTGGGACCATCACCTGACCGCGAGCCTTCGGACGAGGCTGGCGTCCGCGCTGGGTGTCCCGGATGCGCGAACCTGTGTTCTGTATGTGGCTGGCGCACATGATATCGGCAAGGCGAGCCCTGGTTTCCAAGAGAAGAAACCGCAGCTCTGCAAGAGCATGCCGCTTTCATTCTCGGGGAATGATCTGAATCGTCCACATGGATTCATCAGTGCTTGCGCATTGAGAGACTCCTCAGCTCTACCCTCGATATTGTTAGGCCAGGTTACTGGGGGACACCATGGCGTCTTCCCGCGGGCAGTGGATGGGCGAATGGGAAGGGACTCACTCGGAGGCAAAGACTGGACGAGAGCCAGACAGGAGTTGTTGACCCTCTTTGCCAGTGTCGTAGGCTTTGACCTCAACCGTGTGTCGCAATACGGGCCGGAGATTAGCGATCCATTCATCGTTCCTGTGCTCGGCGGTTTCATTTCGGTGGTGGACTGGATTGGCTCCAATCAGGATTTCTTTCCGTGCATCGCGGAGTGTGGAAAAGCAGTCGAGATTGTCGTCGCTGATTATTGGCGATACGCGCAAAAGCAAGCGAGGGAGGCACTCGACAAGCTCGGTTGGCTACCGGAAGTAGACTTTGCTCAGGAGACGAGCTTCGGCAGCATCTTCCCGTTTGCGGCCAATGACCTCCAGAAGACTGCGAGCGAACTTGCGTTGAAAGAGACTTCCCCCTACCTGATGATCGTAGAAGCTCCGATGGGCCAGGGCAAGACGGAGGCGGCGTTTTACGCAGCGGATTTGGCCATGTGCAGAGGGTTCGCTCGCGGCCTCTATGTCGCCATGCCAACCCAGGCAACGGGCAACGCGATGTTCAAGCGTGTCTTGGAAGACTATCTGCAGAGACGCGGACACAAAGGTAAGTTGAATCTTCAACTCGTGCATGGTAACGCACTGCTGGCGCAAATGGCAAACGTGCAAGAAGGGGAAATCTCAGCATACAGCCCACAGAGTATCGCCACAGAGGAAGACGACGGCACCGATGTAGAAGCCCAGTCCTGGTTCACCGCCAAGAAGCGTCCGCTGCTGGCACCGTTCGGCGTGGGGACCATCGACCAGAGTCTGCTGAGCGTGCTGCAGACGAAGCACTGGTTCGTGAGGCTCTTTGGCTTGGCAGGAAAGGTCGTGATCTTCGATGAAGTCCACGCCTATGATGCGTACATGAGCACTATTCTCGAACGTCTTCTGCAATGGTTGGCGGAACTGGACTGCACCGTCATTCTTCTTTCGGCGACATTGCCGGAAGACAGGCGAAAGGCGCTGGCCAAGGCCTATTCTGGGCGGGATGATGCGAACTACCATCGCTATCCGCGTATCACGTTGGCCAAGCCGCGTCACTATCCAGATGGCCGCGCTCAGGAAACGCCGGTCTGCGTGGAAATCCCGATGGGCAAGGCGCGGTCGGTGAATCTACAATTCGCAAAGACCGATGTAGAATCGTTGGCGGAGACATTGGCACGCCGACTTGCGCATGGCGGATGCGCCGCAGTGATCTGCAACACGGTTGACCGTTCCATTGAGGTCTACAAACACCTTCGCGACACTCTCGCGGACACGGAATGCCTGCTGTTCCATGCGCGTACTCTCCAAATGTGGCGCCGCCAGCGAGAAGAAGAAGTCCTGCGCAAGTTCGGTAAGCACTATCGCCAAGATCGGCCACATCATGCCGTGTTGGTGGCGACGCAGGTCATCGAGCAAAGCCTCGACCTTGATTTCGATCTGATAGTTTCGGACGTCGCACCGATTGACTTGTTGCTTCAGCGGCTGGGAAGACTTCATCGTCATTCACGCCAGCGGCCGCAGGGCCTGGAAACGCCGGAATTCATAATTCCCTGCGACCCCGAAGTAACGGGGGACCCGCCCGAGTCATTTGGCAAGAGTAACGAATTTGTATATGAGCGGTACATCCTGCTGCGAACTTGGCTGGCGCTTCGGGGACTGGGTAAGATCGTGGTGCCAACCGAGATCGAGACGCTGATCGAGGCTGTGTATGGCGAACAGCCACCCTGCGCAGAGAAAGGTTGGAGAGAGGCACTCAAGGAGGCGAAAGAGGAAATGGAGTTTGATCGCGCCGAGTCGGAGAAGACTGCTTGCGGATTACTGGTCTCGGAACCCAAAGACCCTTGTGACTTGATTGAGGACTTCAACGACCGACTGGCAGACGATGAAGACCCCGATGTTCACAGGTCGGTGAGAGCGGCCACGAGGGAAGGCGACCCATCGATCACGGTCGTGACGCTGCCGCCGGGCAAGCTTTCTGGCGGCGAGCCCACGATTTCCGAGGTTCGCAGCCTGTTAGATCGGTCAGTCAAACTCAGCCATCGGGGCGTCTTCCAGGCAGTGCTTGAGGAGGGCGAATCGCCGACACAATGGGCGATGAATGCTCACCTGCGCCATGCCCGGCTGTTGCGACTCAACGAGCAGGGGCAGGTACGGGTCAGAAACTGGGTGTTGAGCGTGGACGAGAGACTCGGCATCGTGATCGAAAAGGACGGTGACGACAATGCCTGAATTCAACCTGATCGATAAAGCTTGGATCCCCTGCACCGGCCTTGACGGGAAGCAGAGCGAAACGGGAATCCGCGATACGCTCCTTAACGCGCACGAACTGCGCGAAATCTGTGACGACTCACCGCTCGTCACGGTAGCGATTCATCGCCTTCTCTTCGCAATCTTGTACCGGGTCCACAACGGTCCCAAGGACTTCGCAGAATGGAGGCGATTGTATTACCGTCGCAAATTCGATCGCTGCATGGTCAGCGATTGTCTGAAGAAATGGAGAGATCGTTTCGACCTTTTCGCAGACAAGTACCCGTTCTTCCAAATGGGCGGGCTGGAGACGACAAGGGCGGTGTCGGTGAATCGCTTGGCCACCGAGTGTGCCAGCGGCAACAATGCAACACTGTTTGATCACTGCTGCGACCAGGAGGAAGTTGCCTGGCCACCGGCGCAAGCGGCAAGGCGATTGCTCGCCTGCCAGTCATTTGCTTTGGGGTTCGGGAAAAGCGGCAATGCGAAGATCAATGGCAAGGAGGATGCCTTGCCGTATTCCGCCGATGCGATAGCGCTGCGCGGAATGAATATATGGATGCAGGGCCCGACCCTGTTCGACACGTTGATGATTAATCTTGCCCCCGCTGAAGACAAGTCATTGCCGCCCTGGGAACTAACCGACCCCCACCAGTATCGTGATAGACTCCGTGGTAAGGAGAGGAGGGTAGCGACATCGTTTGGCGTGGTTGATCGCCTGACTTGGCAAAGCCGGCTGGTGCGGCTGATCCCCAATGGCGCGACCGCGTCGAGGATGTTCTTCACGCAAGGGCGCTCGGCGGACAAATCCGGCGGGGATCCGATGAAGGTGTATCGGGCGTCGAAAGAGGAGGGCATATCGGCCTTGCCGCTGAGCAGCGGCAAGGCGGCGTGGCGAGATGCACATTCGATTCTCACAATTCCAGCGCCTGGCGGTCAGGAGCGAAGGCCAGAGTGCTTCAACCTCTTGGCTCGGGCCCGCGCGGCGGGAGCGGTTGAGCCAAGCACCCGATTCGTTGTGCATGTTGTTGGCTTGGCGTCAGCCCCGAACAAGGCCGGGAAGTTCCTTCTCTGGCGACACGAGCGGATGCCGATAGCAGCCGTATTGCTCGGGGATGTCAATCTCATCGAACGGCTTGGCGATCTTCTGCGAGGCGCTGAGCAGGCGGCATCTGAGCTCTACGGTCGCGCCAAGAAGATCGCCCGTTTCTTTCGCGTTCCCGATGGCCACGAACCGAGCCAAAACGAGTGGGATGACATCAACAAGGTTGTGGAAGACATCGATCCTCGCCCTGCCTACTGGGCGCGGCTGGAGAAGCATTTCTTTGACCTACTTGAGAACCTCCCGAGTGACTGGGATACCGCAAGCGACAACTGGAAGCCTGATGACCAACAGGCCGCAACTGATACTTGGCGTCGGCATGTGAAGGACGAAGCCCGACGAGCGCTGGAGGAAAGCATCCGGTTGCTCGGGACAACCGCCCGGGCCATCCAGGCCGTGGCACGCATTCGCACCGATTTCAATGACGACGATCTCAAGCCCCCGCCGTCAAAAGCGGACAAGGCAAGACGAAAGGTGAAAGGAGGCAAGAAGAAATGAGCCTTGACGAGAAGCAGAAGACGTTCATTGGTTACCTGCTCACCCTTGCCAAGGAAGGCCAGGAGGACCGGGGCGCACTGGCCGACCTGCGCAGTGGATTGGGCAAGGAACCCGGCGAAATGGCACGCGTGCATAAGCACGTCGTGCCGTATCTACCTGAGAAGAGCTACAACGACCGGTGGTATTACGTGACGGCGACGCTTTTCGGGTCGTTCCCGAAGCACCGGCAAGGATGCGGGTTCGGCACGGCTTTCCGTCCATTGAGACAGAAAAGCGACAGCATGGAAGCCAGGTTCGTGGCGCTGCTCAACGCCCATCCCGACGACTTGGACGGCCATCTGCGCTATGCCGTCGGTTTGCTGAAGGCCAACGAGCAGCCGCTCGACTGGTTCCGCCTCTTCGACGACCTGCTCCAATGGGGCCATCCTGAGGGCCATGTTCAATTGCGCTGGGCACGCGACTTCTACAAGAGCAACACGAGTCCAACTGACTTGCCAGCCGAGACAAAAGACGACAACGCATCCGAACGGGAGGAACACAACCATGACTGATTCCGGCGTCAAAATTGAAGTGCATCTGATCCAGAATTTCGCCCCATCCAACTTGAACCGCGACGACACGGGGCAACCCAAGAGCGCCACGTTTGGTGGCTTCCGTCGGGCGCGGATTTCCAGCCAGTGCAGCAAGAGAAGCACACGCCAACGATGGCGGCAAGGCGGATCAGGCATGGTCGGAGAACGTACGAAATTGCTCAAGGCAAAGTTGGCGTCGCAACTCGATGCCAAGGGGCGGACGCCCGAGCAGATCGGCGCGGCGATTGATACGTTCATTGCGCAGTTCTATTCCAAGATGGACGGTGACAAGACGGCAGTGCTACTGTTTGTGAGCCAGGAAGAAATATCAAAGGCTAAGGAGTTGATAGACAAACACTGGAAGACATTGTCGGCAGGGAGTGCGCTGGAAGGCAAAGAAGCCGCCGCTGCCGGCGCGGCGCTCGACAAGGCTAAAACCTCCGCAGACATCGCCCTTTTCGGACGCATGCTCGCCGAGCAACCGGGGCGAAACACGGATGGCGCATGTCAAGTAGCCCACCCGATCTCTACCCACAAGGTGGATATGGAGATGGACTTCTACACGGCCGTTGATGACCTCAATCCCGAGGAAGAAACGGGGGCGGCGATGATGGGCGTCGTCGGTTTCGACAGTGCCTGCTACTACCGCTACGCGCTGGTGGACCGCGACCAGCTCGGCCGCAACCTGGCGCGCAAGACTGAACGCAAGAACGGCAAGTGGACGCAAGAACTGACGCACAGCGATTACGCTGAGGCCGACAAGGTCATCAGGGCGTTTCTCGAAGCGATGGTGTACGCCATCCCGACTGGCAAGCAGAACTCCTTCGCCGCGCAGAATCTCCCGTCGTTTGGCTTGTTCGTCCGGCGGCAGGGCGGCGTTCCTGTCTCCCTGGCCAACGCCTTTGCCAAGCCCGTGCGCCCGACGAAAGCGGACGACGATCTCGTCGGCCTATCGGTCGATGTGCTGACCAGGCATTGGGACGCCCTTAAGGGTGTTTATGGCGACCAGGGGGTCAAGGCGGCAGCCTGCTTCCATATTCAGCAGGACGGTCGGCTGAATGGGCTCAAAGACGCGGAGAAGAAGACCGTCAATGCAGCCATCGACGCCATTTTGGAGGCTCCGAGAGGATCATGAGCAAGGTTTATACACTGCTCCTGCACCTGGAAGGCCCGATGCAGTCGTGGGGCTACCGCAGCCGTTTCGATTACCGCGACACGGCGATTGAGCCTACGCGCAGCGGCGTGATCGGCCTGATCTGTGCGGCGATGGGTATCGCACGCGGCGAAGACATCTCCCGATTCGACTCCATCCGCATAGGCGTTCGCGTGGATGAGCCGACCTACTGGCGAAGCAGCTTCCCTCGGACCCCGTATGAGGGTCCTCGCCCAGAACGTGACTATCACACGGCCGGTGGAGATCGACATGAGCCTCCTGAGTACGGTGTCATCAAGGCCGACGGAAGCGGCGTCGATACCGTCGTATCCTATCGCGACTATCTGGCCGACGCATCCTTCACAGTGGGTCTGGAGTCAGGCGACCGGGAGCTTCTCACGAGGATCGCCGAAAAGCTGCGGTCCCCCGAATGGACATTGTTCCTCGGGCGAAAGGCGTTTCCGCTGGCCGTGCCGCCCCTGAGGCCGGGGGACTGCCCCAAACCGG
The DNA here is from genome assembly GCA_964354535.1 of uncultured Pirellulales bacterium. Taxonomy (GTDB): domain Bacteria; phylum Planctomycetota; class Phycisphaerae; order Sedimentisphaerales; family Anaerobacaceae; genus PLanc-01. The sequence continues at coordinate 7,343 of CAYHAJ010000326.1, forward strand.
GCAGCCTGGAAGAGCACCTCCTGTCTGGCGTGGCGAATAGGCGTGTGGTGCTGGAATCGCCTGACGGGGAGAGAACACAGCACGACTGGCCGCTGTGCTTCGGGCAGCGACGCTTCAAGCCCCGGCCTATCACCACCCGTTTTGCGAACGCCGGAGGCGTCTCATGACCGACAGTGCACACCTCTATCTGTCACGGCTGATTCTTGACCTAAACTGTCGGCAGGTCTGGAGCGAGCTGGCCCATCCATACGAGATGCATCGCACGCTGATGCGGGCGTTTTCCCAACGCCCTGCAGACGAGGTCGAGGCGCGGAAACAATTTGGCGTGCTTTTTCGTGGCGATGTCGATGAGCCAAGGGGACGCGTGACGGTCTACATCCAGTCGCACGTCCCACCCGACTGGTCGTTTCTCGACGACCATCCTGCCTATCTCTCTGCCGGCGCGGAGCCCCCCAATCCTACCTGCAAAGACGTTGGCGAAGTGTACCGGCGCCTTCAAGCGGGGCAAGTCCTTTCCTTCCGCCTGCGCGCCAATCCGACCAAGCGGATCGGCAAACCGAGTGAAGGCAACGATGAGTTGAAAGGAAAACGCGTCGGCTTGCTGCGCCAGGAAGAGCAGATCCAATGGCTTACTCGCAGGGCGGAGAAATGTGGTTTTGAGATTGTCATGAAGCAGGTTCAGGATGAGGATGGCAAAACCTATGAGATACCGCGCGTCAACGTCTGTCCCGAGGGCAAGCAGAGAGGCCACAAAAGAGAGGATGGCGCTTCGCACGAGATGACGCATTTGGCCGTGTGCTTCGACGGCTTGTTGCGAATCACCAACGCCGATGCCTTCCGGGAAGCGTTGGCCTCCGGTATCGGCCCCGCCAAGGCCTTTGGATTTGGGTTGCTTTCCATTGCTCCGGTCCGAGGGTGATTCAAGGCCGGCCCTAAAGACGCCGATATAGCTCTTTGACAAGTGCATAGTGGAGGGACCTATGCAGAATCTCCAAGAACTGCCCAGGTTTGCGGACAAGCTCAGCTATCTTTACGTCGAGCATGCGGTCGTGGACCGCCACGAGAAAGCCATCGCCATACATCGTGCGGATGGCAGTACCGCGGTCCCCGCGGCCTCGCTGGCCGTGCTCCTGCTGGGGCCGGGGACCACGATCACGCACGCTGCCGTCCACACCCTGGCCGATAATAATTGTCAGGTCCTCTGGTGCGGCGAGCATGGGGTGCGCTTCTATGCCCAGGGTCTGGGCGGCGCCCGGCACAGCCGCAATCTCATCCGCCAGGCGGCCCTCGTCAGCAATGACGTGACGCGTCTGCAGGTCGTTATCCGGATGTACTGCCTGCGCTTCGACGAGAAATTCGACGAAGACCTTACCTTGCAGCAACTGCGCGGCAAGGAAGGCGTCCGGGTGCGCCAGGCTTATGCCGAGGCCTCGCAGCGATACAACGTCCCCTGGGAAGGCCGTTCCTATCAGCGTGAGGCGTGGAGCTCGGCCAATCCCGTCAATCGGGCGCTCTCGGCCGCCAATGCGTGTCTGTATGGTCTGGTGCACGCGGCAATTCTGTCCGGCGGCTACTCGCCGGCCCTGGGGTTCATTCATTGCGGCAAGCAGCTTTCGTTCGTCTACGACGTCGCCGACCTGTACAAAGTGGCGTATACCATTCCGGCGGCTTTCGCCATCGCGGCGGAGAATCCCCCCGACCTGGAACGCCAGGTCCGCATCTCGTGCCGGGACCGCTTTCGCGAGGCCCGGCTGATGGAACGTATCCTCCCGGATATCGCCAAGGTGCTCGACGTTCCGGAGAAGGAACTGGCGGAGGACGAATTCGCCGCCGATGCGGCACTGCCGGCGGGGCTATGGCAGCCCCAATCTGCCTCTTTCTCGGACAATACGCCCATCGGGCAGGTCCTGAAAATCCGTATCTCTCCCGATCAAGGAGCACTGAAAGGCGAATCCCATGATGGTCATGGTCCTGGAGCGAGTGACGCCGTCGCTGCGGGGTGAATTGACGCGGTGGCTGATTCAGCCCAAGACGGGCGTGTTCGTCGGGCGGGTCTCGGCACGCGTCCGCGACCTGCTGTGGGAGAAGATTGCCAACGCCAAGAAGGGCGGGGCCGCCTTGCTCATCTACCAGGATGCCACCGAACAGGGTTTCTCCATCCGAACCGCCGGCCGGACC
>CAYHAJ010000327.1:0-26715 GCA_964354535.1 uncultured Pirellulales bacterium
CACGCCGTGCAGATTGGCAACGCCATCACCGAAAAGAAGATGCTCGACGTGCTCGTGCAGGCGAACGAGGCCGGACTTTACGAGGCGATCACCGATTGCGGCGCCGGCGGTCTGAGCAGCGCGGTGGGCGAGATGGCGCGAGAGCTTGGCGCCGAAGTGGACCTCGAAAAAGTGCCTCTGAAATACGCCGGACTCGGCTATACCGAGATCTGGATCAGCGAAGCCCAGGAGCGGATGGTGATCGCGGTCAAGCCGGAGAATCTCGAAGCCCTCCAGAAGATCTTCGCGGGCGAGAACGTCGAGTCCACGGTCATCGGGCGATTCACGGGTGACAGGAAGCTTCACCTGCGCTACAACGGCCAGCAAGTGGGCGAGATGGACATGGATTTCCTCCACGACGGTGTGCCGCGGTACCGTCGGCAGGCGGTCTGGAAGCAGCCGAAGCTCAGTGAGCCGACCTTGCCGGAGAAGGACAACTACAACGACGACTTGCTGCGGATTCTGTCGTCGTACAACGTGGCGAGCAAGGAGTGGGTCATTCGCCAGTATGACCACGAGGTGCAAGGCGGCTCGGTGGTCAAGCCGCTCGTCGGGGCGGCGAACGACGGGCCCAGCGATGCGGCCGTGGTCCAACCCAAGCTGAACTCGTCGCGCGGGCTGGCCATCAGTTGCGGCATGAACCCCCTGTACGGGGATCTCGACCCGTATTGGATGGCTCTGGCGGGGATCGACGAGGCGATTCGCAACCTGATCTGCGTTGGCGGACGAGTGGACCGCATCGCCCTGCTGGACAATTTCTGCTGGGCCGATTGCGATAAGCCGGAGATTCTGGGGACCCTCGTGCGGGCGGCGCAGGCCTGCCACGACGGCGCGCTGGCTTTTCAGGCTCCCTTCATCTCGGGCAAAGATTCGCTCCACAACGAATTCGTCTGCGAGGACGGCACGGTCATCCGCATTCCTCCCACCCTGTTGATCAGCGCCATGTCCCTCGTCGAGGACATCGACAAGTGCGTGACGATGGACCTCAAGACGCCGGGTAATTATCTCTTTGTCGTCGGCCGAACATCCAACGAGATGGGCGGCTCGCATTACTATAAGATCCACGATGCGTTAGGGGCGAACGTCCCCCGGTTGGACCTCGACCTGGCGCCCCGCCTCGCGCAAAGAGTCGCGGCCGCCCTCGCCGCAGGGCTCGTGGCCAGTTGTCACGACTGCTCGGAGGGCGGTCTCGCGGTGGCTGTGGCGGAGATGGCGTTTGCCGGCGGTTGGGGGCTCGAGGCGGACCTGCGGGCCCTGCCCCGGAGCCGGGACGCGGCGCGGACGGACGTGCAGTTGTTCAGCGAATCGAACAGCCGCTACCTCGTCGAAGTGACGCCGGACAACTATGATGCGTTCGCGAAGCGGATGCTGAACCTGCCTTTCGGACAGATCGGCGTGGTGATCGAGGAGCCGAAGCTGAGAATCAGGGCCCAAAACGGCAGGAACATTGTGGACGCGGATATCGACATCCTGAGACAAGCATGGCAGCGAACGTTTGCGTGGCAATGAGGAGTTGACGATGCAGGAAGTACGAGCGATCGTCCTGCGGGCGGCAGGCATCAACACCGACCTGGAGACGGAATACGCGCTGGAGCTGGCCGGGGCCAGCGCGGATCGAGTCCATATCAATCGATTTATTGAAGACAAAGATCTGCTGGAACAGTACCAGATTCTCGTCTTCCCCGGCGGCTTCAGCTATGGCGACGATGTCGCGGCGGGCAAGATCATGGCCAACCAGGTTGTTCATCATCTTTCGGAGCCGGTACGCAAGTTTATCGACGACGGCAAGCTCGTGCTCGGCATCTGCAACGGCTTTCAGGTGCTGGTCAAGGCCGGCATCCTGCCCGGCGGCAACGGCTTCAAGCAGGCGGATGTCACGATCACCTACAACGACAGCGCCAAGTATGAAGACCGCTGGGTATACCTCGCTCCGCAGACGGACCGGTGCGTCTTCCTCGACCGGGGGCAGCGTCTGCATGTGCCTGTCGCTCATGGCGAAGGCAAGGTCGTCGCCCGCGACAACGAGGCGCTGCAAAGGCTGAGATCGGAGGGGCACATCGCCTTCAAGTACGTCGATGCCAACGGCGCGGAAGGCCCCTTCCCCATCAACCCGAATGGGTCCGTCGATTCTATCGCGGGCTTGACCGATGCCACGGGCCGGGTCCTGGGCCTGATGCCGCATCCGGAGCGGTTTGTCCGCCGGACCCAGCACCCCCATTGGTCCCGTCTGGGCCCTGACCTCCAGCCCGACGGCATCCGGATCTTCCGCAATGCCGTGCGCTACGTCCGCACGGCCCTTCTCGAAGCGCCACAGCCGGAAACGGGCATGGCGGTGTACGCCGAGGGGCCGCCGGGACCGTAATCGTCATTGGCGCGCCGATCACTGCGCGGGAAACGCTGCCCCGCGGGCCTGATGCCGTCTGATCCCGATCCGTAATCGGAGCCAACGCTCGATTCCTGCCCTCTCCGCATGAAGGCGATTCCCCTACTTCTTCTCTCCTTCAGGGGTGCCCGGGGCAATGCCCTACCTCCGAATCAGGAGAACTCCCATTGTGAGGTTTCGTCGCTGCCGGTCCAATGGGCGTACACACAGGCAGGAATCCACAAGCGGTAGAGAAGGTCCGGGGAAATGAGGCAGGAACGAAAATAGGGATGTGGGGGTAATGTGTAGCTTGATCGGTGCCTCAGAAGAGGAACCGGCCGTGTATGGCATCCGGCCAGATCCGGCGAAAGTCGGAATTTACAAGGAACAAAATCGGAACTCAAACTGAAGGAGCACACAATGAAAGCAGCGAAACAGCCTCAACCTATGCGGATGTACGCGGTCCTGACCATCGCCGCCGTGACGGTCTTGAGCCTCGGCCTCGTGGCCACCGCCTCGGACCGGAATGACAATCAACAGCAGTACGGCCAACAGGGGCAAAATCGGGACGTCGACCAAGATGATCAATCGCAGGCCCAAAGTCAGACCCGGGATTTGCGGCTGGAACAGCAGATTGCCGGCGCGCTGCGCCAGGCGGGCTATGGCGCCCAGGGCGAGATCATGATTCTGGCCGCGGGCAACCAAGTGACGCTGCTCGGCACGGTACCCGGCCGGGACCAGAAGAGCGGGACCGAACAAATCGTCAAGGGAGTCGCGCGGGGCAAGTCGGTCAGCAACCGCCCGCATGTCGCGGCCCAAGCCAGACAGATAGACGACAACCAACTGCAAAACAGGATCCACGATCAACTCCGCGGGGATCTCAGGCAGGATGTTCAAGTGTCCGTGCAGAATGGAACGGCAACGCTGCAAGGAAGTCTGGATAACTGGAGACAGGTGGCAGATGCCATCGATGCCGCGTTTGCCGCGGGCGCCAGCCGCGTGAACAGTCAATTCACCGTGGGTGCCGGCGCTCCCTCCTATGGGTATATCCCGGGCCAGCAGGCGCCGTCCGGGCGGCAGGGCTTCGAAGGTCAGCAGGGCTATGCGCAAGGCCAGCCGGGCGCCACGGGTAGAGCGGGTCAGGCGAGCCCCTCTGACCTGAGATTGGCACAGCAGGTTGCCAGTCAACTGCGCCAGCAGTTGCCTCCGGGACAGAACGTGCAGTTGATCCAGCCGCAGAGCATCTATGTCTCGGTCAGCCAGGGCACGGTGACCCTGCATGGCTACATTCAGAACAACAACCAGAAACAGCAAGCCCAGCAGGTGGTCCAGCAGCTTCGACAGCGGCTGACCGGCATCCAGAACATCCAGGTGATGAGACCGGGTGCGATCTACGTGATGGCGGCGAATGGCAATGTCATGCTGCACGGCTTCATCACGAATCCGAACATCAAGCAGCAGGTGAACCAAATCGCCAGGGCCGTGCCCGGCGTGCGGAACGTCACCGATGACTTGCGCATCATTCGTGGCGCCGGGACTTATCCGTCCTACGGTTATGTCCCGGGTCAGCCCCAGCAGGGAGCCGACGCCCGGACCCAGTATATTGCCGCGCAGCGCGACCAGATGGAATCCGGCCAGCAGGGCCAGATGGGCTTCAGCCAGTCCGATATGACGCTGGCCCACCAGGTGACGCAGAGACTCTGGCAGCAGTTGACGGGTTTCCAGAACGTTCAGGTCATGACGCCGGGCACCATTTACGTGAAGGCCAGCAACGGCACCATCACGCTGGAGGGTTACGTGCCGGACAATCGCGTGAAGCAGCAGGCCGAACAGTTGGCCCGGGCCATCACCGGCGTCCAGAATGTGAGGAATTCCTTGAGCATTGCTCCTGCCGCCGGCGCCTCAGCGATGGGCTATATCCCCGGGAGCCAGCCTGAAGAGGAACAGTTCGAGAACGAGCAGTTCCAGGGGCGACCGGACCAGACCGACTCGTCGTCCGCCGACGAGGGCAGGCCGTACTGAGCCGCCCGACGCAAGCGGGTATTCGCAACTACAGGGGCTCCGGCGCGAAACCGGGGCCCCCTTCTCTGAGAGCCTCTAACACAAGGACCGTCCACCGGAAGGTTGCTGGCTCTTGTCATTCCCGCGCCAGCGGGAATCCATTGACGCCGCGGCTTTCCTGGACCCCCCGCCCCCGATCAGGTCAGGGGCAGGCCACCACACCATCGTGGCTGGGCTCGCAAGCCGTCCTATCCCCCGCGGCTTCGGACGATCTGCACTCCCACGGTCCGGGCAAAGCGCAGTGCCCCGGGTTTTTCCACCGCGACCTCGACCTGCTGCACCCGATCGTCCTTGAGACACTCGTCGGCGATGCTCTGGGCCAGCGCCTCAATCAGATAGAACCGTGATTCCTCGACCAGACGGACGATTCGCTTCTTCAAGGCCCGATAATCCACCGTATCCTCCAGAGCGTCCGTGCGACCGGCTTGACGAAGATCCGTGTCCATCGTGATCTGGATCAGGACCTCCTGCTTCTCCCGTCGCTCCTCCTCATCCACCCCCACGATACAGCGAATCGCCAGGTCGCGAATGAAGACCCGGTCCGGCGCCGGGGACGTGGAATCTCCCGCGGGCTTCGCGATCTCGGCCGGTCCCGCACGACCCTCAGTCATAAATGCGTCCTTTCATGTGCATCCCGCCGTCGACGTAGATGACCTGACCCGTGATGAAACGGCTCCCTACCAGGAACCGCACGGCCTCGGCGATGTCTTCCGGATCGCCGTGGCGATTCAAGGGATTCGTATACGTCAATTTGGTCAGATAGTCCACGCCATATCCGGGCGGCGGCAGGATCGAGCCCGGAGCTACCGCATTGACGGCGACCTTCGGGGCCAGTTCCAGTGCCAACATGCGGGTCAGCGTCAGCAACATGCTCTTGCTGAGATCGTAGGAGGCGTGTTCCCGGTCATAGACCGCGACCCGGGTATCCAGCAGGTTGACGATGTGCCCCGGCCCTCCCTGGCCAGCCAGCGCACGAGATAGAACGAGAGGGCCCGTCGCGTGCAGGCGAATGTTCTTCCCGATGGATTCGTCCGTGGCCTCCCAGAGCGTATCCCGGTCGAAAATGGAAGCGTTGTTGACAAGAATATCGAGGGGACCCGCCTGCGCCACCGCCTCGCGGAAGATCCTTTCCGCCTGCGTCACATCCATGAGATCGCCCTGGATGGTCCAGGCGGAGACGCCGAGCCGTCGCAGGTCCTCGCAGAGGGTCAACGCCTCCGGAGCGGATTGATGGTAGTGTACGACCACATGGACGCCGCTGTGCGCCAGGGTCGTGGCAATGGTCCGGCCGATGCGCTTGGCCGCCCCGGTGATCAGCGCCCGCTTCCCTGCCAACGATTCCCCTGTCTTCTCCATAAGTCCCCCCAGAATGTCGGCGGCGCATCCCGCGCCGCACGCCCTACATAAGACCGGTCAGCCAGTTCTCGGCCAGGATGGCCAAATCGTGGAAGTCCACCACGCCCGATTGGTCGATGTCTGCAAAGTCGCAATCGTTGTTGGCGGGACGGCACTTTTTTTGGAGCCAATTCCGCGCTAACCAGGCGAAATCCACGAGGTCCACCCCATCCGCCGGGTGCAGGTCTCCCGGCCGCACCTGCCAGGAAAGGACCGGGTAACAAGCCCCCTCCCAAATGTTCCAGGTGCCGGGGAAGTCCCAGTTCTGGGCCAGATAGGTATCCATGAGTTTCATTTGGGCCGTGGTCTTGCCCACACCTCCGACGCTCGTTGTTTGTGTGCTGGACTGCGTATCCCACAGCGACCCGATCACCTGGGCCAGGGCTCTCTGGTAACCAACCAACCCCCCGAGGAACTGGTCGCCCGAGACCTTGCCGACCGAGTAACAGTGCCAGACAGTTCCCCGCGAGACTTGGCCTACCAAGCCGCCGACATATACGCCGCCCTCCACCTCGCCCCGGGCGTAGGAGAATTGCACGTAGCTGTCGACCCCCAGCAGGGCGCCCACCAGCCCGCCAATGCTCTCATTCCGGCCGTACACTTGGGCCTTGGAGAAGGAGTACTTTACGCTGCCGGTGCCGAGCTGTCCGACCAAACCGCCGATATATTGGAAGCCTTCGACGGCACCGTCGGACCAGCATCGGTGTACGCCGCCATCCACACATCCCACCAGTCCCCCGACCCCGTACTTCCCGGAAACGTCCACCTCGGTCGCCGAGCAATCGGTGACGCCCCCCTTCTCCACGTAGCCGACGAGAGAGCCCGTGCCGGACTGGTTGCCGATCACCGTCGGCCGCCGGAGCTTGAGGTTCTTGATGTCGCCGGTCACATGCTGGAACATGCCCACATACTGCTCCGTCATATTCCGGTACGTGAAGTTGGAGATGGTCTTGCCATTGCCGTCAAAATTGCCCTGGAAGGGCCGGTTGTCGAAAGACCCCAGGGCCGCCCAGCGGCCGATCATGTGCAGGTTAGTCTGGTCATACCCGGACAGGTCGATATCCTGCATCAGCTTGAAGCGTTTGTCCCAGTCGCCTGGATTCTCGCCGATCGCCTTCAAGTCCTCCGGCGTATTGATAAGATAGGGCGCTCCCACCGTACCGTCGCCGCCGCTGTACTTGGCCACCGCCGCGTCCGCCAGACACAGGGTCAAGAGGACCAAAGTCCAAGGGGCCAACTTCCCGGAGTGGGGGCGAATCCTTCCGCCTTTCTCGTCTTCACGGTTCACATTCCGCCTGATCATACCATTCCTCCTTTTCTGGACGCCCATTCCTCTCCTCCCCCCCCGATTATAGCAGAAAATCGAATGGCCAAGAATGAAAAATCGTAGCAAAATACGGTCATGAGAAACATCGAGGGCATCTTTGCGATCTACAAAGAAGAAGGGGTCACCTCGCACGACGTGGTCGACGCGGTTCGGCGGCTCACGCATCAGAAACGGGTCGGTCATGCCGGCACGCTGGACCCTTGCGCCAAAGGGGTGCTGGTCGTCGGCGTCGGCCGGGCCGCCACGAAGACCCTCCACCTTGTTGTGGGCGCCGAGAAAGAGTATATCGCTCGGATCAAGCTGGGCTGGCGCAGCACCACGGATGACCGCGAGGGAAAGAAGGAAGAGGTCTTCCAGAGGACAGACGAGAAAGGACAGACGACAGAGGACGGCACGGCGTTGCGCTGTGGAGAGATCCCGACGTCCGAGCAGGTCCGTCAGGCGCTGGCCCGGTTCCAGGGCATCATCGAGCAGCGGCCCCCCATATTTTCAGCCCTCAAAGTCGGTGGTCGAGCTGCCTACAAGCTGGCGCGGGCCGCCCGCGTGGTCGTGTTGCCGGCGCGTCAGGTCGAGGTCAAGGAGATCGCGCTGCTCGCCTATGCTTGGCCCTTTGTGGACGTGCGCATCGTGACCGGCCCCGGCTTCTACGTGCGCTCGCTGGCGCGGGACCTGGGCGAAGCCCTCGCCACCGGCGCCTACCTGGAGCAGCTCGAACGTACCCGCGTCGGCACCTATACCAAAGAACAAGCGGTGCGCCAGGCGGACCTCGCCTCGTACCTGGCGGAACGGATCTCGGAGCACGAATGAGGAGAATTGCCTATGGTGAGTGACTCGAAGAACGCGGCACGAATTGAGGAAGTCCAGAAGCTCTTGGACGCTTTCTCACAGCAGCACCTGACGCCGGAAGTGGCCGGCTATGTCCGCAGACTATGGGAACAGATCGGCCGCAAGCGCAACTACGTCATTACCGGTGGCAAGCCGGAAATTTGGGCCAGTGCCGTAGTCTACGTCATCGCCCGATTGAATTTTCTCTTCGACCGGAGCAATGCCAACTACCTGCCGCCCGATGTGATCTGCGACTTTTTCGGCACGAAGAAATCGACGGTCTCCGCCAAGGCCGGGGAAGTCGAGAAGACCTGCCGGATTCGAATGGGACAGGAGGGTCTGTGCAGCCCCGAGCTCTCCGATTCGTTGACCTTCGTTCAACTTCCGAACGGCATGGTCCTGACGAAGCAAATGGCCAAGGAAATGGGCCTCATCGGAAGTCCAGAATATGAGGAAGAGGAAGATGCCACGTGAATAGCTCCTTCGTTGTGTGCCTGGCCCCTGGATTGTCGAAGAAACAACCGGGTGCACTGTCGTTTCACCGGAAGTCCTGCCTTACGAGATTGGGAATGCGTTAATTGCTATGAGCCGATGCGGTCGTCTCAATGAGCGAGAGGTCATTCAGGCGTTTGACATCTCACAGAAAATACCTGTTACGCTGGTTCCGGTGAAAATAGATGAGGCCCTGCGAATAGCGCTGCGATTCAAGATTCACGCCTATGATGCCTATTATCTCCAGTGTTGCATGGAACGTGGATTGCCACTTATCAGTCTTGACTATCGCATGTGCTCGGTGGCAAGAAGTCTCGGAATAGGAATGGTAGAGTGAATCATGAAGATATACACATATTCTCAGGCGAGAGAGAAATTGGCGGACATTCTCGAAGAATCAAAGAAGGAAGAGGTTGTCATCCGTCGGCGCAAGGGCGACATGTTCTCCATCGTCCCCAAATCAGGCCGTCTGAGGTCCCCGTTTGACGTGGCTGGCCTGCGCAAAGGGATTTCCAGAGACGACATACTACAGGCGATCCGAGATTCCAGAGAACAACCCCGACACACGACCGAACCGAGACGGCGCGGCCGCGCGCGCAAAAGACCTGCTCATCCGACGAAATGAGCGCAGGATGCTGACCTGCTGCCAACGGCGTTTACCATGCCATCGTCCTTAAGCTGGAAAGGGACTTCGTGAAGCGCGAATATCTGGGCGACTCCTATGATGCCGTAAAGCGTCTTTGGCATGACCTGCTCTTGAACTGGGCGCCCTTGTACGCCAATCCAGACTTCATCCCAGAAGATCTGCGGCAGGACTTCCAACGTCTTACCGGCGTACGTATGCTGATAGAGAACCAGGCCGATCCCTTCTCGATCCTGAATGATCCAGACACAGGCGTCCGACTTCCGGGCGAAGATAATCAAGCGGAAGGCCGAACCCACATTGCCATAGGATCCATTGCTGAACAGCTCCGCACCACCAAGGCTCGATGCGTTATTACGTTCGACCAGAGTGATTACCGCAATCACGAACTGAGCCGAGGGCAGCAACGACAGACAAAGATGAGGTACCTTGCGCATGATGGATACCATGCCTTCTACTATCTATCTCACGCGCCCTTCCTGTTTGCACTGCGTGACGCGCAATCGCATCAGGAACTCCGGCGGATACTGACAGAAGCCGGGATACCGGCGCAGCGTCTCGAAGGTCTGCGGGAACAAACCTGATCATGCGGTGGCCTGACGGCTTGCGCTCGCTGCGATCCGGGGTGACAGAGCGGACCGAGAACGATGACGCGAAAACCGGGGAGCGTGTCTGTCATCTGCCCGGCACTACCCGATGTTGGCGGAGGCGAATTGCTTGCGGTGATATTCCCGGTAGAGGCCGCCGTTGGCCAGCAATTCGTGGTGGGTGCCGGACTCGACGACTTGGCCGGCGGAGAGGACCAGGATGCGGTCGGCGTTGATGACGGTCGAGAGCCGGTGGGCGATGATAAAGGTCGTCCGGCCAACCACGAGCCGCTTCATGGCCGCTTGGATCAGGTGCTCCGATTCCGGATCGAGGTTGGCCGTCGCCTCGTCCAGAATCAGGATCTTGGGATCTTTCAGGAACGCCCGGGCGATGGTGATCCGCTGGCGCTGGCCGCCGGAGAGGAAGCAGCCCCGCTCCCCCACTTCGGAATCGAACCCGTGGGGCAACGACATGATGAACTCGTACGCGTGGGCCGCCCGGCTGGCCTCGACGACCTCCTCGTCGGTCGCCTCGGGCTTGCCATAGAGAATGTTTTCGCGGACCGAGCCACTGAAGAGAATCGGATCCTGCAACACCATCCCAATGTGGCGTCGCAGCGACTTGATCGTGACATCCCGCACGTCATGGCCGTCGATGCGGACTTGACCGGTGCAGGTTTCGTAAAAGCGCGGAATCAGGCTGACGATCGTGGTCTTGCCTGAACCGCTGGGGCCCACCAGCGCGACTCTTTCCCCCGGCCGCACGCGGAACGTCACATCGTGCAGGACCGGATAGCTTTCGTTATACGAGAAGCTGACGCGGTCGAATTCCACGGCGCCCTGGATCTGGGGCAGATCGACCGCGCCGGGGCTATCGACGATCTCAGGCTTTTCGTCCATGACCTCGTAAATGCGGTCCAGCGCCGCCATGGCGTTAGCGTAAACCACGTTCAACTCGGAGAACCGCTGCAAGGGCAGGTACAGCGGCGACAGGTACATCGTCACGGCAATCAGCTCCCCTACCGTCATGGTTCCGGCGATCACGCGGTAGCCGCCGAAGCAGATCACGATCAGAGGCGAGATGCCCACGAGCGTTCCCGTGATGGACTGGTTGAGACTCTGGATCAGGATCCGCCGCATGTTCGTCGAGAACACCCGCTCCGAATCGACCTCAAACCGTTTCCTCTCCACCTGTTCCTGCGCAAAGGCGTGGACGACGACGCTGCCCGCGATTCGCTCTTGGGCGCTGCTGCTCATCGCCGACAGCTCGTCCTGGAGTTGCCGGGTCACGGCCCGGATGTCGGTGCTGAACCGCCGGAAGAAGAACAGGTACACCGGGAAGGTCGCCAAGGCCACCACGGTGGTTAGCGCATCGATTCGCAGCAAGAAATAGAGGATGACCACCACGGCGATGGCGTCCATCCAGATGTTCGTAATGGCCGTGCCGACCAGGTTCTGGGCCAGGGCGATATCGCTGATCAGACGGGTCATGATCGCCCCGGTCTTGTTACGATGGAAGAATGACGCCGACATTCGCAGAATGCGGTAGTAGAGGTCGCACCGCAGGTTGAAGACCGCCCGGTTGCTCGCCTTGTCCGCGTAGAGGTGCCGGACGTAGACGAAGGGAGCATAAATGAATACGAAAATGACCGCCATGCCGCCCGCATAGAGCAGCAGCTCGCGCATCTTTTCGTGGCCCGTCAGCGTCTCATTAAGAAAGACGTCGTCCAGCAGGTACCGCGTCACCTGCGGCACCAGCAGCGGCACCGTGAATTTCACAATGCCCCCGGCCACCGCCAGGAGCAGATACTTCCAATACGGCCGAACGTAATCGACGAAGCGCCAGAACTTATGACGTTTTGCTTCTGTACTCACACCTGTACCTTCATCCGCAGACTCCCCTCTTACACAATGGGTTCGTGGGATGATGGCACTCATCTTACCGCCGGCCGTGCACCGATTCAATAGTTCTCTTGCCCACTCGGAATAGCCTTGGGCAACGACGCGGAATGGTGTATGCTGTGTGTGTTGCCCATCCCCTGCAAATTCGTATGAGGGTCGCGGAAGGGAAGACCATTTCTAAAGAAGGAGGCCGGCATGCGGCGGACTCTTGGGTTGGTTCTCGTCTGTCTTGCGCACGCGGCGGCGTGGGCGCAGGCGCCCCGCCTCATCGACTCGATCCCGCGCAACGGTGACCTGCAAGTCGATCCCGGCCTGAGCTGGATGGTCTTTGTATTCGACCACGACATGGCGACGGCGGGATACTCGTTTTGCGGAGGCGGGTCCACCTTCCCCAAAGGGCTCGACACCGCCCAATGGCTGGATGCCCGCTTACTCGTAGCCAGGGCCCAGCTTGAGCCTGGCCACAACTATCAGTTCAGTCTCAATTGCTCCAATTATCGGAACTTTCGGGACAACCTGGGACAGCCTTTGGAGTCCTACCCGATCGTGTTCCGGACACGCTCCGCCACTACCCCATTACTGTCGCCGGAGGTCAACACGAAGGCGGTGCAGGAATTGCGTCGGGTCATTGACGAGGAGTACTCGTACCGCGATCTGCGTGGGGTCGACTGGCCCGGGCTCTTTGTTCAGTATCGGCCGGCTCTCCTCCAGGCCAAGACCGCCGCACAATTCGCGGAGGTCGCCATCACCCTGCTGAGTCAGGCGAAAGACCTGCACATTACTGTGGCAGTTGGCAACCAGACGGTTCCAACCTTCGTGCCTCCGGTGAACTCCAACATCAACGTCGCGTTGCTGGCGCAAATCGTCCCGAATTTCAGCCAACGAAGCTCGGCGGTCTACGCCGGACGCTTCCCGGACGGCATCAGCTATGTGCTGATCGCCACTTGGAGCCAGGACAGTGCCGCCGCCCTGGAAGCCGTCTACCCCATCCTATGGGAGGCGGCGAGCGGGTCGGGATTGATCGTCGACGTACGGCCCAACGGCGGCGGCAATGAGATCTTGGCCCAGCAGGTGGCAGGTTGCTTTGTCGAGGAACCGCACATCTATGTGCGCGACCTGTTGCGTTCCTCGCAGTCCCCGGGTGGATTCACACCGCCGGTGGACAAGATTCTCTTGCCCAATGAGAAGCGCCCCCGCTACCGTGGACCGATCGCCGTCCTCATGGGCCGGGTCAACGTCAGTAGTTGCGAACGCTTCCTACTGATGATGAAGCAGGTGCCCAACTGCACCCTCATAGGGGAGAAGTCCTATGGCGCCTCCGGCAATCCCCTGCCCCACGACCTGGGTAATGGGGTGACGGTCATGATACCTTCCTGGAAGGCCCTGCGCCCGGACGGGACGGGCCTTGAAGGCGAGGGCCTCGAACCGGATGTCGAGATCCACGCCACGAAGGAACAACTCGCCGTGGGCGATCCGGTGTTGGACGCCGCGTTGGTTTGGCTGCGCCAAGGCAGACGCTAAGCTCGGTTCTTTGGTTTCTCGATGGGGATTGGAATATGATGCAGAAGAAGTCCTCGCAGAGGGGCAAATGGATACTTGCATTGCTGGTGTTTTCCCTGGCCGCGCAGGCCCAGGCCAAGGTTTGGCACGTCACGCAACGGGTGATCGCCGGAATCGACCCCAATGCGCAATTCACCACAATCGGCGCCGCCGTGGCGCACCTGGAGCCGGGAGACACGATGCTCCTGCACGCAGGCATCTATCGCGAGTTGGTCACGGTCGAGAGGAGCGGGACCCCGGAACAGCCCATCACGATCCGGACGGCCGAGGGCGCGAACGTTGTCCTCACCGGCGCCGACCGCTTTACGGATTGGTCGCCCAGCCCCGGGAGCGACCGGATTTACAGCACGCCTTGGCCGCACAAGTTCGTCACGTGGAACAAGAGTTATACCCATCCCAATGACGACTACCATCGGCTGATCGGACGCTGCGAGCAGGTCTTCATCAATGGCTATGCGCTCCGCCAGGTGCTCGAACGGGACAAGCTTGCTCGCGGCACCTTCTTCGTGGATATCGACGCCCAGCGCCTGTATGTCTGCCCCGCCGACAACCAGGAGATTACCAAGAACAAAACCCTGGTGGAGGCCTCCACGCGCGACCAGATTCTCAGGGTCAAAGGCAGCTATGTCACGGTGAAAGGGCTTCGCTTCCGCCACGCGGCCAACCGGGCGCAACAGGGCGCGGCCCAATTCGGCGGCGATCACCTGACCGTTGAGGACTGCATCTTCGAGTACACCAACGCCAGCGGTGCGACCTTTACGGGCAAGGAGACCATCGTCCGCAACTGCACGTTCCAGCACAACGGCCAGCTTGGTTTCGGTGCCAGCCATGCCCACGGCCTGCGGCTCACCGGCTGCACTGTGCGGAATAACAATACGAAGGGATTCGATCGGGGCTGGGAAGCCGGGGGCGACAAGATCTGTCTGACACGCGGGGCCGTCCTTGAGGACAGCACGTTCATCGAGAATCGCGGCAACGGCATCTGGTTCGATATCGGCAACGAGGATTGCGAGGTGCGCAACTGCCTCATCGCCGACAACGATGACGCCGGCATTTTCTACGAGATCTCTTATGGCCTGCACGCCCACGACAACGTGATCGTCGGCAACGGCCTGGCCTTCACGCCGGGGGCCTGGGGCGCCGCGGCCGGCATCAGTCTGTCCAGCTCGCCGGGGTGCACTATCGAGCGTAACCTCATTCTCGGCAACAAGGAAGGCTTCAACTTCCGCGAGCAGCTTCGCAGCACGCCTCGGATTGACAACCGCAAATCCGAGCCGGTCTGGAACCACGATCAGACCATCCGCCACAATGTCCTGGCCTACAACAGGGATGCCCAAGTCTGGGGCTGGTTCGATGTCGCGGACGAACGTCACTGGCCCAAGGCGATGCAGGCGCCCGCGCCGGCACCGAAGCCCCCTGCCGAGAAGTCCGCTCCTCCCGCAGTCCTATCGCTGAAGGACCTCAAGCTCACCTTCGAGGGTAATCTCTACGGGCCCGGCCCCGGCCAGGATCTCTTCAACTGGGGCACCACGTGGAAGAAGCACAAGCGCTACACGAACCTTGACGAAGTGCGCAAGGAACTGGCGATAGATCAAGACGGCCAGGTCACGGAGTTCCACGTTGGGGACTATTCCGCAATCGATCTCCGCGTGCCCGCGGACAGCCCCGCCATCAAGATGGACTGCTATCCGCGCAAAACGGTTCCGGGTGTTCAACTGGGGACGCTCCCATAGGCGGTGAGCAGATCTTCGCGGGTGGACTCGTCCGGGTCACCCGCAACTCTGCCGAATCAGCCGAAGGACAAGCGAACCACCCCGCCTCGGCCCTGAGGGCCCGTCAGAATGAATCGATGGAGAAAAATCGGTTTTGCGCGCCCATTCCTGACGCTGCCTCACGTCTATGTGGTAAAAAACCGTGTGATTGACAAGGAGATTACCCATGACAAGAGGGATGTATATCGCGGCCGTCACCCTGCTTGGCGTCATGATGTGCGTGCTGGCGGTTGCCATGACAACCGCACAGGGCAAGAAGGTACGAGCGGCCACCGCGGAACAGGAAAAGCTGGAGCAGACCATGCAGGATCTGCAAGGGCAAATCCGCCAACTCCAGTCTCAGAAGAGCGCCGCGGAACGACAGATCCGCCAGTTGCAGGAGGGCGTCACCACGCTTACCGAGAAGAAGAACGAGGACCAGCAAGTCATCGGAGACCTTTGGACTCTGGTGGCCGCGGGAACACGACGCCCGAAAGAGGCCGCCGTAGAAGACCGAAAGCCTCTTCCCGCGACCGAGGACAAGAAAGCGCCGGCGCCTCGGGAGGAAAAGAAGGATCGGAAGTATGATATCAATGCCCTGAAGCAGATGCTGGCTGCCTCGGGGGGGAATCTGGACGCGGCGGTGCATCAGATTGTCGGACCCGAGCAGGTCGGCAAGACCCTGCAGAAATATGCCGGCCAGCCGGCCTACTGGGCCGCCGCGGCGTCCTTCACCCCGGACCAGACGACCGCGTTGGAGTATCTCCAGGACGCGGCCAAGTTATACCCGGATTCCCCCGCCGTGTTGTCCGCCCTCGTCAGTGCACAAATCGCCGCCGGCCGGATCGACGCATCCACTCTGGCCTACGCGAGTGAGCTGAAGCGACTGGACCCGACCAATGCCCTGGGTGATTGTTACGCCGGCCAGTGTCAGTTCCAGACCGGCGACGTCGGCGGAGCACTGCAATCTCTCGCACAGGCTGCTGCAAAGGGGCGATTGAACGACGACCGCATCGCCATGCTGATGGCCCGGCGTGACTACTTTTTCGACGAAGGGCTCTCCGAGGCCGCCTCGCTGGGACTGTCGGCGTTCACCTTGCCTTTGGAGCATCTGGGCATGATCCGAAAGCTTGGGAACCAGTCCCTCGAGCAGGCACGTCTCCTGGCCGCCGCCGGTCGGATTGATGCGGCCCTGAAGGTCGCCCAGGATGTGGCCGGCGTCGGCCAAACGGTCTCCTCTTCAGGACGGTTCCTCGTCCATGACCGCGTCGGCATCGCCTTGCAGCAGGCGGGACTCACGGAGCAGCGGCAGATCTATCAAGCCTTGGGCGACGCCACCCAAATGCAGGAGATCGACGCGAGACTCCAGGTGATCCAGGAACGATCGACGACTATCGATACGATGGCGAAAGGATTCGGTTCCGTCATGGCCAACATGACCGAGGAGGACGTGGCGGCCTACGTCGATGGGACGATCCTCAACGGCGAATTCGCAACGCTCCAGAACATCCCGGAGATCGCCCAGGCGTTGCAGCAGGCCCAGGCGTCTCCTCAAGAAAAGGCCGCTCAAACGACCACGTCCAAAAGGTAAGGGATTGCACATTTCCGGATTGGCCCGGTATCATGCGGGTCACAGTGAAATCGGTGCTGAAACGACTTGGCTTTTGGCAAAGGAGAACTTCCCATGAACCATCGGACGACATCATACGCCATCGTGTTATGCCTGATTGCGGGCCTGCACGCTCAATCTTATCCATATCCGAGCAGTGCAGAGATGAACGACGCCAAAGCGGGAGAGGTGATCCTCAAGCCGGGAACCCTGAAGGAATATGCGGCGGACTTCGGCACCCTCGTGGTTCCCGAGAACCGGGGGAAGAAGGACTCCCGGCTGATCCGGCTCCCCGTGCTGCGCCTGCGCTCGCGGCGCGAACATCCCCTGGAGCCGGTGTTTACCCTGGAAGGCGGCCCCGGCGGCACGAACATCAAGCCCGACTATATTCGCGAGTGGCTCTTGGAAAACCATGATGTCGTGATGGTCGGCTATCGCGGCGTCGATGGTTCTGTCTCGCTGAACTGCCCCGAGATCAACGCGGCCCTGAAGACCGTGGCGGACCCCCTCGCGCCGGCGGGCTTGAAGGAGCTTGGCGCAGTCATGACCCGGGCAGCCAAGCGGCTTCAAGACGAGGGCATCGACTTGCTGGAGTACGACGTCATCAACGTCGTGGATGACCTCGAGGCCGCGCGCAAGGCACTCGGGTATGCCAGAATCAATCTCTCGGGCGCCAGCTATGGCGGTGCCGTTGCCTACACGTACTGCCTCCGCTACCCGCAGAGCCTCCATCGCAATCTGATGGGTGAACCGGCCTTTCCCTGGGACATGGGTGTGACCGAGCCGAGGGATATCGACAAGAATCTCGAGCGGCTCAATACTCTGTGGAAACAGAATCCCGACTGCCTGAAGAGGTCGAAGGATATCGTGCAGACCATTCGATCGGTTCTGAAGACCCTGCCCCAGTCGTGGCAACAGATCCGGATCGATCCGGGCCGCGTGAAGTTTGTTACCTTCTTGTCGCTCTACAACCGCAACACGACCAATCAGGCCCTCGACGCCTTTGTGGTGGCCGAGAACGGCGACTACAGTGGCTTGGCGTTTCTGGCCACCTACTGGGGGCAGATCGTGGACTGGTTCAACTGGGGCGACCTGGTGGCGAAGACATACTGCACACAGACGGTCCAGACTCGAGATTACGAGGCCGAGATGGACCCGCCCGGCAGTATCATCGGCTCGCCGCTCTCGAAGTTGGGTTGGGGCGCCCTCAAGTATACCGATTGGCCGCGCAAACCGCTGCCCTCGGCCTACCGGACGCCGCAGGAGACCGATGTGGAGACACTATTGGTCTGGGCGGTAAGAGGCGATGACGCTGAGCCCGCCCGGAAAGAGGCTCGCTATTTCAAGCGGGGCCAGGTGGTTTTCCTCAAGGACATGGGCCACATGGATGTCGGCTCTCTTCAGCCGCAGGCCGCTCACCATCTGGAGAAGAGGTTCTTCCTGGAGGGCGTGGCGGATGCCTCCCTGTACCAGTCGATCCAGGGGCAGCCCCGTGACTTCACCCCTCGGCCCAGCTTTCAGGAACTCGCGAAACAGATGCTGACGCCCAAGTAGCTCTTTCCCTGCGTGCACCTGCGAGGGCAATCTCTACTGGCCCGGCCCCGGCCAGGATCTCTTCAACCGGGGCGTCACGTGGAAGAAGCGCCAGCGCTACACGAACCTTGACGAAGTGCGCAAGGAACTGTCGCTGGATCAAGGTGGCCAAGTCACGGACTTCCACGTTGGGGACTATTCCGCACTCGATCTCCGCGTCCCGTCCGACAGTCCTGCGATCAAGATGGACTGCTATCCTCGCGACCCCGTCCCCGGTGTCCTGCTCGGAACGTTTCCATAGGCATCAACGCCCCAGCTAACCGGCGCGCCGGTTCTTCGTGCATCCGGTGGAGTGACCTGTTCGGCGCGCGGTTCTCTCGGCAATTTGGATCAGCGACAGGAGGGCACTATTCACAGCTTCCTCGTTGGGGAAAGCTCGAACGACTTCCGGTTTCAGTACCACTACGTTCGATGATTCCCGGAGACGTTCGGCGTACTTGCCTCGCACCAACCCCCCAGGAAAGTCCGATCGCTTGTACTCGGCACGTAATTCGTCTTTCTCTATTGGCTTAGCCTTCCTCATATAGCTTTCGTGCGCTGATGATAGCACTCCGTATTGGATAATGCAAGAGAGCCGTGAGTCTTCCAAGGGGCAAACGCAAAGTTGCTCAAGTCGTGGGCGGCAGCGCCCCAGGTGTTCTGCTCGGAACGCTTCCGTAGACGTCAATCATGTCGCAAAGCCACGACCGGATCGACACGGGCGGCGCGGCGCGTGGGGTAGACGCCGGCCAGAAGACTGACCACAATCGAGAAGGCGATCGCGCCCAGGCAGAGCCACCAGGGGAAGTTGAAGTAGTCCATGTGCGGGGCGCCCTGGCGGGCCATCAGGACGTTGATGACCTGGTTGATGATCGTGCTCACCGCCCAGGCGAGACCCAGGCCGAAGGAGCCCCCCAACAGGCCGATCGTGCCGGACTCGAAGAGAAAGATCCGTTGCACATCGCCGTCGGTGGCCCCCACGGCTTTCATGATGCCGATCTCGCGATAGCGCTCCAGGATGGACATCACCATCGTATTGACGATCCCCAGCGAGGCAACCGTGATGCCGATCATGCCGACGGCCAGCAGGAACATGTCCATGATGAGAAAACCAATTCTCATCTGGCTCAACTGGTCCATCAGGGCGAACGTCCGCAGGCCGCGCGACTCCAGTTGCTTCTTGACGGACTCCACCTCCTGCGGCGTCTTGACTCTGACGGTCACCGTCGGGTAGTTGGTGGTCCCGCCGGAAGATGCGAACAGGTCCGACACGCTGGTGAGCGACAATTTCCGCATCTTTGCCGCCGCACCGGGTGGGATCAGGACATCGCTCTGGACCGGCAGCGGTCCGCCGAACCCCATCCGCTCCGCAACCCCTGCGATCGTAAAGCCGTAGCTCTCACGGGCAAATGGCAGGGCTTGCGCCCCCGAACCAAAGGCCATACGCAGCAGATTGGTGAGACTGAAATCCAGCGTCAACGTCGCAACCTCGACCTTTGTCCCCGGGGCCTTCTCGGTGTCCTTGATATCGAGCCGGCGCAGGAGTGAATCGCTGATGACCAGATCGTTGGCATCATCCGCATAGCAGGTCCCGGCCCGCAGCTTCACCAAACCCGACTGACAAACATCGCGGGACAACGCCTGGACCAGCGTGAACTGCTCCTTGTTGCCCAGGCGAATCTGGGCGGGAAAACGCAGTTCCGGAAACGCCGCCTCCACCCCGGGAATCTCCCGGATCTGCGCCATCGTCTCGGCGTTCAATTTCGGCCCACCCTCGGCTGGCACACTCTCCTCGGCCATCTGGCTTCCGGGGTCATCAGGATCATGATGCGGCCCACGCCCACGTTGGCTGCCGGGGCCGAAAACGGTGATATAGTTGAACAGGTCCAGCTTCTTGAATTGGTCCGTGATATTCCTTTGAATGCCCTGGCCGAACGCGAACATGCAGACCAAAGCGCCGATTCCGATCACGACGCCCGAGGTCGTCAGAAACGTGCGCAGCTTCTTCTTCCACAAGTTGCCGCCCGCCTGCCCGATGTAGTCCGAAATCCTCATAAGGCTACAAATCCCCTTGCCCTGGCGATCCTCCCTTCACGCATTTCGCGCACCCGGAGGTTCGACGCGGATCATACCCGGTTGCAGGGTGGCGGGCAAGCGGCTGCGCGGCCGTGTGGAGTCCCATTCCGACGGTTGCGATTGCCCCTTGATAGGACGCGGAGTATGATAGACTTGGATTGCATTGGCATGGCCAATACGCTTGTAGTCTGGGAGATGTCCTATGCTGGAGTTCGATCGCATCACGTTCGATCCCAATGTGATGGGCGGCCGAGCCTGTATTCGCGGCATGCGCATCACCGTTTCCCTCGTTGTCAATCTGGTTGCCAATGGGATGAGCACGGAGGAGATCATCAAGGATTATCCCTACCTGGAGCCTGAGGACATTCGACAGGCCCTCCGGTATGCGGCTTGGTTGACCGAAGAGACTATCCACCCCCTGGAACAGGCTTCCGCATGACGTTCTTGCTGGACATGCACGAGCGCGAATACGCCACTTACCGCTTGAGATGGGCGGATCGATGAGCGAAACAGGTGTGCAGTCAGTTCAGTGCGTGGTCTCGTGTCCGACCACTACTCCATCCTGCAACGAGATGATCTCGTGCGCGAATTCGCGCAGGAGGTCCTGCTCGTGGGAGATCATCACAATCGTCAGCCCCTGACGCTGATTTAGCTCGAACAGGGTCTCCACGATCTGCCGGGAGGTTTTGCTGTCCAGGTTGCCCGTGGGCTCATCGGCCAGCAGGATTTGCGGCCGGTTGACCAGAGCCCGGGCGATCGCCACGCGCTGCTGCTCCCCGCCGGAAAGCTCCGTCGGGCGATGGTCCTTTCGGGCCTCCAAGCCGACGGCGCGCAAGAGTTCCTCGGCGCGGCTGAGACGCTCCCGCTTGGCGACACCTGCAAACAGCAGCGGGAAGGCCACGTTCTCGACGGCCGAATAAGCGTTGATCAGGTTGAAGGACTGGAAGATCATGCCCACCGTGTTGCGGCGGTAGAGGGCCAACTCCTTCTTGCTCAGATCGGAGATCTGCTTGCCCTCGACGTGTATGCTGCCCGAGGAGGGCCGGTCCAGGCCGCCCAGCAGGTTCATCAGGGTCGATTTGCCCGAGCCGGAGGCGCCGGTCACACCGACGAGACGCCTGCGACCGATGGCCAACGTCACGCTGCGCAGGGCGGCGACTTCCACGGTTCCGAACGTGTAGATCTTGGCCAGGTCTTTGGTCGCGATGAACCCGTCAGCGTCCATGTTGGAGCAGGAACTCCTGCAAGCCCTTCAAATCATCCGTGTTGAGCAGATCGACCCCGGCCGCAAGCAACTGACGCCAGACGGCCTCCCGCGCGGGTGACGGCGCATCGGGCGTCGCCCAGAAGCGCACGAGCCGGCCCCGGGCATGGGCCTGGCGCACGAGATCGCTCAATTTCTGCTTCTCGTCAGCGGGCATGGCCCCTTCCCCCTTCCACGTGAAATGCTTGACCCACGTATCGCTGATCATGGGGATCACGTCGGCGGGCAGATCGGAATCGAGGTCGGTCAGCCGGCCGTCATAACCAGCATACCGAACCGGCTGCGACCGCATCAGCTCCAGGGGCCGATTTCCCGAGACAATGACCGTGACGGCCTGGTCCTTGCGGCCCTGTGAGCCGAACGTGGTCAGCATCTCCCGGTACCCGGCGAGAATTTCGTGGAGTCTCCGGTAGGTCGGCTCCGCCTTGGTCTTGAGGTCGATCAAAAGCAGAAACCTCGATCCGCCAGGATACACACGTCCCGCATTCTCCTTCACCCGCTGCCGGAGTGGGTCGAGGTAGAGCGATTGCAGGGTTTTCTCCGGCGTAACCTTATCAGGCTCATGGGCCACGCAAAGCCGGCCGCCGACGAGGAAGACATCCGCCTCGACACTCGCAAATCCATGGTCGAGAGCCAGGAGCAGCGGCGGCGTGTGCAGATAGTCGTTGTGCGCATGCGCCTGGAGCAGAGGCTCGACGTCCCGCCCTACGGGCCCCGCCTGCGCGAGCAACGCCAGCGCCAGAATGAAGATCGTCTTAACCATGCCGGCCCACACGATACCCGTTGGCGGCTTCCAGGACAATAGGCATCGAATCGGCTCTCCGCAAATCGTATGAAAGCAAGGCCAAACCGTGACGCGGCGGTTTCTCATGCAATATGAGAACAGGGATTGCACGTCTCTCCTGAGGTCCATAGAATACGGCCGTGTGGTTATTGGTGTGCCGTGTACGCCTGCCAGATAGATGGAGGTCTTCAATGAAACGGGCAGCACCTCTGGGAAGGGCTCCCCAACGCGACACGAAGCGTTGGGGACCCCGAATCATCCTCATCGCCGCCATCCTGTCAACCGGAATTGGGACACCCTCCTGTGCCGAGGCCAAGGAAACCGTGATGGTCCCGATGCGGGACGGCGTCAAACTCGCCACGGAGATCTATCTGCCGACAAGCGAGGGCCCTTGGCCGACCATCCTCGTGATGACGCCCTACGGCCGCAAGGGGGTGGAAGGGCTCGCGGGCGAGGTCGCCAAGCGGGGATATGCTCTGGTCTCCCAGGATGTCCGCGGCCGGGGCGACTCCCAGGGCGACGATTACCCCGTTTTCGCGTCCTGTGGCTGGGGGGAACATCAGGATGGCTACGACACGGTCGAGTGGATCGCCAAGCAACGGTGGTCGAACGGCAAGGTCGGGGGTTGGGGCATCAGCGCCCCCGGGATCGCCCTGAACATGACGGCGCCCAGCCGGCCGCCGCACTTGGTCTGCTGCTATGTCGGCGTGGCCTTCTCCAGCATGTACGCCCAATCCGCCTACCAGGGGGGCGTCTTTCGCAAGAGCCTGCTCGAAGACTGGCTCGCCCAGTGCAAGTTCAGCCCCAAGAATCTGGAGTTGTTCCGCGCCCATCCCAACTACGATGATTTCTGGAAAGCCCTCGACGCCGAGACGGTGGCGCAGCGCGTGAACGTGCCGACGATGTTCCTGGGCGGCTGGTATGATATCTTCACGGCCGGCTCGATCAATAGCTTCGTGACCATCAACAAGCAAGGCGACGTGGGCGCCCGCGGCCAGTGCCGGCTCGTTATGGAGCCCTATGGACATGGCCGGTCCGAGGACCTGGTCTTCCCCAACGCCAGCCATCCCAAGGCCGCCGACATGTGGAAGTGGTTTGACCTCTGGCTGAAGAACGACGGCAAAGGGATCGAGGAGATTCCCGCCGTGCAGTACTTCGTCATGGGGGACCCCAAGGACCCGAACACGCCCGGCAACCAGTGGCGGACCGCCGACGATTGGCCCGTGCCCGCGACCCTGGTGAAGGTCTACTTCCACACGGATAAGAAACTGCGTCTGGAGCCTCCGCAGGAGGTTTTCGGCTCCCTGGCCTACAAGTACGATCCGAAGAATCCCGTCCCCACGATTGGCGGCGCGAACCTGACAGGCACCAAGGGTCCCAAGGACCAACGGCCGGTGGAGGATCGTCAGGATGTCCTGCGGTTCACGTCACCCGCCTTGGACCGGTATGTCGAGATCACCGGCCCCGTCAAAGTCCACTTCTGGGCCTCCTCGACCGCCCAAGATACGGACTTCACCGCCAAGCTCTGCGACGTCTACCCTGATGGCCGCAGCATCATTGTTCTGGACGGAATCCTCCGGGCCGGCCACCGCAACTCCCTGGAGAAGAGCGAGCCGATGGAGCCCGGCAAGATCTACGAGATGGAGATCGACCTGTGGTCCACCAGTCTGGTCATCAGCCCGGGCCATCGCGTTCACGTCGCGGTCTCGTCCAGCAACGCGCCCCGCTTCGAGCCCAATCCGAACACAGGGAACCCCTCCGGGGCAAATGACAGGACAGAGGTGGCGACTAACACGATCTACATGAACGCCAGCCACCCGTCCCACATCCTGTTGCCGGTCGCACCTCATGAGGCCACTAAGAAGTGATAAAGGCGGATGGGCGATGAGTGACTGAAGCAGGACGCTTCCTGCACTGCCGTCAAAGATCATCACTCGTAAATCATAATTCATAACTCATAAATCATAAATGAAAAAGGCGAGGCCCCCGTCTTCCGCTAATGAACCTGCTACAGCCCTGAGATTCACTACGACGAGAGCCCCACCTGGCCCCGGAGACCTACCGGGGCGCTCGATCCGATTGGCGCTACGGGCTTCGGCTTACATGTAGCCCTGGTGGATCATCGCATCGGCGACCTTCACGAAACCGGCGGAATTCGCCCCTGTGACGTAGTTGACGAATCCATTTTGCCGGCCGTACTTCACGCAGTTCTCGTGAATGGAGTGCATAATGATCTGCAGTTGCCGATCGACGTCGTCACGGGACCGCCTCATGCACCCGGCATTCTGCGTCATCTCGAGACCCGAGACCGCGACCCCGCCGGCGTTGGCCGCTTTGCCCGGCCCGTACAGGATCTTGGCGTTCAGGAACACGTCCACGGCCTCGGGACGGGACGGCATGTTGGCGCCCTCCGAGACGCAATAGCAGCCGTTCTTGACCAGCAGCCGGGCGTCATCTTCGCCGATCTCATTCTGCGTCGCGCTGGGGAAGGCCAGATCGCACGGCACGCCCCAGGGCCGCTTGCCCGCGAGGTACTGGGCGCCCTGAAAGTGGTCGACGTACTCCCGCATCCGCCCGCGTCGGACATTCTTCAGTTCCATCACCCACGCAAGCTTGTCATTGTTGATGCCGTCCGGGTCCACGATCGTGCCGTCCGAATCCGACATCGTGATGACTTTGGCTCCCAGGCTGTTGAGCTTCTCCACGGTATACTGGGCCACGTTGCCCGATCCGGACACTGTCGCGGTCTTGCCTTTCGGGCTCTCGCCGCGGGTGGCCAGCATGTCGTTGGCAAAGTAGACGCAGCCGTAGCCCGTCGCCTCCGGGCGGAGGTTCGGGCCGCCCCAGATCACGTTCTTGCCAGTCAGGGTCCCGTTGAAGCGATGCGTCAGGCGCCGGTATTGGCCGAAGAGGAATCCGATCTCCCGCCCCCCGACGCCGATGTCGCCGGCAGGCACATCGATATCGGGGCCGATGTGGCGGTACAACTCCGACATGAACGACTGGCAAAACCGCATGACTTCGGCGTCACTGCGGCCCTTGGGATCGAAGTCCGAGCCGCCTTTGGCTCCGCCCATGGGCAGCGTCGTCAGGCTGTTCTTGAACACCTGCTCGAAAGCCAGGAATTTCAGCAGGCCGAGATTGACCGAGGGATGGAACCGCAACCCACCCTTGTAGGGGCCCAGCAGGCTGCTCATCCGCACGCGATAGCCTCGGTTGACCTGAACCTGTCCCGTATCGTCGGTCCAGACCACCCGGAACATGAACACGTTTTCCGGCACCACCATGCGATCGAGGACCTTGGCCTCGCGATAAGCGCGATTGCTCTGCACGAGCGGCATGACGGATTCGACCACCTCGTGAACCGCCTGATGGAACTCGGTCTCGCCGGGAGACTGGGCTTCCACGCGCATCATGAACCCGTCGATCTGTTCTTCGAGGGTCGTTGCGCCACCCACGCTTTGCTTTGCTGCAAGAGTCATAATCTGTCCTTCTGCCTCTCTCGTGTGGTTTCACTTGCCATGGATTGCCTCGCTGCGACGTACCACACGGGCTGCCGTCGCGGGCAGGCGATTGACTACTGTTTGTCGCAGATCCGCTGGATCGAATCCAAGTAATGCTTCAACAACCAGAACTTCTCCAGGAATTCCGGCCAGCCACATTCCGGCACGAAGCCCTTCTCGGCTTCCGACACGACCAGGCCGCCGCCGGTGGTGAGCCGCTTGAGCTCGCCCCAGATCTCCGCCCAGGTTTTGTTGGCATCCTGCGAGATCGAGCCGGCCACCCGCAGCAGGTGGTTAAGCTGTGTCAGGGCCGTCACGGGCACGACGGAAGGTGACTCATGGACCTCTGGAGCACTCGAAACCCGCCGTCGCAGTTCAGGCGTCATAACAGTCTCCTCATCGTAAGGCCGGGACCGCCCTGGTTGAACCGGTGGTTCATTTCACATTCCAACACGCAACATGCGCATTGTAGCGGGAAAGAGCGGGAGCCATACCCCAACAAACCACGCACAGATACCACAAAGACCGTGTGGATTAAAAGGCGCACGGAATACCCATGAATATGCTCTATGCTGTGAACGTTCTGCGGCACGGCGACGGGTGGAACACCATGCAACATCCGGCCTTATAAGGATTTACAGTTTTCCTTATACGGGTCTACAAAAAGCTTGCATTTGCGCGGGTATTGCGGCATCTTAGAGAGACTGAGGTTCCGGCCTCGCGCGTGCGTATGTATTAGATGGGTAATCGCCATGGCCAAAACGCCCACTCGTGCCGAGTTGCTCAAGCAGGTCGCCGCGTTACGAAAGCGGAGCGCCACCCCGGAGGCGAATCCCTCCGGCGGACGATCCCAGACGGAGCTCGAAATCGCCCTGCGGGAGCGAATTAAGGAGTTGGATTGTCTTTATACCATCTCGACCTTCCGCGAGATCCATTTCCAGAAGGCCCGCGAGGCGGGCGTCG
>CAYHAJ010000328.1:0-10686 GCA_964354535.1 uncultured Pirellulales bacterium
GCCTCAAACGTCACGAATTCCACGGCGAATGGAACTACACCCTGTCTCCACGGAAGTGAAAGTTGTTCAGGTTATTATTGCGCAGTCACTTAGCCATCACCGACTCCGGCACGCCCCAGGGCTACCGTGTCTATGACGGCCAGGGGGCGACCATTGACGTGCGCCATCTGCACGATGCGTGCATCACGATCAATGCTTCCCACATCATCCTGCGCGGCTTCACCCTCCGCGGGGCGGGGGTGACCAACGAGGCTCCGAAAGGAACCATTGGGGCGATTCGAGTTGAGGGTGGTCAGGACATCATTATCGAAGGTTGTGACGTTTCCGACTGGGACCGGCGCAACCCTGCCACCGGTTTCGGCGTCGATTACGACGCTGCCATCTACTCGCGCAGCGGTACGATGAAGCGGCTCATCATCCAGCGCTGCAAACTGCATCATCCGACCTTCGACGGCAGCACCTGGTACGAGCCGAAGTATCCCACGCACACGCAGGGGCCGCAGTGCATCACGCTCGTCAACACCGCGGGCAACCACGTCATCCGCTACAACGAGTGTTTCTCCGACCTGGAGCACATGTATAACGACGGCATCGGCGGCGGTAGCAACGGGAGCTTTCGCGGCTCGCCCGGTCCCGACTCGGACATCTACGGCAACGTCATCAGCCACTGCTGGGACGACGGCCTGGAAGTGGAGGGCGGCAGCCGCAACGTGCGCGTCTGGGACAACTACATCACCCAGTGCATGATGATGATCGGCAACGCGCCCGCGTCCATCGGCCCGCTCTACATCTGGCGCAACGTCGTCACCCGCTCGCAGTGGCAGCCGAACGCGAGCGGCGGGAACTTCCTCAAGATGGGCTACGCCAACAGCGAGGACTGGATGACCGGCCAGATGTACATCTTCCACAATACGCTCTTCCGGTCGGACGAATGGCTCCCGACGGGCGGCCTGGGCGGCACTCGGATCGTCAAGCACACCAAGTCCCGGAACAACATTCTCCAGGTCCGCTCGCCCGGCAACTGGAGCGCCAGCGACAACCAGCAGAATGCCGACAACAGCTTCGACTACGACCTCTGCAACGGCCGCGTTCCGCCCTCGCAGGAAGCGCACATGGTTCGCGGTGAGCCCATCTACGCGGCCGGGGCCGGCTTCGACCCGGAGACAAGAACGGGTCGTTTCCAACTGGCGCCCGACAGTCCGGGCGTGGGCGTGGGCCAACCCCTTCCCAACTTCAGCCGCGGCTACACCGGCAACGCTCCCGACCTCGGCGCCCATCAGCGCGGTGTGCCTCCGATCCAATACGGTGTGCGTGCAAACCAACCTTGATGACAGGAGAAATGACGATGCAGAAGCTAACGCGCAGAAATCTTGTGAAAGGTTGCATGGCCGCGGGACTGGCGTTCGGAGTGCCTCGATTCGCCCGGTCGGCCGGTGCGAACAGCGACGTGCGTCTGGCCATCGTGGGGCTGGGCGGGATCGACGTTCCCGCCAGCGTGGGCGGCCGGGGTCGCCAGCTCATCGACGCGTTTCTAAAAGTTCGCGGGGCCAGGATCACCGCCCTGTGCGACGTGGACCAGGCGATTCTGGACCACGGCGCAGGGATCATGAAGAAGGCGGGCGGCGCAGTGACCACGTGCACCGATCTCCGCCGCGTGCTCGACGACAAGAACGTGGACGCGGTGGTTGTGGCCACACCCAACCACTGGCACGCGCTGGCCGCCGTCTGGGCGTGTCAGGCGGGCAAAGACGTGTACGTGGAGAAGCCGCTCGCGTACAACCTCTGGGAGGGACGGCAAATCGTCGCGGCGGCGCAGAAGTACGGCCGGATCGCACAAGTGGGCACGCAGAGCCGGTCCAGCACTGCGCTGCGCGAGGCGGTCGAGTTCATCCGCAGCGGGCAGATAGGCAAGCCGCGCTATGCCCACGCCGTCATCTACCGGTCGCGCGAGAGTCTCGGCAAGGTGGCCGCACCGACGCCGGTCCCACCTACCGTGGACTACGACTTGTGGAGCGGCCCGGCGCCCCTGGAACCGCTCCACCGCAAGTATTTGCACTACGAGTGGCATTGGTTTTGGACCTGGGGCAACGGCGAGATCGGCAACAACGGTCCGCACTATCTGGACATCTGCCGCTGGCTGTTGGACGTCAAAGAGCTGCCGCGCCACGCGCTGAGCATCGGCGGTCGATTCCTGTTCGACGACGACGGCGAGACTCCCAACACCCACATCGCCCTCCTGGACTGCCGGCCCGCGCCGATCCTCTGTGAGATTCGCGGCCTGCCCGAGGGCAAGAATCCGGTCGGCTCATTCCGCGGCCTCAAAACGGGGGTCATCGTTCAATGCGAGGGAGGTTACCTGAGGACGGATCTGAGGGGCGGGACGGCGTTCGATAACCAGGACAGGGAGATTAAAGACTTTGTCGCCCCCAAGGCCACCGACACGACCGTCACGCATGTGACCAACTTCGTCGAGGCGGTGCGCAATCGGGACGCCGGTCAGCTCCACGCCCCGGTTCTGGAGGGGCATCTCTCCACGGCGTGCGCTCACATGGCGAATGTCTCCCATCGGCTGGGTGCGGCATCGAACCCGGAAGCGATCCGTACCGCGATCCAGAAGGCCGCCCCGGCGACAGAAATCGCCGGAGCCTTCGCGGATGTGTTCGAACGCTACCAGGAACATCTTGCAGCCAACGGAGTCACGCGCCCTGTAGCGCCGGGAGTTCTGGGCGCATGGGTGACGCTGGATCCCTCCAGCGAGCGTTTCGTCGGCGATGTCGCGGACCAGGCCAATGCCATCGCCACACGCGCGTATCGCGCGCCGTTCGTCGTGCCCACGGTTGCCTGAGGTCTTGCCATGATTCCATGCCTATTCTCTGTCAGCTACGCCGGGCTGTGGGGTCAGGCGGCTCTGTCACTGCCCGATTTTCTCCGCAAGGCCAAACAGCTCGGCTATCCGGCGGTGATGCTGATGGCCAAACGGCCGCATCTTTCGCCGCTCGATGCGTCGGATGAAAGGATGGCTCGCTGGAAGGAGACGCTGGCCGAAACGGGCCTTCGCTGTGCCGTGCTGGGCGCCTACACCGACTTTTCGGGGACGGGGGCAGGAGAAGTCCCTCACCCGGAGATGCAGATCGCGTACGTCGAGAGCATCGCGCGCTTGGCGCAGTCACTGGGAGCGGACATCGTTCGTGTCTTCACCGCCTACGAAAACCCCGCCGCGCCGTTGGGCGCCATCTGGAATCGCACCGTTGCGGCCCTGCGGGAGTGCTGCGATCGCGCGGCATCCTTTGGTGTTACCCTCGCCGTCCAGAACCATCATGACGTGGCGGTGCACAGCGACGTGCTGCTCGAGTTGCTCGGCGACATCGATCGCCCCAATTGCAAGGTGGGATACGACGCCTGGTCGCCGGCCCTGCGCGGCGAAGACCTGTTCGAGTCCGCCCGCCGCCTGGCGCCCCATGCGGTCTGCACCACCAATGCCGACTATATACGGTTGCCGCGCTATCGCTATCAGCCGGAGCTGGTCAACTATCTCCCGGCCGCACCCGACTGGATCCGTGCCGTGCCGTTCGGCGATGGATTCATTGACTACCCGGCGTTCTTTGCCGGACTGAAGGCCGGCGGCTTCGACGGCGTGGCAACGTTTGAAATGTGCTCGCCTTTGCGTGGCGGCGGAAGTATGGAGAATCTGGATCGCTGCGCCACCCGGTACTTGGACTGGATGCGGAAGCACGGTTTGATTCCGCAACATGTTCCGGGTGCAAAATGATGAGAACCACGAGCAGCAGCCGACAGACGCGCGATGTTCCTTCGTTGCGTCAGAAGCTCCGTGGCGTCGCGCCCGGCGTGTACGTGCTGCGTTTCTGGCTCAAACTGGAGGGCGTTTCGGCTCAGGCCAACAGACATCCGGCGTGCGCGTGAGCGTCGAGTTCGATCCCAGGAGCCCAGATGATACCGACAAGCGGACTCACTGCATTGAGAAATTGGAGCCCGCGTGGGTGGCACGCGTATCTACACCAATCCTCCCCCCGGATTCGAACGGTCGCCACACCGGGACCGTCGTTGCCGGCTGCGCG
Source organism: uncultured Pirellulales bacterium (assembly GCA_964354535.1). GTDB lineage: Bacteria > Planctomycetota > Phycisphaerae > Sedimentisphaerales > Anaerobacaceae > PLanc-01. The sequence goes on from CAYHAJ010000328.1 coordinate 4,077, forward strand.
CCGGGGAGTCTGCAAGTTCCTCAGGACAGCAACGCGGTCGCCGAAGGCACGGGAACCATCACCTTGCAGGCCCAATCCGAGGGCCTTCCAGAAGCAGCGATCGCTCTGCGCAGGGCCGCGGCTCGATGACAGGCCCGTGAGGCAGTCGACCTTGACAATCTTGGTTACAGCTTCCATGGGCTGCGCATGGCGCGGGCTAAGAAGCGGTCGGCTTCGGGGTCGTGGACGAACTGCTCGGTCGCGGGGTCCCATTGGACCTTGCGGCCCAGACGCAGGCAGATGTTCGCGACGTGACAGGCCGTCGTCGAGCGGTGGGCCACCTCGGGCGCGGAGACAGTCCGGGCCCGCGTGCGGACACAATTCAGGAAATCGCGGTGGTGGCCTTCCATGTATTCATAGCCCCGCTGGGTGGCGGTGAGCTTTCGCAGGATCGCGTCACGGGAGGCGGTGACTTTGCCGGTATCGTCGACGCTGACCCAGCCGTCCGTGCCGACGAACTTGTTACCCCGGGGCCCCCGGCCCGGCTCGGTCTGGTCGTGCATGATCATCGTGACGCCGTCGGGATAGGTGGCGATCACCTCGAAGCGCACGGGCGTGTTGAACAGGCCGTCTTTGGGGTACTCGGCCCAGCCTTCGTAGTGCGTCGGACTCGTGTCGTCGCTGCCGTGCACCCACTGGGCCAGATCGGCGAAGTGCGCGCCGAGGTCGGTCAATTGGCCGCCGGAGTAGTCGTACTGCCAGCGGAAGCTGCCGTGACAGCGCCGGGGCGTGTACGGCTCGAACGGGGCGGGACCCAGCCAGCGGTCATAGTCGAAGCCGGCGGGGACCGGCTGCACCGGCTGCGGCGGGCAGGTGGGGCCGTTGTCGTAGTAACAGTGCAGGGTCTGGAGCTTGCCGAGCATGCCGCTGCGGGCCATGTCTACGCCGAAGCGGAAAGACGCGATACTGCGTCGCTGCGTGCCGCTTTGGTAGACGGTCCCGAGTCGCTTCATCGTATTGGCAACGGCCCGCCCTTCCGCAATCGTCAGCGAGATGGGTTTTTCGCAGTAGATATCCTTGCCCGTCTGGGCCGCCTCGATGGAGATGATCGCGTGCCAATGGTCCGGCGTGGCAATCAGGACCGTATCGAGGTCGCCGCGGGCGAGGACCTCGCGAAAATCGTTGTAGGCGGCGCAGTCTTTGTTGCCGTATGCGGCGTCGACGGTCTTCTTGGCGGTCTGGCGGTGCCCCGCATCGACGTCGCAGACGGCCAGCACCCGCACGTCGGGGAAGGTCAGGAAGCTCTTCAGGTTGTGCATCCCCTGCCCACCCAAGCCAATCGCTCCCATCGTTATTCTCTCACTGGCCGGCGTGCCGGCCTGCAATGAGGAAACCACGTACGGCACGGCAAGGGTTGCCACCCCGCGTCTGAGCAGTCGTCGTCTGGATATTTCCTGCATGGCGCCCCTCTACCTCAGAAGCAACAAGGAACGTAATGGAATCACGATGATGCGGGGATCGTTGATCGTCGCGTCATCGCTCATAGTAACCAAAATACCAAAGGGTGCGTTGTAGACGGTCTTCTCCAGGAAAGAGCGAATGCCAATCGTATCCCGATGAGGATCGATCTGATGGCGGTACTTCACCTCGATGGGAATTCGCTTTGCCCCGACCGTGATGACGAAATCCACTTCAGGCTCTGCGCCGCGTTCCGGAAAGTGAGCGATGTCCAGATGCGGAAGGCCCCCCAAGAAATACCCCACCACGCTCTCGGCAAGGTGACCCGCCAGATCGTGCAGGTGAGGACTGGCGACCAGAGCATCGGGGTCCAAGGGTATGATTTCCTGAAGCCAACTCGCCCTCAAGCCATGATCACAGAGACATACCTTGTAGGAGCCTTTTCTTTTCTCGAGACGCAACTCAAGCGGATGAATGAGCCTGATCAGTAGGGCCGCGTCCAAGAACTTCAGATAAGCGAGGATACGAGCCCAGCCGATGTTGGCATGCAGGGCCTGTTTGATCTGTGCGGAGAAGACAGCCTGCCCCGGACTCTGGCCTACGTATCGACACGCCAAACGAAAGATCTCCTCCAGAAGCTGTGGATCCCGCTTGACGCCCCGGACCCCTACGCGCAGGTCATGCTGTATGGCCCGTTGAATGACGGTTTCATTCAGTTGATCCGCCACCTCGGGCCAGGGGACCTCCGGGCGGGCCTGGGCCATAGGATACCCACCTCTATCGGAGAAGGCCGCGAAGGCCCTGTCGCGAGCCAACTTGTGAGACAGGGCGTGCTCGTGAAGCGACCGCCAGAAGTCCTTCACGAGCAGGGATTCCAGCCCATTCTCGCCGAGGCAGGCGGGGATGTCCTCACCATAACGCAGACCCGAGATTTCGCGCAGAAGCAACGTGCCCAACTCAACCTGCGTTATGCGCCCGGCAAGACTGTCCCGGCCGGCTTCGATGCGCAGCGCCGAGCTACCTGTGACCAAGATCTTAACGGAATGGTGATCGACGAGCGCCTTGATTTGAGGCGCCCAGTCCTTCAAGTTCTGGACCTCGTCAAAAAAGAGGTAAGCACTCTGTCCGGCGTGTGCGGCTTCATTGAAGGATTGGCGCAAAATGCGATTCTCAAACCACCGGGCAATGGCCAGAATGGGGTCCTGCACACCGCGGAGCGAAGAGATTTCATCGAACTGGACACGCAAAACATGGTCGGGCGGGACCCCGCCTTGCGTAGTCAAGTGTCCTATTATCTGGAGTTGAAGCGTCGTCTTGCCGACTTGTCTTGGCCCCCTGACAACAACCACCGGGGCAAGACCTGCCTGCAGTTTGTTGAGAGTGGTCCGGAAAGCCCACCGTCTATAAGTAGGCAAAAGAGGGCCTGGCCTGGCTTCCCACCAGGGATTCACCCCGCGGAGAAAATCGTCCAGGGCGGGCGGCAAGCGTTCTTTATCGAAGATATCTCGCATCACGGTTCCTTCGCAATGTCCATACAGGCCTGATTCATGACCTCCCATTATAGTGGATGTCGGTGGCGAGGCAAGCCCATCTCCGATATGCCTTCCTTCAGGAAACGGCACGCGTGAACCCTGCCGCCGGGGGAGTTTGATATTGAAAGGTCGTCCAGGTGAGAATAGAATGTCAGAGACAGCGCGAACGAACGTCTATCCTGCTCGGTCGTTGGATCAAGGGACTTGCAGGGACCAGAACATCCTGGAGGTCGAACTGTGAAAATGAAGAACACTCACCAATGGCTTCTCGCGGTTGCGGTGTTGCTGAGCACGGGTGCGGCCGTGTCGGCTGCCGGACAGAAAGAAAAGGAAGAGGAAGAGGAGGGATTCGTGCCTCTCTTCCCCAAGGACGGCGTCGTGACAGATTGGCTGGTCCGCAGTTGGAGCGACGTGAACCAGCCGGCCGACCCCCGGACCAAGTGGGAGGTCAAAGAGGGCATCCTGCACGGCGGCGAGCCGCGCGGGAGCTGGCTGCTCAGCAAGCAGGAGTATAGTGACTTCATCCTGCGATTCGACTTCAAGCTCGGCCCTACCGGCAACAGCGGCTGTGCCCTGCGCGCGCCGCTCTTCGGCGATCCGGCCTTCGACGGCATGGAACTGCAAATGGCGGATTACCGGTATAACACCGCCGCCAAGGAGTCGGAGCTAACGGGCGGGATCTACCGTGCGATCGCCCCACGCAAGCAGGTCTACAAGCCGACCGAATGGAACACCTACGAGGTCACGCTCCAGGGCGCACGCCTGAAGGTCGTGCTCAATGGCCAAGTGATCCAGGACCTGAATCTGGACGCGCAGAACCAGAAGGTCCTCCGTCACAACGGCCAGCCGTGTCCGGCGGTGAAGGATCGTCCCCGCCAGGGACACATCGGCTTCCAGGAACTCAGCCGCGGCGCGGAACACGCCCAAATCCGCAATGCCCGCCTCAAGGTGCTCGATGGGCCGGCGAACTCTGCCGCTAAGCAGCCCCGGAGCAAGCCCCGGCAGAAATAGCCGCCGGTAGCATATGTCCGATCCAAGTCTCGAAGAACTCGGGTGCCACGCCCAAGCGCAGCTTGAGCGTGTTTTCCGTGTGCCTTGGAGCGCGGTCAAACGAGGTTGGCCGTGCCACCCGGGACATCGGCACCGGCGGCCTGGATTCTCAGTGCTGGTGACAGAACCCCCGGGCGTGGGTTAGTCGCACGGGGGTTTAGAAAGAAAGTAAACATGTTGACAGATTTGTCTGTCGGGGGGCCGTGCCGCGGCCGGTCCGTGCCCGAGGTCCCACGGCCCTTTAGTAGCAGATACGGATAGTCTCATAATAGGTGCGGGAAAATCACAGGAATTCGCTCAACATTCCGTCCCTGGTAACAAAAGAGCGGCACACGAGGGGTCGGGCGGTCAGGGTGACGCGACTTCGAGCTCGCGGTTTTTCAGCAGACTGATCATTTCCCGGGGTGTCTCGGCCTCGCGGAGGCGAGCGGCGAAGTCCTCCTCGTAGAGCATCCGGCACAGGCGGGCCAGAATGTGCAGGTGGTGACGGTCGTCCTGCGAGGCGGTCAAAAAGAGCAGGTCCGTCAAGCCGCCATCCGGTGCGCCGAAGGCAATTCCTTGCGTGGTTTTCGCCACAGCGAGGATTGGCTCGGCGATGGCGTAGGGCAACGGTCGGCGCGGGTGCGGGATCGCGATGCCCCCTTCCAGCGCCGTGCTGAACAATTCCTCGCGGTGGAGCACGGCCTCGACCAGTTGCTGGTTGTTGAGGACCAAGCCGGTCTTCTCCGCCAGGGCCACCAGCTCGCGCAGCGTGCTGTCTTTGGTCCGCGAGCCCAGGTTGGTCGTGACCGCTTCGAGGCGCAGCAGCGGCGTGATGATCATCTCATCCTGCGGCGCCTGCCGCTGCTCGGTCATGCCGGCATCGAACCCGGCGAGGTGTTCATCGCTCATGCCCCCGACCCGCTGCTGCAGCCATTCGGTGATTTCCGCGCGGTTGAAGCGGAATTGTCCCCTGATCTTTTGGCAGGGAATCTCCCCGCGCTGGGCCCTGCGCTCCACGCGTCGCACCTCCGTGCCCAGCATTTGCGCCACTTCCTGGATGGTCAGGGTCCGATGGGGCATGGCGTCAATCTCAAAGGAGGCTACGGCCATAACTGCCTCGCACGGATCGGTTCGGGTTCGGGTCCCCAAGGGCGAGATCTCGCACTTGGGAGCCCTTCCCAAACGCGACTTTTCGCGTTTGGGGTCCCTCCCGATCCGTGTGCCTTCTGCAAGTCTATTCGCAAACGGTACCTTCCGCAATGATCTACGAGAGGCCCGAGCGTACAGGCCAATATCGGACGCAGGAACAGCCTGCTTTAGAGAATTCCCTGGCTCTTGAAGCCGGCCGGCGCCTGTGCGACAATACGATGGCTTCCACCCGGGGCCACCGACAAGGACTTATGAACGACGTAACACGAATCCTCAATGCGATTGAACGTGGCGAGGTGAAGGCCACGGATGAGCTTCTGCCCATTCTGTATGAGGAGCTGCGCCTCTTGGCCGCACAAAAACTCGCCAAAGAGTCGCCCGGACAGACCCTCCAGCCGACGGCCCTCGTGCACGAGGCCTATCTGCGTCTGCTGGGAGAGGAGGGACCCACTTGGCAAAGCCGGGGGCATTTTTTTGCGGCGGCCGCCGAGGCCATGCGGCGGATTCTCATCGAGAACGCCCGCCGCAAGCACCGGCTCAAGCGCGGCGGGGGTCGGGAGAGGGTGGACCTTCAGGACGCCGAGCCGGCCATGGACGGCCCGTGCGACGACTTGCTCGCGCTGGACGAAGCCATCGAGAAGCTCGCCCGGATCGACAAGGTCAAGGCGGACCTGGTGAAGCTGCGCTTCTTCGCGGGCCTGACGGGCGAGCAGGCCGCCGAGGCTCTGGGCATCTCCCACAACACGGCGGACCGCTACTGGGCCTACGCCCGCTCCTGGCTGCATCTGGAGATCGAGGGGAAGTGCGATTTGTGATTGTTGATGGTTGATTTGAAGAGGCTGGTCCGCCTCGCTCCTCAAATCAAAAATCAAACATCAAAAATCAACAATCACATTGCGCTTTTTTCATTTTGATTGGGGCAACGGGGGCACGGACGGCGCATTGTACGGGGAAGGACCAGGATTGGGCTTATGAGCGACGAACGCATGACAGATGAAGAGGCCATATTCAGTGCGGCGATTGCGCTCGACGAGGCGGATCAGCAGTTGGCCTATCTGCGGCAGGCCTGCGGCGACGACACCGCCCTGCTGACCCGCCTGGAAGCCCTTCTGCGAGTCCACGCCAGCAGGGACAGCGTCCTCGAACGCGCGGCCCGCTCACTGCAAGTGCAGATCGAAGTCCCCGGGATCATCGAGACGCCCGGCACCATCATCGGGCGGTACAAGCTGCTGGAGAAGATCGGCGAAGGCGGTATGGCGGTGGTCTACATGGCCGAGCAGACCGAGCCCCTCCGCCGCAAGGTGGCCCTCAAGATCATCAAATTGGGGATGGATACTCGGCAGGTCATCGCTCGCTTCGAGGCGGAGCGCCAGGCCCTGGCCCTGATGGATCATCCCAGTATCGCCAAGGTGCTCGACGCCGGAGCCACCGAGACCGGCCGACCCTACTTTGTCATGGAA
>CAYHAJ010000329.1:0-1531 GCA_964354535.1 uncultured Pirellulales bacterium
AGGTGCGTCGCATTTGGCACCAGTGGCTCAAACGCCGCAACGGCCTGCGTCGGCTGACCTGGGCGAAATTCAACACGATGCTCCAGCGGCTGGTCCTGCCGGTGCCACGAGTCGTTCACACCTTCGGGTGGAGTCCTTGAGGGAACCTACCACATGAAGAACCGGATGCGGGAAATCCGCACGTCCGGGTCCGTGAGGGGTGGGGAGGGTAACCTCCCCACCTACTCGACTTCCGTCGCCGTGGGCCGCGACAGCCCGGGTCTTCTCGATGTTGGGAAAGGCTGGCGGTGCGGGGGACAGTCGGGTATGATGGCGGGCCAAGGCAGGCAAGCCGGCGGTGTCACAAGGAAGAGGAGCGGTTAGAGAATTGAGGAGTGCTACTATGAAAGACCTGGAACGAATGAACGAACAACGAATACTGTCTCGGCGGGAGCTGCTGGGCAGTGCGGCGGCCGTCGCGGCCTTTGCCATTATGCCGAACCACGTCTTGGGAGTCGTCGGTGGGGTGGCTGGGAAGAAGCCGAATTCCGTTTTCGACGGCGTTCGCATCGGTGTGATCACGTATAGTTACCGCGGCGTCGAAAGCACCGCCCAGGGGACGCTGCAGGCGCTCCTCAAGAGCGGGATCAGCGAAGTCGAGCTGATGAGCGGACCGGTGGATGATTATGTTGGTCTGGGCGGGGCCCGGGGCGGCCCACGCGGCGCCAAGGGTAAGGGCAAAGGCAAAGAGGGCCAGAAGTCCGACCAGCCGCAGGGCGGGCTTCGCCAGCAGCAGGAAGAGCAGCGCAAGCGGCGCCTGGCGGTCCCGATGGCGAAATATGAGGCGCTTCGCAAGATGTACAACGACGCGGGCGTCAATATCCACATCGTCAAGTATGACAATATCGGCGTCGAGGGCATGACGGACGAAGAGATCGACAATTGCTTCCAGGCCGCCCAAGCGCTGGGGGCCATTGGCATCACCCGCGAGCTGTCGGACCCCATCGCCAAGCGACTCGGACCCTTCGCCGACAAGCACAAGATCTGGATCGGTTTCCACAACCATATACAGCTTAAGCCCACGACGTACGATGAAGGCATTCTGTCCTACGGCAAGTACCTGGGCATCAACTTCGACATCGGCCATTATCTTGCGGGCACGGGCCAATCGCCGATTCCGTTCCTCGAGAAATACCATGAGCGGATCGTCAGCCTGCATTTGAAGGACAGGACGCGGGCGGGCGGCAACGTGGCCTGGGGGCAGGGCGAGACGCCCATCAAGGAAGTCCTGCACCTGATGCGCAAGAACAAGTGGACGTTCCCCGCCGACATCGAGCTGGAATACCGCGTCCCGGAAGGCTCCGATGCCGTGACGGAAGTGGCCAAGTGCGTTCAGTTCTGCAAGCAGGCACTAGTCCCAAAACAAGCGAATACCCCGAGCCTGCGCGGCCATATAAGGCGATGGGAGTTATCGACATACCCTCCGCGTCTCCGCCGGTCGGCGGCTTGAGGGGATCGTTCCAGGTTGTCTTTGCTTCATGCGAGGGCGGCT
>CAYHAJ010000330.1:0-7506 GCA_964354535.1 uncultured Pirellulales bacterium
ACATCAGCACAATGCTGCTGAGAATCACAGGCCCGTTGCTGGGTCGTGCCGTGGTGGCCGAAAGCCTGCGAGACAGAGGCTTTCTCTGTTGTTGGCGGACGACTTTCGCTCATTTTTCTCTGCAACCCTGCTACAGTCTCAATAAAAGCTGCTGCCCACCGGGCACGCGAGCCAACTGCCGTAGAAACTCCGAATCCGGTCTTCGAGAGAAGCGGTGGAAGCCGGCTCGAAGCCATTCCCCAGCGGCGCCTCCGCGGGCATCCCGGCCGTGCCGTTGAGCAGCCGTCGCAGGGTGATCTTCTGCTCCGGATGCTCTTTATAACGGCTCTTGACCCTGAATTGCGGCAGATAGGTCGTGATCGGCTCGTCCAGCTTCACCAGTCCCTCTTGGACCGCGCGCATGACCGCGGTGGCGGTAATCAACTTGGATAGGCCGCAGATCATGAAAGGAGTATCCGGCGTCACCGGCTGCTTCTTTTTGCCGGCGCCGTAGCCGAATCCCTCCGTCCAGACGATTCCGTGGTCATCGACCAGGGCAATCGCCGCCCCGGGGACGCCTCCCTTGGCCATGATCCCCGGCACCGAGGCACGAAACTCGTCGATAATCGCCTCGACCTTTGGCTCCAGCCCTTCTCTCTTGTAGCATCCCGTTTGAGGATTGGCCGCCCGCACCGGCGCGAGCGTGCCGGCCAGGAATTCCAGCACCAGTACGAACAAGACAACCGCCGGCACGGCATGCTTGCTGGCACAACCATTGTTCATAGTTCTCTCCATCCTTTCATCTCTGTCTATTCATGTCGAAGCGCCGCCATCGGGTCGATCCGCGCGGCCCGGCGGGCGGGGAGGTAACAGGCTGCCAAGGCGGCGGTGGTCAGCAGAAACGCCACGGCCAGGAAGGTCACGGGATCGGTGGGACTGACGCCGTAGAGCAGGTTCGGGAGACTGGCGAGGACACGACCGAAGATCACACCCCCGATCAGACCGAGGGCCGAACCGATCAGGATGAGCCACAACCCCTGCCGGAGCACCATCGTGAGCACATCCGGCACTCTGGCCCCGAGGGCCATGCGGATCCCGATCTCCTGCGTGCGCCGGCTTACGGCGTAGCTCGTGACACCGTAGATACCCGCAAACGCCAGAAGCCCGGCAATCACGGCAGGGACTCCGTATACCCACAGCGCGAGACGCCGGCCCGACATGGAGTCGTGCAGGCGCTCGGACATGGCCTGAATCTTCTCCATGGGGACTCCCGGGTCCACTGATTGAAGCGCCGCGCGGATGGCGGGGACCACGGAGAGGGGATCGCCTGCTGTCTGCACGATGCCCCACATGGCGAAGGCCGCATCGGTCACACGCGGCACATAGACGCCGAGCTGCGGCGACTCATCCAGACTGACCTGACGAACATCTCTGACAAGACCGATCACGCGAATCCAACCTTCTGAACCGCGTTGACGGATTCGCTTGTCGAGGGGATTCTCCCCAGGCCAGAACCGCTCCGCAAAGGCTTCGTTGACAATCACGGTTCGTTCACTGTCCCGGCGGTTGTCATGGTCGCTGAACCCGCGTCCGGCCAACAGCGGTATGCCCAAGGTCTCGAAGTAGTCCGGCGTGATTCGGCGCACGAAAACCTGTGGGCTCGGCTCGCTCGGAGTATCGGTTTTGCCCTCGGGCTCAAATTGTCGAATCGCGGGCATGCTCATCGGCGCGTTGTTAATCAGGGCCGCATGGGTCACGCCCGGCAGCGATTGGACCCTCTCGAGGTGCCGTTCCCAGAACGCATGACGCTTGTTTGCATCGAGGTAGGAGCCGGTGGACAGCGGAACACGATACACGAGAATGCCCGCCGTACGAAAGCCAGGGTCCACGTCGTCAACCTTGAGCAAGGTTCGCAGCATCAAACCGGCGCCGAACAGGAGGGTCAGCGCCAGGGCCATTTGGGCGACGACCACCGCATTCAGCGTCCTCCGCCGGGCGCGGGAGGCGGTGGCGCGAGCGCCCAGCGCTTGCAGGGCACGATGCAGATCCGTGGGCAAGGTCGCATGCAGGGCGGGCAGCAGGCCCGACAACAGGGCGGCGACAAAGATGACCAGGATACAGAAAAGAACGTAACGGATGTCGGGCGTGAACTTCATCCATACGGGAATCGTGCCGCCCAGCAGCACCCGCAGGATGCGCAACGCATGATAGCCCAGGAGAACGCCCACCAGACCCCCGGCGACGGACAGCACCAGGCTCTCGGTCAGCACCTGCTGCATGATGCGTCCTCTCGTGGCCCCGAGGGTCGCCCGCACCGCGACTTCCCGGCTGCGACCGGCGCCGCGTGCCAGCATCGTGCTCGTCACATTGCAGCAGGCGATCAACAGCACCAGCACGGCGATGGCCAGCACGACCGACAGGGCAAAGCGGACCTGGCGCGCGATACCGAGGTAAGCTTCGCGGAAGGGCGTCACTTTCGGCAAGGTTGTGACTTTCTTGTCCGGGTGCTGCTGGGCCCACCCTTGCTGGATGCGGGTCAGGTCATCTTGGGCCTGACCGACGGCCACACCCTTCTTGAGCCGACCCACCGCCATAGCGACCATCCCGTTCGGCTCTTTGTCCGGCCTGGCACGCAGGGGGCACCAGACGTCCTTATGATCGGGAAACGTGTCATCAGGAATAACGCCGATAATGGCATACGACGGATCATCATCAAGACATATAGTGCGGCCGATGATCGCCGGGTCCATGTTGAACATGCGTTTCCACAGGCCGCTGCTGATGAGCGCCGTCTTGGGTGCGTCCGGCCGGTCTTCCTCCGCCGTGAAGCACCGGCCCAATATCGGCCGAATACCAAACAGGCCAAAGAGCTCCCGGCTGGCCAGCCGCATGCCGACACGCTCGGCCGCGCCATTGGTAGAGACATTGGCCTCCCAATGCGTAAAGTACCCCAGGGACTCGAAGCTCTGGTTGTGCTGACACCAGGCGTGATACCGGGGATAGGAGGGCCCGCGCTCGGCCCCCGAGGCGGGATCGGACTCCTGCAGGTTCATCATCCGTTCCTGATCCGGGATGGGCAGAGGCCGCAGGAACACCTCATTGAACAGGCTGAAGACCGTCATGGTCCCCGCGATGCCCACAGCCAAGATTCCCACAATCATCGACGAGGATGTCGGTTGCTGCATCAGGCTGCGACACGCCATCCGCACGTCATGCCATAAACTGAGTAGAAACGCCATTCTCCGCTCCTTTCCCGACTTGCTCACCATTCCTTCGACTCGAACTCCTATTCGTACCGCAACGCCACCATCGGATCGATCCGCGCGGCCCGGCGGGCGGGGAGGTAACAGGCCACCGTGGCCACGGCCGAGACCACCAGGGCCACGACTAAAAGGGTCAGTGGGTCGTAGGGGCTGACCTCATACAGCAGACTGCCCAGGAGCCGGCCAATGGCCGGGGCGCCGGCCACGCCCGCGAGCAATCCGAGTCCGACCGGCGCCAAGCCCCGCAGCAAAACCAGCGCACACAAGTCCACCGGCCGTGCACCCAGCGCGCCGCGGATACCGAGGTCCCGCGTTTGTCGCGCCACGGAATAGGAAACGACGCCGTAGATCCCCAGTGCGGCCAGGAGAAGAGCGCACACGGCGAAAAGAGAGGCGATCAGCATTTGGAACCGGCGTTGCGACACGGACTCATCCAGCACGTTCTGCATCGTGTGCATACCGGCAATCGGAGTATCGACATCGGCACGGCGGATCGCCGCCCGCACCGCGCCGGCGATGGAATACGGGTCGCCGACGGAGCGGGCCACAACCACGGTTTTCTCCGGCGCCTTGTCCCAATAAGGGCGATAGAGAATGGGTATGCTCTCCTGATCGACGTGGCTCCGCACATCCGCGGCCACCCCGATGACTTCGTACTCTTGATCGCCTTCGTGCAGGAAGCGGCGTCCCACCACTCCATCGTCCTGGGCCCAAAGCACGCGCGCGAGCCGTCGGGAGACCACGGCCACGGGCCGCGCACGGTCCGTATCCCGGAAGGTGCGTCCCTCCAACAAGGGGATACCCATCGTGCCGAAATACTCCGCGCTGATGAAGCGGACATTGGCCATCGGCCGTTCCAAATCCTGCCGGGAGTCCCCCACCAGCCACACGGAACTGACCCAGTCCTGGCCTGTCAGCGGCAACGCGCTGACGAGGGCCGCCGAGCGAACGCCGGGAGCGGACGCCACCTCTTCCAGCAGTCGGGCGTGGAACTGACGCCTCTGTTCCCAGGCATCGTATTTCGTCGGTGAAGGTGCAATATCGACGGCCAGCACCGTCGGGGCGTGAAACCCCTTGTCGGCACGCAGCACGCGTGCGAAGCTGTGCAAGAGCAGTCCCGCGGTGACCAGCAGAACGACGCCCAGCCCTACCTCGATGCTGACCATCGCATTGCGGAGGCGCAGCCCCGCCGCCGTGGCGACGGTGCGACCGGCGGCTCGCAGGACGTGCTCGGGACGGCTTTGCGTCGTGCGCCAGGCGGGCAGCAGTCCTGACAATAACAGCGTAGCCACGGTCACGGCCAGAGCGAAAAGGAGCACCGGACCATCGATCCGGACCTCATCGAGCCGGGGAATGTCGCTCGGCGCCAAACGGACCAGCAGGCGCAGAGCGGTGTTGGCCACAGCAATGCCGAGAGCCGCCCCCGCCAGCACGAGCAGGCCGGTCTCGGTCAAGGCCTGCCGCGCGAGTTGCCCGCGCGTGGCGCCGAGGGCCGTTCGCAGCGCCGCGTCGAAACCGCGCCGCTCGGCCCGAACGAGACTGAGGCTCGCCAGGTTCAGGCAGGCGATGAGCAGTCCGGCTCCCACTGCCCCCAACAGCAGAAGCAGGCCGCGCCGACAGTCCTCGACCATCGCTTCTCGCAGAGGTTTGACGATCGCGCGCAGCTCCAGGTTCTCTCCGGCCATCTTCACCAGCCCATCCGCCATCACATTCAATTCCGCCAACGCCTCCTCCCGGGTGACACCGGCTTTAAGACGCCCGAGCACGTCGAAATTGAACATGCCCATCAGCTCTTTCTTTTCCGCCGGCGTGAACACCTTGGGGGTGTACAGATCGGATTGTGCACGGAGCGCCAATTCAACCGCGCCGAAAGGGTTCGGACAAGGGAGGCGGAAATCCGGCGGCAGCACCCCAATGATCGTGTACACTTCCTGGTCCAGGATGACCGTGGCCCCCAGGATCGACGGATCGGCACGGAACTTCCGTCGCCAGCACCGGTCGCTGAGGACGACCACGCGGTGACGCCCTTCCTCATCTTCCTCCGGCAGAAAGCTCCGCCCCAACGCCGGCTGCACCCCGAGTGTCTCGAACAGATTCGCCGAGGCCGCCACCACGTGCAGGATTTCGGGCTCCTCCCGTCCGGTCAGGTTCATGGTGCCGGGCTTCAGGAGCGAAAGACTGGCGAACGAGGAGCTCGTCTGCCGCCATTCCATGAAGTGCCGGGCGTTGACCGGCAGCACGGGGAATTTCTCCGCCAGCGCGGGCAGGAACTCATGCAGCCAGACCAACTGCCGGGGTTGCGGATAAGGAAGCGGACGCAGCAGCACGCCGTTGACCAGGGAGAAGACGGCAGTGGTGGCCCCGATCCCCAGTGCCAGGGTCAGGATCGCTGTGACCGTAAACCGGAGGTCCTTAGTCAGCGTTCGGAGGCCGTAGTGTACGTCGTGCCGCAAAGTCGTCATTGCGTAGCTCCAGTTCTCAGGTGACAGTTGTCAGTTCCCAGTTGTGAGGCTCCGGCGTTCGGTTCGCGTACTCTTGCTGGCAACTGCAAACTGTCAACTGGCCACTCCTCTTACTCGTATCTCAGCGCCACCATGGGATCGGTCTTGGCGGCTCGTCGCGCGGGGAGATAACAGGCCAGGACCCCGGCGGTAGTCAGTAGGAGCCCAACGCCGGCGAAGGTGAGCGGGTCGGTGGGGCTGATGTTGTAGAGCGTACCGGCCAGCAGCCGGCTCAGCATCAAGGCCCCTGCCATACCAAGGCCCAGACCCAGTCCGATCAGCCGTAACCCCTGGCCCAGCACCATCCGGATCACGTCGGGCACGCGGGCTCCCAGGGCCACGCGGATCCCGATCTCCTGGGTCCGTTGACTGACCCAATAGCTGACGACGCCGTAGATGCCTGCAAAGGCCATAATCGCGGCAATCACGCCAAAGGCCGCGAACATCCAGGAAAAAATGAACCGGAGGAACATCGAGGCCTGCACACGTTGCGGCATCGTCTTGATCCCGTAGATCGGCAAGTCCGCATCCGCCGCGCGGACAATCTCCCGAATGGCAGGAACCAGAGAGACCGGATCGCCCTGGGTGTGCACGACGGCGAACATCCCGGTCGAGCGCGCATGCCCATAGGGGGTGTAGACACTGGGCCGCATTGGCTGCTCCAAGCCATAGTGCTTCACATCCCTGGTCAGACCAACCACTCGCATCCAGTCCTGAGAGCCCGGGGATCGAATCCGTTTGTCGATGGGATCCTGGCCGGGCCAGAAGTGCTTGGCGAAGCTCTCGTTGACAATCACGGTTCTCTCGCTGTCCGGCCGATTGTCCTGCTCCTGGAAGAACCGGCCCGCCAGCAGTCGGATGCTCATCGTCTCGAAGTAACCGGGCGTGGTCACGACAAGGAGCACGATGGGGTCCTGCTCGCCCGGGGCTTTCTTCACGGCTCCTTCGACTTCGAAGGACCTCCCGTCATGAGAGGCCGATAGCGGGGGAGCGCTGGCGAGTCCCGCCTGGGTCACGCCCGGTAACGCCCGGACCTCTTCGAGATGCTGTTCGAAGAAGGCCTGCCGTTTGTTCTCATCGGCATACCCCGCATAGGGCAGCGCGATCTGGTACGTAAGAACGCCGTCCGTACGGAATCCCGGATCGATATCCTGGACTTTGCGAAAAGACCGGAACACTAACCCGGCGCCGATGAGGAGGGTCAAGGCCAGCGCCACCTGCCCGACCACAATGGCGCTCAGCACCCGGCGCCTCGACCGCGAGCCGGTGCTGCGAACCCCGGAGGACTGCAAGACGCCGTGAAGGTCCCGCGTGTGGGCGGCCTGCAGCGCGGGGACCAGCCCGGACACGATTGTCGCGGCCCCAATAACGGCCAGGCAAAAAACCGCCCAGCGAGTATCGGGCTGGAATGTCAGCCAGCGGGGAGGATTGATCGGTTCCGCAAACCAGGCCATCAGCAGGTGGAGTCCCCAGTACCCCAGGGGCACGCCGATCGCCGCTCCGGCCACGGAGAGAAGGACACTTTCCGTCAACACCTGCCGAGCGATGCGCCCACCCGTCGCGCCGAGGGCCAGCCGCATGGCGACCTCTTTGCCGCGGTGGGTCCCGCGGGCCAGAATAATGGCTCATCCGGTTTTAGCGTACTTTCCTGTGACTCCTCCAACCAGTTCATAACGGGTTTCGTGCAAGCCGTAGATCTTGAGTTTGAAGAATTCCGTGTCCCGAAAGCCGTAGGCTTTGCGTTGCAGAACCCGGATCTTGGT
>CAYHAJ010000331.1:0-12244 GCA_964354535.1 uncultured Pirellulales bacterium
TCGCAAAGACGCAGAGATCGCCAAGGATTCATGGGTTCGCCGTCCTCTGTCTTCTGTCACCCGTCTTCTCTTCTTGGCGCTCTTGGCGTCTTGGCGCGAGCCAGTTTTGGTTGCGGCCGAGCGCAGCGAGGCCGCGCTGGGATATTGCTGGCGATGGTTTCCCAGGCCCCGTACGCGCGCGGCGGCGTCCGCCACGCCACCGGCGCGAGAATCGCAATCCGCTTATCCCTCAACTCCATCTTCCGCCTCCGTACTGGTCTCCTTCTGCCGGCCGGACATCGGGAGGACTGCGGCGACCGGATTATATCGCCTGCCAGCCAGGTCGCCATGTCCACGCTTATGCGGACAGGCCCAAGATGAAGATGGTGCTTGGTAGGGCTCGGAAACGCTGCCACCCGTCGTCCTTTCTTGCCTGGCGGATTGCCGACCAAGATTGTATACTGTCCTGCTGTGGCGATCTGAGGCGAATTCGTTCTTGTGGGCGATCCCATGATCGAGTTCTCGTGCATCTACTGTGGGCGGGCAATTCAGGCCGAGGAGAGGCTCGTCGGGCAGAGGGTCAAGTGCCCCTCGTGTGGGCACACGGTCGTGGCGTGTCGGAAGGAGCCCGGCGTCGCCCCCGAGCCGGTTCCCGAGAGCGCGGAGAAGAAGCGGAAAGCAACTGCTTTCTGGGCACGAAGAAGCGACGGCGAGATTGCGGAGTGCCTGCTGCCACCTGAGGTGATGACGGATCAGCAGCGACGCAGGCGTGCCCTGCAGGAGACGTTCTCCTTTCTGATCCCGCGCTACGATGATGTAACGCTTTTCGCTCTGAGCCTATCGTTCGTGCTCCTGTGGCTGATGGACCCTGATCTGCAGCGTGACCTGATCCGCCTGTTTACGAGCCCATTGGCGAGAGACGAGGTGATGGTGGTCTTGGTCGTGGGCACGTTCACGGCCACCGCGGGCTTACTTCTGTCGTTGATCAACGTCTTTCTCCGGCGAGAGAAATCGGGTCTTGAGAAGATCGCCATGTTGGTCTTCGCGGTCCTGGTCACCGCGGGCACGGGACTCTACGCCGGTTGGACCCTGCTTTGGCAAAGCAAGGGTTGGCTGCTCTTCTTCCCCATCTGGAATATTCTCAATGCGTATCTCTTGATTCTCTCCAGCATGATGGCGGTCGGTCCGGAATGTATCACGGACGAGCCGGCGAGCTTCGCCCAGTTGGTGATCACGGCGGCGTGTGTTCCCGCCTTGCTCGCGGTTTGCGAGTACTACGGCTTGCACTGGGCGGTGACCTTCTCGATCGTGGTGGCGTACACCATGAGCCTGCACAATGGCATCCGCGATGTCTTTGGCCGGCGACCACCGTCGCCCGGCACGGCGTAAGCCGAAGGTCGATTCCCGAGCCGATCACGAAGAGGGGACGGTGGGGATCGTGACGGTGAACGTGCTGCCTTGGCCGGGTCTACTTTCGACGGTAATCGTGCCCTGGTGGGCGTCGACGATGAACTTGGCGATGCTCAGGCCCAGGCCGCAGCCTTCGGCCCGGCGGGTTAGGCTGCGGTCCACCTGGTAGAAGCGCTGGAAGATCTTCTTGAGAGAGCGGCGCGGGATGCCGAGACCATTGTCGCGAACGCTGAAGCGGATCGAGCCATCGTCGGCTGTGACGCTCAGCTTGATGCGCTTCTCGTCGTACGAGTATTTGTAGGCGTTGTCCAAAAGATTGACCAGAACCGTGACCATTGCATCGTGGTCGGCCCGGATCTCGGGCAACTGGTCGGGGATCTGGGTCTCGAAGCAGCAGTGGCCCCGGCCCAGCTTGGTTTTCACGGCTTCCGCTGCCGCGCGGGCGATGCTCACCGGGCTGACCTGCCGCATCCGGAAGGCCTGCTTGTTCCGCTCCATCCGCGAGAAGGTCAGGAAATTGTCGATCAGGCGGCTGAGCCGTTCGTTCTCCCGCGAGACGAGCTGGAGGTATTCCGTGACCTGGTTCTGATCGCGGTAGTTGCCTTCCAGTAAGGTATCGACGAGGACGCGCATCGAGGCCAGAGGGGTCTTCAGTTCGTGCGTGACCGTCGCGATGAAGTCGTTCTTCAACTTGTTGAGTTTGACCTGGTGGCCGAGGCTCCGGGCGGCCACGGCGCCGGAGGCCAGGATCAGGACGATGAATAGGACGCCTGTCCAAGTGTAGACGGCGATCTGCTCGTCGGCGGCCCGCTTGAAGACGTCGCTATCCCGGAAGAACAACTGGATCGACCAGTCGGGGAATCGCGCGCCGAGGGCTCCGGCGGCAATGGGCTCCCGCTCCGTCTCGCCCACACCGGCCAGGACGCGGCCGGTCCGATCGATGATGCGATAGTCGATATTGGAGTCCACCAGATCACCCAGGGAATCCACCAGGGTCGCTACGATCGGCGCGGCGGACAACAAGGCCGCACACGTCCCCTGAGGTCCTTTGCGGACGATCCCGTAGAAGCGATCCTCCTCGATTGCACCAGGAGAGGGTGGAGGGGGACCCAAGGGGGGCGGGGCCGGCGCGCCACGGGACGAGTCTGGGCGGAAGGCCGGCCCAGGACGGTGGACGGGGGGGGGCGGTCCGTCTTCTGCCCTCCGTCCTCTGCCTTCCATCTTCTGCCCTCTGTCTTCCGGTCTCTGTCCTCGGTCCTCCATCCTTTGCCTTCGGTCCCTTTCGGCCCCCATCCGCCCGGGCCCGAGCTCTTGCAGCTTGTCCGGCTCCCAGCCGCGGAACGAGTCCACCGTGGGGAACCGCTCGGCCCAGCGGATGGACTGCTCCTCGGCCGCGATCAGTGTCTGGAGTGCGGTGCCGCGCAGCAGGTCGGCATTCTTGTCGAAAAGACCGTTCTGTTGCCCGATTTCCAGGACCTTACGGGCAATGAACAGATTCTGATCGGCGGGCAGGGCGAAGCCCGCTCCATTGGCGTTGTAGAGCATGGCGAGCAGCTTGCGGTAGGTCTCCTCGTAGAGCGACGCGTAGGCCGGCTTGTCCTGCATCCAGCTCAGTAGCAGCAATCGGGCATTGGCGATCAGGACCAGGCAGCGGGAATCGCCCGTCTCGGCCAGCGGGCTGAACGCCACCCGCAGCCGGCATTCCGCGATGGCTTCGTCGATGCGGCCGAGCTTGGCGAGCGATCGGCTCTTGCCAATGTAGGCGGCCAGGCGCCCGTGGCCGTCGCTGATCCGGGCATACTCCTCGTAGCGCTGCACCGCCTGCTCGTACTGCCCGCTGATGGACTCCATCTCCCATGCGTCCGCGAAGGCCTCGGACGGTCGGGCCAGGGTTTCGGTCTCGGTGGAGATGAGGGGATAAAGTCGCACCCCGACGGCGTCGTAGACGAGCATGCCGGCGTACCCCTCCTGACTCACCGCCGAGGCAAACTGCCGATAAGGAGGGACCGAGGACCGTCGTTCCAGGTGCCGGCAATATTCGGTCCATCGGGTGTTGACCCGATCGACGGCCTCGGCCAGCCGGCCCTTGTAGAATAGTGTGAGCTTCTGCCGCACGACGAGACGCTCGTTCTGGACCACCTCATGCATGAACCACAGCAGGCAGACCGTAGGCAGGATCACCGCCACGACCAGCAGCAGGACGACCCAGCGAAACTGACCGAAACCAGGATGGAAGTGATGGAGAAATCGCATCATCTGTCACATTGTTCGTGCCATCAAGGGCTATTCCGTGTTCCCTGCCACGGGGTTTCATGGTGAGGCAAGCCCCACCGTACAGCTTGGCCTGCGCCAATTATATTCGGGCCGGCGTGGAAATGCGAGAGGCCGGTCCGCTGCCCGGCCTCCCACGTCTTCCATCATGAGTAGAGGTCTATTTCCCTTCGCGATAAAGCTGTTGGACTTGTCCCTCGGCCAAGCCGTAGTTGTAGACGCGCACGTCGTCGATCAGGCCGTTCCAGAAACGGTCGCCCATGGCGGTGTTCCCGCCGATTTGCACGCGCGTGTCGTTCGTGTTGATCGCGCCCGCGGCATCCTGTGAAACATCCAAGGCACCGTTGACGTAGATGTACATCTTCCTGCCGTCGTAGACACCCGCGACGTGCTGCCATTCGCCCACAGTGATGGCCTTCTTCCCGAACAGGCTGCCGTACTCGTTGCCGTTGGGTATTTGCAGGCCGGTGCAGGCGAATTCCAGCATCTCCGTCTCGTTGTTTCTTTGAATCCGGTAGGTGTCGTCGCCCTTGGTGATGATGGCTTGCCAAGGCTTGTCGAGCTGCTTCGCCTTGATCCAGGCCGCGAGGGTGACGCCCCCGGCACAACCCAAGGGCGCCCGGTCGGCAACATCCAGGAAATCGCCGTCGCCGCCGAGGGCGATGGCCCCGCCGATCCGCCCACCCGCCGGCTGCCAGTCAGGATTGCCCTGCACGGTGGCCTCATGGCCGTTACCGGAGCTGTCGGCGGCCGTCCGGCCTTCCTTCTCATCCAGTTTCCACCAGCCGACCAGGCCCGCCAACTCGGCGGTCCCAAACGCGCTGGGCTGTCGCCAGGCAACGTCGTGCGTGCCGAACCACATGATCTTTGTGTCCCGGTCGCCGCCATCATCATCGTCGTCTACGTGGACGTCGAGGCCAATCTTCTTGCCGACGGCGGGGGTGGTGCCCAGAGTGGACCAAGGCAGCTTGGCCTCCAAACGGTAGCCCTTGTCGGTGCGGGCGAAGGCGTACTGGACGCCGTTGGTGTTGTTGTGGCGCCCCTCGCCCATGGCCGGGGCCGTGCTGTCCCAATCGAAGTGGTACTGGTAGTCCTTGTCGCCGTAGACGCCGCCCTTGTTGTTCTCGGCGGCGAGGAACACTTCCACGCCGTCGTCCAGCCAGTTTTCCGCGGAGTCGCTGACCAGACGGTCGTCGGTGACGTCCACGAGGACGTACAAGGCCTGCTGGTCATACATGGTTCTGAAGTTAGCCGACAGGTCCGCCTCGGACGAGACGGGAGCATAGACGACGTGACCGATCGCATGTGACGGCACACCTTCCCAGGCGTCGTCCGCGTTTCCATCCACCGTGGGCGCGCGGCGCGCGGAGGGAATGCTGATGGGCGCGGCAGAACGGGCTTGGGCATGGCCTACCTTCGCCTTGGCCTCGGCGATCATCTGGGCCAGTTGCGAGATCGGTCCGAAGAGCTGCTGCAGCGGGGGCAAGTCGCTCACGCTCAGGCGGACGCCGAAGCTGTCGGCCGCCTCGTTCGTCAGCAGACGAATCGTGGTCTTCTGGGCGGCTTTGCTGAGCTCCGCAAGGGCCCGCTTCGCCTGCTGCGCCACCTCCTCCGAGTCGAACGTGGCGTTCTGCTCCAGAAGCTGCAGGGCCGTCCCGACGTTGATCAGAACCAGCTTGCTCGTGGTGGGCGACAGCGTTGCCAGGGCGTCCTGCAACGGCCCGCCGCTCAGGACCGAGGTGTCCTGCCGGGTTGCCGTGACGGACTGCTCGACGAGTTGCGAGTTCAGCGAGAGCACCAGGGTCTTGTTCGTCTCGTTCGTGTAGCCGAAGAGCTTCATGGTATCCGCCAGGGCGATCTCGTACCGGCCGGTTCCCGTGGGGGGCTGTTGCGTGTCCGGGGCGACCAAGTTCGCCATCTGCAATAGGGTCAGCAGGAGTCTCTGCGTC
This sequence comes from uncultured Pirellulales bacterium, assembly GCA_964354535.1. Classification (GTDB taxonomy): domain Bacteria; phylum Planctomycetota; class Phycisphaerae; order Sedimentisphaerales; family Anaerobacaceae; genus PLanc-01. Next base: position 5,610 of record CAYHAJ010000331.1, read on the forward strand.
TTTTCCGGATCGCGGCTCGTGATCGCCAGGCCGATCGATCGCACAATCGGTGGGACGTGCGGGCCTTGCGGCAGCACGGTCTCTTTCGGAGGCACGACGAACAACGAAATCTGCTCGATGTTGCCGAAGATCTCTGGTCCGATGTCGAGCCCCGTGGCATTCTTGATCTGATCACTGGCAGCTTGCGCTTGTGGTGTCCCGGCACCGCCCAAGGTGAGACTGATCAGGGCGACGGCGTCGGCCGGAACGACCTTGAGGGCGTCCTTGTTCAGGCTGGGCGTGTGAATCAGGTTGTAGGCCAGGGACCGATACCCGGCCTTGAAACCGACATTGGCCTCCAGCGCTAGGCCGGTCTCACGCAACGACAGAGTGGCGATCACGTCGTCGATGTCTTTGAGATTGATCACCCCATCGGCCATGTGCAACTGCGGCGGGATCTGGTCCGTCGGCAGCAGCTTCATCAGTTTCGCGTAGGCTTGATCGACGTTGAGCCACAGAGTCAGGGCGTTCTGCTGCCGGGCTTGCTTGCTGATCTGGGCGAAGGACTTGTTGCCGGAGGCCAGCGAGGGCTGGCTGGTCCGGCCCTTATACTGCCGGATTGCCCACTGGAGCGTCTCTTTGGCCTTGGGGGAGGGGGAGACCACGATGACTACTGTCCCGTCGAAAGCCGCACCGCCGCCATCGCCGAAGGCGACGGTGGTCATGCCTTCCACCGACTCGGCGTCGCTGCCGAAGGCCGTCATGGCCATCTGCAGCAGGCCCTTGAGGGCTTCGCTCCGGCCGGGATACAGAACGACGATCGCCGGCGGGTGGTTCTGGGCGACCTCCAGAATGCCGATGCCGATGCCGCGCACCTTCTCCATCTCGGCCAACATGCTGGGATTCAACAAGGCCTGGAACATCTGGGCAGGGTTCTTCTCGCGGCTGCCCCCGCTCGGCGCCGCGCCCGAAGCCGAGGAGCCACCACTGGCCTCTTTCCCGCCGTCTTTCATGCCGATGATGCTGAAGGGATTCTCGAGCGGCGTACCCTTGAGCATCTTCAGAATGGTTGCCACCTGCTGGCCGGGGCTGCCGATCTCGACGTACGCGATTGTCTCCGGCGGCATGAGCGTGGCGGGGTCGGCGTTGCCCAGCCCCTCCAGGACCGGCTTGGCCTTCTCCACCACATCGGTCTGGTCCGCGTACTCGTCCACCAGCTTCCCGAGGACCTCGCGGGCCTTGGCCTCGTCCTTCTTCTTCATGAAACACATGCCTTGGCGGTAGAGGGCCTGCGCGACGAGGTTCTTCGGGGCGGTGGTGTCGAGGATGATCTGCTGGTAGATCCCGATGGCGGCATTGAGATTGCCCTCGACCTCCTCGGCGTACAGCCCCTCGCGCAACAGCTCCGCCGCCGACTTGGCGTGTACCGTGGCGGCCGACAGGCCCAGGAACAGGGCCAACAGCAGGAGGGTGCGAACCCAAGAAGGTGAGAAGGTGAGAAAGTGAGAAGGTGAGAAAGCTCTCCGATCTTCTTCCGTTCTTACCTTCTGCCCTTCTTCTGGCGTTCTCGTCTTCTCATGTTCTTCGGTTTTCATGGCCGCGCTCCTTTCCAGAGTCAAACAGTTGGTGTCGTCGGTTTCTGGTTGCTCCTGGTCCGGCTGCCGGAAACCGGCGCTCCGCAACCCACCGCTTGCCCTTACTGTCGGTTCCGCACGTTACCGTTTTGTTACGGCTTCGTTCTTTCTTGGTGATTTTTCCCCGCGGTGGGGCGTTTTTCTATCTCGCCTGGAGCCTCCGCCAGAATGAGCGCGGGAGCCCTCCGCTGTCACCCCTGCGCAGGCAGGGGTCCAGGAAGGCCGCGGCCTTCCTGGATTGGGAACCCCTCCCGCCTGCGCGGGAATGACAGAAGGCAGGCACCTTTCGCCAAACCGTTATTGCGTTGAAGGCCCTCAGGGAAGGGCCGGAGTGGAGGGTTCGAAATCGGCCGACACGAGGATTTTCGATTCAAAGGGCTGCAACGTCACCTTCCCGGAGATCCTGTTCCCCTGCACGTCGCAATAGGTCTTGCCTTCCAGGTCCACGGTCGTCTCGTTCAGTATTCCAGGAAGTGCCGGTGTAGGAACGCAGGCAATACTGGCGATACGAGAACTCCACGTCTTGGGGCACGTCCCCTTGCGGCCACATCCGCCCAGTAGATGTGCTCCCAGTTCGGATTCCCGGCACACTCCTGCGGGCCGGTGCACCTGCGCCAATTCGTCACTGGTTCGGCCGCGTTGATAATGGTTTTGCCCTCGTGCCCGGGATAGGCCGCAATGGTAATGGGGGAAGTGATCATGGACGGGGCCAGAACGGCCGGCACGCGACAAGGAAGATGTCCAATACCCGACCCGCTCTCCACGATTTCTACCTCCGCTTTCGGACAGAGCCAGGGACCGCGAAATCTCGTCGGCAGCCCACGGTGTCGTATCGCACAGATGCACGAACCATGATAGCCGCCGTGGGGGGCTCAAGGCAAGGAAAATCAACAAGACCGGCCGCGGTGCGCGACCGGTGCGTCACTCCGGATGAAAACGCCGAGGCCCGCGTCGATCTTGGCGCGGGCCTCGGATTCGTACCTTGTTGTGCTGGACCCCGCTTGTTGCTCGGGGACCATCGTTCGGACTCACGATCAATGAATCATAAATCGCAAATCATCAATCATAAATCCTCAGGGCCGGCTCACCCGGATGTCGTCGATGTAGACGCGGCCGGCGCCGCCCAGGACGGGGGCGTTGCGGTCGCCCACGCCCACATACAGCTTCTTGACTTTGGCCAGATTGACGCCGGTGAAGCCGCTCAGGGGAACCTTCCACTCGGTCCAGGTGGTCAGCGTGACGGCCGCCGCATTCGGATTGGCCACCGCGGCAATCTTGCCGGCGCTATCCTGGATCGCTACGTACAAGGGCTCTTGGCTGTTGGTCGGATGGACGATCCCGACATTCGCCGATGCCCACTGACCGCTGACGCCGCCGGTGATGGCGACGCTCGAGAACTTCGCCGTCGTGACCGCAGTAGCGGAGTGGCTGCATACGACCAGGCCGACATAGAGGCTGCCGGTCATGGTGATGGTCGTGGCGACCGGCTTGCCGTCCGCGCCGTTGATATCCTTCCACGTCTTACCGTCGGCGGAGTACTGGGCCGTGAAGACGTTGCCGGTACGGGTCAGCTTGACCCACTGCGCGAGGCGGACCGTAGCCACCGAGTTGCTGGCACAGGTGCCATTCGGCAGGGCCCGCCAGCCAAAGAAGACGCCGCTGGAGGGCGTCATCACGGTGTAGGCGAACGGGGCACCGGCGTCGAGGCTCTGGCGGATCATCACCCCGGCGCGGGCCATGGCATTCGTATTGCCGAGGCTCTCTACCTTGGCGATGATGGAGCCGTCGCCTGTGAGGCGCTGGAAGCCAAAGCGGAATTCATCCGACATGTTCCAGATGTCCGTGCCGGCGGCGCTCATGGTGACCGCGCCCGGCGCCGTCTCGAGGAAGGACACGGGGCGGCCTCGGAACCACAAGCCCAAGTCTGTGACCCCATTGGCCGTCCAATTCTGGGCCGCGGTGAACTCGTACTCGGCCTCGCTGTAGAACGGCTTCTTGACGTTGTTGTAGTCCATCGGCATCGACTGCTTGCCGGCGTGGACAATCGAGCTTTCCCCGAAGGTGCCGTTGATGGCCGTCAGGTAGCCAACCGTCGAGCCACTCAGGGTGTTGGTCAGACCGTCGATCCAAGCGGAGAAGATCTCTTCGCCGGCCTTGTCCGTGTAGCTTTCCATGTCGTCCACGGGGATGTAGTTGGCCGTGGCGAAGCTCCAGACCGCGCCTTTCCAGGGGCTGCCGGCCTCGCCGGGGTTGGTCTCATCGACGCGCCAGTAATAGGTCTTGCCCCACTCGAGGTCGCCGGTATTGAAGGTCGTGCCGGCCTGCGAGCCCAGGTACAGCGGGCTCTTGGGATCCGCTGCCAGGACGGCCGCCTTGTCGGTGCCGAGGTAGACGTCATGCTTCTGGGCCTTCTCCCCGGCATTCCAGCTCAGAGTCAGGGTCTGGGCCGTATCGATGGCGCCGTCGGCGGGATTGGCGCCGAACGCCTGCAGCGCCGGCTGGGCGTATCCGTCGACGTACGTGCTGCTGATGACGGCCTGCGTCGTGATCGGGCCGCCTTGCCAGGAGACCGCCAGGTTGTCATTGCCGGTCGCCTCCATGTGCAGGGCCTCAAGGTAGTACTTCTGGCCCGCTTGCAGGGTGACGGGGGCGGACTTCTGGTTGGTCTCCTTGCCCCACTCGCGCGGGTTCGTCGTGGTGCTGACGCCGGCAATCAACTTGGCGTTGGCCGGACTCGCGTCGGTGCTCAAGCGCAACTCGGAGACGCCGTCGGATGCGATCCAGAAGGTATACTCACCCGTCTGGGGCGGCGTCAGCCACCCGAACATCCGTGTGCCGTAGTTGTCGCCCCAGTTGGTCGGTCCCTCGAACGTTTCGAGCATCTCGACACGGGTGGGCTTGTAAGGATAATTCGGACTACTGGTGAGATCGGCGATGGCGCTGCCCGTGGTAATACCGGTCCACCACTGCCGCACGACCTTCTGCGCGGCGCCGTCCGCCGTGACAAAGCTCCAGACTTGACCTTTGCTCACGGTGTTGTCGACTTTGATCTCATCGACGCGCCAATAGTAGGTGGTTGACGAGCGGAGCACGCCGGGACTGAACTTGGTGTCGCTCATTTTGCCCTTGTCGGCGGCGGCCGCACTGCTTTCGACCTCAGCCAGATTGGAACTGAAGAACACCTGGTGCTGCACGGTGGCCTTCCCGGGTATCCAACTCAAGCTCGGTGCCGGGAAGATGCCCTTGGCCCCGTCGACCGGCTTCGGAACGTAAGCTGTCAGGGGTTCGGCAGTGAACTGCCACAGGTTGCCCGCGAAGGTTGTGCCAGCCGCCAGAATCTCATCGACCCGCCAGTAGTACGTGATGCCCGGCTCCAAGCCCGGGAGGTGCCAATACGCCGGCGCAGTCAGCTTGTTGCCCATGAGGTTGGCGGGGCCGAGTTCCGGCGTGGTCCCGAAATAGACGTTGTGAAAGAGAGCGTCGGTGCCCGGTTTCCACTGCATGAGTTGTACATTGACACCGACGGCTCCAATGGCCGGAGTGGGACTGTGGGCCTTGCCACGAAAACCGAGAGGCTTGAGCTCGGCTGGTGTCAGCGCGCGGTTGTAGATGCAGATATCGTCGATGGCGCCGAGCCAGAGCCGTGCGGTCGGTGCGACATAGCCGCGCTCGTTGTCCAGTTGGCCGACGCACAGGCTGAAGTAATCGGTGGGGTCGAACGAGCTCGTGTCCGTGTTCGAAGCCACGCGTACGCCGTCCACGTACAGCGTGATCTCAGGCTTGGCCCTCGTGACCGCGACGTGGTGCCACTGGCCGTCCCGGTAGGACGTAGGCAACGTGGAATTCGCTTCCCTCCCGCCGGACGTGCCCAGGGGAAAGCGGTTCAGGAAGCGCAACGTGCCGTCCGCTCTCAGCTCGACCAGGATGCCGTGCTGCACGCCGCGCTCGTAGGCGGACAAAATGTCTCTCGCCGTGGCGGCCGTGCTGTCACACCGGAACCACACTGACATCGTGTACTCCGGCAGCTTCCAGCGGCCGTCGATGAAGATATAGTCGTCCACGCCGTCGAAGAGCAGACACCCGCCATTGATCCCCGCCGGGTCCCAGATAGGATCACCGAACACGGTGCCGTCCAGGCCTTTGCCGGTGGACTCCTTGGCCACCGTGCCGGAACCGTCATCGAGTGTCCAACGCCCGATCAGGTTCGGGTCGTCGGGTATCTTTTGGGCGCTCGCCGGCAGGGCCAGCACAAGGAGTAGAGAAATCAAAGTCGCACGCGATCTACACATGATGGTCCTCCTTAAGAGTAGAGATGGGAATAATTGGGATGTTGAGCGTTGGCCACACACGCTTGAACCTCTTCCACAGGGCACGCCGGCAGCGAGGCACACGCACATCGAGAAGCTGCCACAAAATCGAATTATCGGCCAAATTCCGGCCGGGATGCAACTTCTTTTGACTCGTCAAACAACCTTACGTCCCATAAAGATACCACATCGGCGTCACGATGTCAACGTCCCCCACTGGTCCAACGAAGTTCTCGTCCCTGCGGTACACGCCGTTCCGGGCGGTCGACGGGGCAGGAACCGATCCCTATGCGCATAACTCCTTGTTTGAACGGGAGTTGTCTCCGTCCTCGACCTACACGCGAAAGGGCTAAGCCAATCCTCCCGGCCTGGGACAGATCCAGCGGCCTTGTTCCGCGAGGCGTTGCCGGGGGCTGCCGGGCTGCGTAGGCGACGGGATACTGCGTTGCGACAAAACGGCAAATCCGTTGCATTTGCGCGACGATGTGGTACAATATGGACTTTCGTAGCAGGGTACAGAATCGGCCGGGCATTCGCAGCCCCTCAAGGCACGTGAACACGGCAATGCCGCATCCAGTATGGCGTATGCGCGGTTGCAGGGATCACGGCTCCCCCGATGGCGGAAGAAACCTCGTTTCGCCTTAAGCGAAATGGTCTGACCCATCGACTATTAAGAGAGTGGGAAACCCGTAGGGTGGGGCTTGCCCCACCAGAG
>CAYHAJ010000332.1:0-4155 GCA_964354535.1 uncultured Pirellulales bacterium
AGCCTCTGTCTCGCAGGCTTTCGGCCACCACGGCACGACCCAGCAACGGGCCTGTGATTCTCAGCAGCATTGTGCTGATGTAACTCATTACCGAGACAGCGGTTACGGCGATACGACTCTGTGCGCTTGCTACAGTCTCGAAATCTGTGGATTTTGTAACTCATTTACGTCTGGAGAGTTACGGCATGGCCCATCAGAAGGCTTGTCAAGAAGACAAGATGTTGCGGCTTTGCAGTGCAAGAAGCGAAAAGAAGAGACCTTCCCCGCGCCGCCCTGCGGCAGAGCGACTCCCCCTTCTCCGTCTTCCCCCCTTGTCTGTTTCTAACCTACCGTTATCCTAAATCGGGTCTGTCGCCGGTATTCCCCAGCCTCTCACGTGAAATGCCCCGCGCCGCCTCACGTCTTGTGGCGTTTCGTTTGCAGATTCACGACCGTGTGGCCAGAACACTTCTGGCGTTCGCGACTTTCGGCAAAAAGGCGGTCCACGTCGTGGCCATAGGAAGCGGAGAGCGTGTCTTTGATGCGCCAGATTTCCTGGAGCACCACATCGCCCTTCGGTTTGGCGGTTGGAACATCAGTCGTCTTGCTCATTGTCGTTTCCCAGCACACTGAAGAGTTCGTCCTCTACCGGCCAGACCAAGAGAACCATCCCGTACCGGTGGTCGCCAGTGGCATTCTACGGCTGCAATCCAACCCCGTCAACGGCTGCGTCGCCCCCGCGATTCGTGAAAATGTACCTGACACCTTCAATTCCCCTCGCGATTCGTGAAAATGTACCTGACACCTTCAATTCCCCCCTTAATTCCCCCTGCTTGGGCGGAAGAGGATCACCGCAATCTTCAAGTTCCTGCGCCGACGGGGGCAAGGCAACGAGGGCTTCATCCCTGCCCCCGAGCCTATTTGTAGCCACGCGTGGGTGCGCAAGGTCGAGCCGCAAGACAGCGCGCTGCTGCAATTCTCCCTGGAAGGCTTGCCCGAAGGACGAAGGTTGGGCCGGGCCTTCGCCAGCACCCTCATCGGCGACACGTTCAAGGCCAGCCGAGGCGAAATGCGGAGATTCGCCGAAAAACGCAAGGAAGCCTCGGCTTAGCTCGCCTCTGGCCTTGCGAGAGAGGGCGAGCGCGTTTATCATGCAGCACTGCGTATGAGTACTCTCCAAACCATCGGGATCATCGTCGGCGTAGTGTCGGGCGTGTCTGGCGTCGTGCTGGGCATCGTCAACTACTGGGAGCGGCGGGTCAGCACGCGCCCGCGCATCGTGGTTCGGTCTCATGTCTTGTGGGTTCCCGGCCCTGAGAACGACGGTTGCATAGAGGTCTGCAACGTTGGGCAGGTGCCGGTGGTCGGCTTGTATGCCGGGTTCCAGTACAAGACAGGCAAGTACCGGGTTAACGATGAGTTGCATGGCTCCAACCCGTGGTATGACACGGTTCTCGCGCCGCAGCACGTCGCGATCGTGCGATTCAACCTGAACCGCCTGCCGGAAGGAAGCGAACCGGGTCGAGCGTTCGCCGAGACTATGGTCGGCGACACGTTCAAGGCCAGCCGACGCGACATGCGGCGGTTCATCAAGCGACTCAAGGAAGCCCGACTTAGTCAGCCTCTTCCAGCAGCGCCTCAAGCTGCTGACACTCCCGCTTGAGCGTCTCCCCGTGGCCGTCGCCTCAAGGCTGCGGCTGCTCTTGGAGCAAAGGGCTTCGGGGGTCAGGCACTACGGTAAGCTTTAGCGGTCGGCGGGGCTGGGAGCATCACACCTTCCAGGGATGCTCCGCCGACGACCCGTTCACAGTTCCCGGGCATGAGGCAGTTATCCGTAGCCAGTTGGCGGTTGGCAAGCAGTTCCCGGTTGACAGTTCGCAGTTCCCAGCCGGAAATGCCGGCAACTCCTTGCATAATAAGGCGTTATCGAGCCACAGATTACCCAGCCCGGCCTTCGGCCGGAACCAAGAGTTCCTCGCGCCAGGCACGCCAAGAGCGCAAAGAAAAGGAAAAGGAAGAGCAAGACAAGAATCGCTTTGCCCTTGGCGATCTTTGCGTCTTTGCGCGAGAGGTAATCCTTTTGGTTTTCGAGGCTTGCGTCACGCCGTCCAAATTATCTGGAAATCGTTTTCAGTTGTTGCGGGTCAGCAATGCGGATTCAAGAAGGAGGAAAGAGGCCCGCGGTTGTCGATTCTCTTCGTCTTACTCTTTGGCCCTTCTCTGAAAATCTGTGCTAATCGGCGAAATCTGTGGCTCATCTCCACCTCTGTTCGCGTGGTTCGCTCCGTGGTGATGAATCAGTGGCCCGTTCTTTCGTCCCTGCCGGGACTCCTATTGTTTTCTTACCCATGTCCCCAGCCAGGAATGGCGGGGCTATGATCTTTCGCCCGGCACCGAGAAAACCTGGGTTCCCGCCCCCGACTGAGACGTTTCGGGGGTGACAATCCTGCGCGGGAATGACAAAGCTAAGCGCGTACGGCGGATAAGAATTTCTGCGACATTTTCGATTTTTGCACAACATACAGGTATCGAGAAACGTCTATCTTATCGGTAGGGCCGCCGTGACGAGATATTGGGGCGAACGAGACTTCGGCGAGGCCCCTTCTTCAGGACAAAGCCAATTTGGCGGCGGCGTCCGGAAACAGACGCAGTGGGCGGGTCGCCACAGGGAGAATCATGCGAAACAAACCCAATTCCTTGCAGGTGGGGAAGAGGGGCAAGTGTCTTGTGGAAAAGGAGTTATGGTGAATTGGACATGCAACAGGCCTCGGCAAAACAAAGCCAATTGCCCGAAGCGGGGCACCGAGGCGGTGTCTCGATTGCGGATTTCAGATTGCGGATTGAATACGGAGTGGGAGAGACGCCGCCCGGCCGTCCCCGGCCCAGTTGTACAAACAAAGCCAATTCCGGCGGGAGCCGAATTGGAGCTAAACAATTTGCAGGAAAAGAGTTATGCCGTATGTACGTGCGTCATCGGTGCCGCAAAACAAAGCCAATTCCCACCACCATGCCGATCGGGAGACCGGCGTTCTCGGGAGACGAACGGTGCAAAACAAAGCCGATTTCCCAACAGCGGGGAGGAACGGGCGAGAACCGGCAAGGTCACCGGTGCCGCCGGGCCATAAACGTGCGAAACAAACCCAATTTGCAGAGAGAGCGAACAGCGGCAAGTGCTTTATGGAAAAAGGATTAGGACCAAATGAGCGAGCACACGGTCCCGGAAAAACAAAGCCAATTTCCCCGCATCGAGCCGACTCGATGGACTTGGAATCCGCACCGTGTGCCGGTCCTGCGATCCCGAACGGGTCTTGTAGGACCGGGTCCCCAAACGCGAAAGAATCGCGTTTGGGAGCCCGACCCGCCCTCGGGGGTCATTCTGGAGCCAGTCCCCCAAGTCGTTGGAAGAACCGGACCTACTCAAGAACTATCAGCCGGGGCCGGCTGACCTACAGGTTCCGGCCTGTTCAAGGGCTCCACTCCCGCTCGTTGCCGAGGCTGCGGCGTCGCAGAATCCGCCACCGTATTCCGGCCGCACCCCAGTATGGCGGAAGCGGTAGTTTCTGCTTGAGGTCCGACCCGGCAGAGCGTATAGGATGGGGAAGCGTCGAGCCGGGCGAACGCGTACAGAAGGACCATGGTGGAGAAAGGAACACGTACATGAAGTCACGCAGGCAGGTTTCCCAACTCGGATCGTTAACCATACTGATCGCCGCCTCTGCCATCGCGGCAGGCGCCGCTGTGACTACGCCGGAGCGGCCGGTTTATCTGGATACATCCCTGCCGGTGGAGAGCCGCGTGAAAGATCTGATGGCGCGGCTGACCCTGGAGGAAAAAGCCAGCCTGCTCAACCACCGGGGCACGACGGTTGAGCGTTTCAACATCCGCTCCGACCAGTGGAACCAATGCCTCCACGGCGTCTCCTGGGACGGCGGTCCCACGACGCTCTTTCCCATCCCCACCGCCCTTGCGGCCACCTGGAACACCCAACTCGTTCAGCAGGTCGCGGACGCTATCTCTGACGAGGCGCGCGCCATCTACAACGCCTGGCATGACGACCCTAACTTCAGGGGAACCAAGAAGGGCCTGATCTACCGTTCGCCGGTGATCAACATCCTCCGCAACCCCCACTGGGGCCGCAACAACGAGGCGTGGAGCGAAGACCCGTTCCTGTGCGGG